>NZ_JAHRYQ010000002.1:64866-369723 GCF_020622065.1 Geothrix sp. | reverse complement strand
GGGGCGTTCGGGCTGAGGGACAGGGCCGTGAGGGTCGCTGAGGTGACGGAGACCTGGGTTTGGGCCGTCACGGCTCCGGAGGTGGCGGTCAGGGTGGCGGTGCCGGCGGCGACGGCCGTCGCCAGCCCGGAACTGTTCACGGAGACGACAGCCGGGGTGGCGCTGGACCAGGTGACGGTGGCCGTCAGATCCCTGGTCGTGCCATCGGAATAGGCGCCCGTCGCCGTCATCTGCCGGGTGGCGCCGAGGGTGAGGGAGGGGCTGTTCGGGCTGAGGGACAGGGCCGTGAGGGTGGCCGTGGCGGCTGGGGGCGCCGGAGGAGCGGGAGGATTGGATCCCCCACCTCCCCCGCAGGCGGTGATCACGAAAGACAGTACGCCCGAGAGCAGGAGGCTCAGGGCGCCGAGGTGGGTTCGGGCGGGGGCGGTGCGCATGGACATCCTCCGGAAGGGGTTCTTCAGCTTCGGGAGGAGCCGGAGGAGGGAGGAGGTGCGCTTCCGAGAAGCCGGTTGGGCCACCTGCAATTGCCGGATGTTGCGGATCCCCCGTAGACTGGTCCCCCCACCCGGAGCCAGCCCTGAGCGCTAGGACGCCCACCGTATTTCTCGATCCCCAGAGCCGGGAGCCGGTCTATCTGCAGATCGCCCACTCCCTCATGCAGGAGATCCACCGCGGACGCCTCCATCCCGGGGATGGCCTGCCGGGCTACCGGACCCTTGGTGAGCGGTTGGGGGTGAGTCGCAACACTGTGATGGCCGCCTACCGGGAGCTGCAGGCGGAGGGTTGGGTGGTCTCCACGCCGGGGGAGGGCAGTGTCGTGGCGCCAGACCCCCCGACCCGGCTGCCTGGGCAGCCTCCTTCGACGGGGACGGTTCCCGAGGGGATCACCATGGGCTTCGATCTGGCATCGGGGCGGCTGGAAGAGGCTCCCAAGGGTTCGCCGGGCCTGCTGAAGGTCGCCAGCGGCCTTCCGGATCCCCGCCTGCTGCCTGGCGCGGAGCTGGCCCGGGCCTACCGCCGGGCCCTGGTCCTGAACCGTCAGCAGAACCTGGAACTGGAGGATCCGCAGGGTCACCCCATGCTGCGCCAGTCGCTGGCACGGATGCTCAGCGAATCCCGGGGCATCGCCGCCTCCCCGGAAAACATCCTGGTCACCCGCGGCAGCCAGATGGCCCTGTTCCTGGTGGGGCAGGCCCTGATCTCGGCCGGCGAGGCCGTGGCGGTCGAGGCCCTGGGCCACCCCGGCGTCTGGGAGGCGTTCGCCCGGGGCGGGGCGCGCTGCCTTCCGGTGCCGGTGGATGCCGAGGGGATGCGCGTCGGCGCCCTGGCGCAGTTGGCGGAATCCGAGCGCCTGCGGGCCGTCTTCGTCACGCCGCTGCGCCAGTACCCCACCCTGGTGGCTCTGTCGGCCGAGCGACGCGCCCGCCTCATGGCCATGGCCCAGGCCCATCGGTTCGCCGTCATCGAGAACGACCAGGACAGCGAGTTCCTCTTCGAGGGCCGTCCGCGGGCCCCCCTGGCGGCCGAGGACCGCGCCGGGGTGGTGATCCATGTCGGCACCCTCAGCAAGATCTTCAGCCCCAACCTGCGCCTGGGTTTCGTGCACGGACCGGCTCCGCTTGTCGCCCGCATGCGCGCCCTGCGGCAGGCCCTCGACCGCCAGGGGGACATGGTGCTGGAGCGGGCCTTTGCCGAGCTGCTGGACGACGGGGCCATCCATCGCCATCTCAACCGCATGCAGCAGACCTACCGGATCCGCCGCGATGTCCTGTGCCGTGCGCTGGATCGCGCCCTGGGCGGGGAGCTGACCTTCCAGGTGCCCGAAGGGGGGCTGGCCTTGTGGGCCCGGGTGGCTGAAGGGGTGGATGTGGACCGCTGGGCGGCCCGGGCCCTCGAGCACGGCGTGGCCTTCCAGCCCGGACGGCGGTTCGCGTTCGATGGCGGTCCGGTGCAGGCCCTGCGCCTGGGCTTCTCGAACTATCCCGAATCCGACCTGGAGGAGGTGGCCCTCCGGATGCGCGCCGCGCTGGGAGAGGGTCGAGCGCTGGGAGAAGACCGATGAGCCTGCTGCTGAGTTCCCTGGATGGGCGCATCACCCTGAAGGGCCTGCTGGGCACCGGCGGCATGGGCGAGGTCCACCGGGCCTGGGATGCAGGCCTGGAGCGCCCCGTGGCGGTGAAGTTCGTGCGCAGCAGCGACCTGAAGGAGGCCGACCGGCTGCTGCTGGAAGCGCGCCTCCAGGCCCGGGTGGAGCATCCGAATGTGGTGCGCGTACACGACACGGGCACGCTGGAAGGGCGCCCCTGCATCCTCCTCCAGCTGGTGGAGGGGCGGACCTTCGCGGACCTCCACGCCAGCGACGACTGGCGGACCAAGGTCGTGCTCGCGGCCCAGGCCGCCCGCGGCCTGGGCGCGGCCCACCGCATGGGCCTGATCCATCGGGATGTGAAGCCGGCCAACATCCTTGTCGAGGACACGGAGGAAGGGCCCCAGGCGCGCCTGTCGGACTTTGGCCTGGCCCGGGACGAGGAGGGCGGGCTCACCCGCTCGGGCCTGATGATGGGCACGGTGGATTTCATGGCCCCGGAGCAGGTGACGGGGGTCGCGCCCGTGGATTTCCGCGCAGACATCTACGGACTGGGCGCCACGCTCTACGCCGTGCTCACGGGCCATCCGCCCTTCAGGACCACGCCGGGTCCCACGGCATCCGCCCCGAGCACCCGTGACCTGCGGGCCGCCACCCCGGAAGGGGACCTCCATCCCGGGGACCTGCTGCGCCGGGTCCTGGAGGAGGAGCCGCGCTCCCTCCGGGCCCAGGTGCCCGGTCTTCCCAAAGATCTGGCCATCATCATCGCCAAGGCCATGGAGAAGGATCCCTCGCGGCGCTACGCCACCGCCGAGGCCCTGGCCGAGGACCTGGAGCGGGCCAGCCGAGGCGAGCCCATCCAGGCGACCCGGGTGGGGCTCCTGGATCAAGTGAACCGCTGGTCCCGGCGGAACCGCATGACGGCCCGCGTCCTCGCGGGGGCGGTGGCTCTGCTCCTGCTGGGCCTGGGCTATACCCTGGTCGCCTCCCGGCGGGCGGGCTTGATTGCGCTGGAGAACGCCCGGCTCGGCGCGGAAGCGGCCGCCATGGAAAGCGTGCTGAAGCGGGAGTACCTGCTGCCGGCCCATGATCTGCGGCCCGTCATTCAGGCCATCCGCCGGAAGATGGCCGTCCTCGCGGTGGATGGGACCCGCGCCGAGGCGCCCCGGGCCTATGCCCTGGGCCGAGGTCACCAGCTCCTGGAGGAATGGCCCGAGGCCCGGGTCCAGCTGGAAAGGGCCCGCTCGCTCGGTTTCAGGACCCAGGAGAGCGAGCTGGTCTATGGCCTCGTCCTGGCCGAACTCTACGATCAGGGCCTCAAGCAGGCCCGGACCATTCCTGACCCCGGAATCCGGCAGGCCCGCCTGGAAGCCCTCCGGGAGGAACTGCTGAAACCCTCCGTGGCCGCCATCCGGGCCCAGGCGGCCGCGATGCCCGAGCGCACCCACACCCTTCTGGGGCAGGTGGACCTGCTGGAGGGCCGCCTGGAGGAGGCGCTCCAGCATGCCAAGGATGCCCAGGCCTCCCCGGTGGAACAGGCCGAAGGCTTGTTCCTGGAAGCCCGGATCCTGGTCGAGAAGCGGGAGCTGTTGTATGTGAAGCACGCCCACCAGGAGGCCATGGGGGCCCTTCAGGCCGCGGCCCGCGCGCTGGAAGCGGCCCGCCTGATCGCCCGGAGCGATCCCAGGGTGGCCGAGGCCCTGGTGCAGTGCAGCCTTCTGATGGCCAGCCACCAGAGATCGCTCGGCGCTCCGACGGCCGAGACATTGGCCCAGGCCCGGACCTGGTTCGAGGAGGCCAAGGCCCTGCATGGAGACGAAGGCCGGCTGGCCGTCATCGAGGCGGTCCTGTGGCAGCGCCTCAGCATGTCGAAAAAGGATGTGGGGCAGAGCGGCGTCCAGGAGGACACCGCCGCCCTGGAGCTGCTGCGCCAGGCTGTCATCCGGTACCCCCTGCAGACGGACCTCTACCGCCATCTGGCCAATGCGTACTACAGCTACTGCTACGCCAAGGTCGCCGCCGGCGAGGACCCCGGGAACAGCTTCGAGCTGGGCTATCAGGCCGTGGAGTCGGCCCTGAAGCTCTCCCCGCAGGATTGGCGGCTTCCCTATACGGGGGCCCTGCTGGCTCAACCCGAGAGCCTGTATCTGAACACCCGCGGGCTCGATGCCCGGGCGGCCGCCCAGCGGGGCATCCAGTACGCGGAACGGGCCATCCGCCTCGGGGCCGCGGCGAATGCGAAGGGGATCCGGGCGGATTGCCTGGTGGAACTGGCCAAGGCGCAGTACGGGGCTGGGGAAGATCCTACGGGAACCCTCCAGCGGATCATGGAGGACAACGCCCAGGGCGTCAGCCTGGCCCCGACGGATCAGATCATGCGCATCAACGCCACGGCGGCGGCCATCCAGGCCGCCCAGCTGGTCCGGAACCTCAAGGGGGACATCCGGCCCTACCTTGAGAAAGCGGCCCAGTGGAACGAGGGGAGCCAGCCCAAGTACATCGAGGCCCAGCGGAACCGGCTGGACCTCCGGTTGCTCCAAGTGCAGGCGGGCCCGCGGGAGGGGCAGCTGGAGGCCTGCGACCGCCTCATCCAGGACTGCCAGTCGGTGGAGAAGCAATTCCACACCCCGCTGCCCTTCCAGTCGGGATCGGCCTGGCGGCTGAAGGCCCGGCTGCAGCTCCAGGCGGGCGTGGATCCGTCCGCGGCTTTCGCGGAAGCGCGCAAACAGTTCCTGGGCATGGAGAAAGAGAACCCCTCGAATGTGCAGGCCTACGCGGAGACCGCCTTCACCTGCCTGGAGGAGGCCCGGTGGCGCCTGGCCCGGGGGCCGGCTTCTCCGAGGCCCCTCGAGGCGGCCCGGGCGGCGCTGGACCGCTTCCGGAAGGTGCAGGCCGATCAGACGCTCCTGTTCGCCCTGGAGGCGGCGCTGCTGCGCCTGGAGGCCGGGCTCGCCCCCGCCGATCAGAGGGCCCCGATCCTGGAACAGGCCAGTGGGCTGTGGAACCGGGCCCTGACGCGCAATCGCCACCTCGGCATCCATCCGGAATTTGCGGGCCTTCACCTCGGTTCCTAGCCGCCTTCTTGAAAGGCCCGGTCAGCAGGGACCGGGGCGGGACAGGCAGGCGTTGGCCTTGTCGCCGCAGGTCTGGATGAGCCGCGTGCGGGCGTCGGCCTCGGCTTGGCGGGCCGCTGCGGCCCGCTGTTCCGCATGCGTCAAGGTGCTCCCCGCCGCGGCCAGCTCTCCGAGGATGAACTCGGCGGCGAGCAGGGCGGCCCCCGCGGCCACGGCCAGCACGGCGGCGACGGCATAGCCGATCACCGGGATGAGGGTGGCCGCGGCCGCCGAGGCGGCCAGGACGATCGCCACGCCCGTGGCGACCGCAAGATCGGAGCGGAGGTTGTCCACGGTGCGCTGGGCTGCGGCCGCGGCGGCTTCAGCCTGGCAGCGCTCCAGCCGCCGCTGGTCCCACTCGGCGCAGAGCACGCTGCAATCGCTTGAATCCGAGGGGGTGCCCACGGGGGTGTCCCCTGGCGTCCGGTTGGACTGGGTGATGTGGCCGCCGATGAACGGCAGGACCAGGGCGGCAAGGACGACGAGCACGATGATCACGACCATGGAGGACTCCTGGGAGGGGGGTGGGAAGAGGACTGGCGGGACCGGGTGGCCCCTACGGAGAGCCAGGGGCCAGGGGCAAGGCTCGCGTCCTGGTTTCGCGCGCCCCAGGTACGCCCTTCGGAAAGCGGCTGGGCCACCCCTGACCGGGCCCTCGCCGCGGACTGGCCCAACCCCTTTCGGGAAAGTGGGCCTGGGGGGCGGTGCCCCCACCTCCGAGCCTGAGATCGCGCGGCGACCGCCGCCGGTGCGGAGTCCCCTGGGAATCCGCATCCTCCCGCACGGCTGCTACCTATGGGGGCCTCATGCACCACCGTCATCTGTTGGGCGCGCTTCTCTGCTTCCTCGCCGCTTGCGGTGGCGGTGGCGGCGGAGGTGGCGCTGATGCTGTGTCCAAGGGGCCCGCCCTTCCGGCGGTGCCCTCCTGGCAGGCGCCCGTGAGCCTTGCCGACTCGGGGTACCAGGATGGGGCCCTACTGGCGGGGGATGGGAAGGGCGGTGTCTTCGCGGCCTGGACGCGGACGGGCACAGATGCGGGGGGCACGCCCTACTGGGAGCAGGTGGCCGCCCGCCTGCGCGCCGACGGCATCTGGGAAACCCCCCAGGTCATGGATGTGACCAGCGGCAGCAACCGCTTCCAGACGCCCGTGGCCGCCCTCGATGCCCGGGGGAAGGGGTTCGTCGCCTGGCTCGAGGCCGTGCCCCGCAGCACGACCACGCTGATGCGGACGGTGTCCGTGGATCTGGGGGCGGGCTCGCCATTCGGCACCCGGACGACGGCCCTGGCGGTGGATTTGAAGAACCCCTCGGACCTGCACCTGGCCACCGGCGCCGATGGCAGCGCCCTTGCCGCCTGGTCGGTCCTCCGGACGGACGCCAGCCTGGGGGTGGATTTCAACATCGTCCAGGTCGCCCGCCTCGAGGCGGGCGGGGCGTGGGGCGCCCCGCATTCCCACCACCTGAACATGTACTCCCGGCAGTTCATCCATGACCTGGTGGGCGATGGGCGGGGAGCCTACACCCTCGATTTCTCCACCGGCGACGATGCCTGGGTGGACAACGAGGCCGTGGACTATGCCCTCGGCACCAGCACCGCGACCGGGATCGGGGGATGGCAGCCCCTTTCCCAGCAGGCCCTGCCGACTGGGCATCCCCCGGTCTGGAGCCTGGCCGCGGACGGCCGCCTGGAGACCTGGCTTCTCTACGGTGTGGCGGGGGAGGGGGATCCCCGACGACAGGCCTGGCCCCGCAGCCGCTCGGCCTCGGGGGCGTGGACGGTGGGCGAGAAGGTGAACCTGCCCCTTCCGGCCACCAGTCTGGCGGCTTTCCGCGAAGCCGACGGGGCCGGGTGGATGGCCGGAACGGGCCCCGAGGGCCTCTGGGTGGCACCCTTGTCCGGCCTCTCGCCGGGCGCGGCCCGGACGCTCCTGCCGGCCGCCACGCGGACCGAAGGGCTGGTGGGGGCTCGGGATGCTTCGGGCCGCCCAGTCCTGCTTTGGATCCAGCGCGGGTCGGCCGGTGCCTATGAGGGCATCGGATTCTCCCGCTGGGATGGCACCGCCTGGACCTCGTCCACGATCCTCTCCGGCACCGCCGGGAAGACGATTCAACGCCTCGTCGCCCAGCCTGGACCTGGAGGCCTCCTGGCGGGCTGGGTGGAGGTGGGGGATCGGATTCTCCTGTTCCGGACGGCGCTCTGGAGATGAGGCCGCTCCGCAAGCAGGAGTGGCCCAGGCCATTTCCCGGAAGCGTGTCTGGGGTGGGTCGGGGCCGGACTGCACTCTGACTCCCATTCCCAAGGTGTGTCATGAACCGACGATTCCAGGCCTCCCTGCAACTCCCCTCGGTTGTCCTCGTCTCCTGCCTTCTCGCCTGTGGCGGTGGCGGCGGGGGCGGAGGAAGCACACCCGTGCCGCCGGCCGCCGCGGACTTCAGCCTCCAGGTGGTGCCTGGGAGCCTTCAGATCCCCGCGGGCGGCAGCGGTTTCATCACCCTCACCCTGTCGCGCCTGAACGGGTTCTCGTCGGCCGTCGCCATCACGGGCGTCGGGTTCCCCGCCGGCGTGGTCGTCAGTGGAACCGTGCCGGCCGGAGCGAGCACGCTGCAACTCCCCGTGGTGGTGGGGACGAATGTGCTGCCCTCGGCCTACACCGGTCTCAGCCTCCGGGGCCAGGCAGGGACGCTCGGCCACGAGGCGCCCTTCAGCCTCACGGTGGCCCAGGCGCTGACGCCGGGCCAGCTTCGCGACGACCTGGTGCAGGCGGCCGGCGGGCGTCAGACCGGGGGCGTCTATGAGAACCAGGCCGTGGTGAGGGAGGGCATTTCGATCCTGACGGCCAGGGATGTGAACGACGGCACCCGTGCTCGCCACGGGTTCTACCCCAGCGGCGTGCCCACCGATCGCTGATCGACATCCGCGACCCCCCCTCTTTCTGGAGTCCCCATGCGACACCCCCTGAATTCCCGCCTCCTGGCCCTTGCCTTCCTCGCGGGCCCGGCCTTGGTGGCACAGGCGCCGCCAATCCCGCCGGCCCCACCCCCGCCCGTACTGGCCTACCAGGGGCGCCTGACGGAGGCGGGCCTGCCCGTCACCGGAACACGGGCCTTCGTGTTCTCGATCCTGGATGGTGCCGGGGTCGAGCTCTGGACCTCCGGGAACCAGACCGTGTCGGTCAATTCCGGTCTTTACGCGGTGCTGCTGGGGGCGCCACCGATGCCCGCCGTGGCCACCACGCTGCTGGCCCAGCCGAACCTCAAGCTGCATGTCGTCGTCGCCGGCAACGCGCTTTCGCCGGATGCGGATCTGGTGCCCGCCCTCCAGGCGCGCTCCGCTTTCGAGGTGAGCGGGGCTTTCGCGGGAGACATCGGCGGCACGCAGAACGCCACCACCCTGCTCCAGCTGCAGGGCATCCCGCTGGATCTCACGACGCTTCCGCCCGCCTCGGGCCAGGGACTCGTCTACAACGGCGCCAAGTGGATTCCCGGCGCCGTGGCCGGCACGCCTGGGCCCACGGGGCCCCAGGGACCCGCAGGCCCGGAAGGTCCCATGGGCCTGATGGGTCCCACGGGTCCGGCCGGGTCAATCGGCCCAATCGGGCTGACCGGGCCCCAGGGACCCGCCGGGGCGAGCCCCTTCACTTTGAACGGGGCGAATGCGGTGCTCACCACCGGCAAAGTGGGCATCGGCACGGCCACGCCGGTCCTTCCCCTGGATGTCTCCGGGAGCATCGGGCTCACGGGCCACCTCTTCATGGGGAACAGCGTTCCCATGCTCCACAAGTTCTCCGCCCCGGGCACTGCGGGCGGCAACACCTTCGTGGGCGTCGGCTCAGGCAATCTCGGCCTTCCCGCCCAGACGGCCAACCCGCAGTGGGCTTCCTACAACACGGGCACGGGCAGCAGCGCCCTCAACGCCCTCACGACCGGATCCTGGAATACCGCCGTCGGCGCCTCCAGCCTCCTGTCCAACACTTCCGCCGGCACGAATACGGCCGTGGGCGCCCGCACCCTGGCGTTGCAGTCCTTCAGCAACGGAGGCGTGGCCTGGGATGCCTGGAACACCGCCATGGGGTTCGAGGCGCTGTACGCCAACCAGCCCATCAGCACCTTCAACGGCGACCGGAACACCGCCGTGGGAGCGGTGGCCCTGCGGAACAACACCACCGGTCGCACCAACACCGCCGTGGGCGTGGACAGCCTCCAGCAGAACACCACCGGCGAAGGCAATGTGGCCGTGGGTTTCGAGTCCCTGCTGGGGAACACCACCGGCTACTCGAATGTCGCCGTGGGCAACCAGGCCCTCAATTCGAGTGGCAGCAGCTTTAGCAATACCGCCGTGGGCACGGAGAGCCTCAAGTTCTTCAACGACGGCTCGGGCAACACAGGCATCGGCCAGCTGGCCCTCAGCGCGCTGGGCTCAGGAAACAACAATGCGGCCTTGGGACTGGGGGCTGGCGCCCTGCTCCAGACCGGCAGTGGCAACCTCTACCTCGCCCACTCCGGCTCGGCCACCGAGAGCAACACCACCCGCATCGGCAAGACGCAGACCCGCGCGTTCATGGCCGGAGTCTTTGCCACCACCACGGGCCACCCCACCACCCTCCTTGTGCAAGTGGACCAGAACGGACAGCTGGGCACGGCCGCCTCCTCCCGGCGCTACAAGCAGGACATCGAGGACATGGGCGCGGTGACCGATCGTCTGTTCGACCTTCGGCCCGTCACCTTCCACTACAAGGCCCATCCCGAGGGTCCCACCCATTTCGGCCTCATCGCCGAGGAGGTGGACCAGGTGATGCCCGAACTGGTGGTCAGAGGCCGGGACGGCCAGATCGAAACCGTGGCCTACCAGGAGCTGGCGCCCATGCTGCTCAACGAAGTGCAGAAGCAGCGCCGGGAACTCCAGGTCCTGAAGGCCGAACTGGAGGCGATCCGCACGGCTCTCAGCCGACCTGGGCAGCGCTACTGACCACCCGCGCATTCCCGCGCATCGAAGGACACCGCCTTTCCTTGAGTCCCTTTTCCCGGAGCCGATCATGACCCTCGCCCTTCCCACCTCCCCCCGCCTTGTGCTGGCCATCAGCGGCCTGGCCTTCCTCCTCGCCTGCGGTGGCGGGGGGGGAAGCACCAGCAGCAGCGCGCCGAAGCCCCTGCCCACGGGGCCTCGCCTGACCACCACGCCGTCCGCCCAGGCCGGCTACCGGGGCGATCAGGTCACCTTCCGGGTGGCGGCGGAAGGGACGGGTCTCAGCTACCAGTGGCTCCGCAACGGCAGCGTCATCGCCGGAGCCACGACCGACTCCTTCGTCCTGCCGGTCCAGGCGGCGGATGACCAGGCGCGCTACAGCGTGCGGGTCACCGCCTCGGCGGGGGGCATCACCACCAGCCCGGAGGCGGTGCTGGATGTGCTCTATGCGGACCCGGCCGTGTCGGCGGGCCACGACCACGCCCTCGCCATCACGACGAAGGGCAAGGTCTACGCTTGGGGCGTGGGCGCGAACGGTCAGCTGGGCCTCGGCGACTACCAGGCCCGCATGGTCCCCACCGCCGTGGCCCTGCCCGGTCCGGCGGTGCAGGTGGCGGCGGGCTGGGGGCATTCCCTCGCGTTGTTGGCCGATGGCCGCGTCTTCGCCTGGGGGACCAATGTCTCGGGCCAGCTCGGCGATGGCACCACGACCATGCGGAATGTCCCCGCCCCGGTGCCGGGTCTGAGCGGCGCGGTCTACCTCACCTGCGGATACAACCACAACCTGGCGGTGAAGTCGGACCAGTCGATGTGGGTGTGGGGCTACAACTCCCACGGACAGCTCGGCCTGGGAGACAAGGCCAATCGCCTGGTTCCGACCCAGAGTCCCATCTCCGCCCAGGCCCTGGCGGGCGCCTCGCTCGGCGAACTGCACACCCTGCTGGTCGGGCTCAGCGGCGACCTCTTCGGCTGCGGGGACAACGGATATGGACAGCTGGGTTTCCCCTATTCCCCCACCACCGAATACCTGGCGTTCACGCAGATCCTCGCCCGCGGCGCGAAGGCCGCCCGGGCCTTCTCCCTCTATTCGACGATGCTGGGGACGGATGGCCTTCCCTACGGCACCGGGGAGAATGTGTATGGGCAGCTGGGCGACGGCAGCTTCACCACCCGCTACGGCTTCGTCCCCATGGGCACAGCGGGCCTCAATACCGGAAGCACGCTGGATGCGCCCATCCCCGGCCAGTACCACACCCACCTGTTGAACACGGCCGGGGATGTGGCCAGCACGGGCTACAACTGGTACGGGCAGCTGGGATTCGGGGCGCCTTCCACCACCTCCACCACCTCGCCCCAGGCGCTTCCCGGGCTCAAGGTCCTGGCCCTGAGCGCAGGTTCCATGTCCACCTATGCGGTCCTGCCGGACCTCTCGGTGAAGGCCTGGGGCTACAACAACAATGGCCGGCTGGGCGATGGCACCGCCACCGATCGCCCCGCGCCCACGACGGTCCCGGGCCTGTTCCTGGGACCCGTTCCCACGGGCATCACACCCCCGGCGCCGACGGCCCCCCGCGGTCTGCAGGCGAAGGCCCCGGCCAGATTCTCATAGATCCTGCCTATTGGAGCAGCGCCTTCACCTGGTGGAGGCGCTGCTCTTTTTCCTCGGCCTGACCGCGCAGCTTGGCTACGGCAGCCTCGGGCGCCTTGGTGACGAAGCTGTCGTCGGCCAGGCGGGCACGCAGGGGCTCGAGTTCCTTCTCGAGCTTGGCCAGCTCCTTTTCGAGCTTGGCCTTTTCGGCGGCGGGATCCTTGAGGCCCGCCAGCTCCAGAGCCACGGCCCCGCCCGCCACCACGGCCACGACGCGCGTGGGCGAGGCGATGTCCCCCTGGGTGAAGGCCACTGACTCCAGCCGGGCGATGGATTTCAGGGCTTCAGCGAAGGGCTCCAGATCGGTGATGGAACAGAGCGCCGGCACCCGCTTGGCAGGATCAACGCCCTGCTCGGCCTTGAGGCGCAGGATGGCCGACAGCACTTCCTGGAACCGGGGGATGATCGCGGCGTCGCCGCCCCGGACCTGGAGGATCTTCTCGTTCACGGGCCAGGAACGCTGGGCCAGCAGGCGCGGCTCTCCTGCGGGCAGGCGCCCGTCCATCATCGCCTCGTGGATCTCCTCGGTCAGGAAGGGCACGAAGGGGTGCAGGGCCCGGAGCAGGAGGTCGAGGAAGTGGAGGATGGCGGCCTTCTGGCCCTTGGTTCCGCTCTGGAGCTGCACCTTGGCCAGCTCGATGTAGGTGGCGCAGAAATCATCCCAGACCAGGTGGTAGAGCAGATCCGAGGCCTCGTGGAAGCGGAATTCCTCGAGGGCCTTGGTGACCGCCGCGAGGCTGTCGCGCATGCGGCCGATCATCCAGTACTCGGCTTCGCCGAATTCGGGTTCCGTGGCCAGGGTGATCGACTCGTCCAGGTTCATCTGCACGAACCGGGATGCGTTCCACAGCTTGTTGCAGAAATTCCGGCTGGCCTCGAGGCGCGCGGTGCTCATGGCGATGTCCGTGCCCGGCGCGGCCATGATGGCCAGCGAGAAGCGCAGGGCGTCGGTGCCGTACTCCTCCATCACCTCCAGGGGGTCGATGACATTCCCCTTGGTCTTGCTCATCTTCTGGCCGCTGGCGTCGCGCACCAGGCTGTTGAAGTAGACCTTGCGGAAGGGCACCTCGCCCATCCAGGTGAGGCCCGCCATGGCCATGCGTGCCACCCAGAAGAACAGGATGTCGTAGCCCGTGATGAGCACGCTGGTGGGGTAGTAGCGCTTCAGCTCTTCGGTTTCGTCGGGCCACCCGAAGACGCTGAAGGGCCACAGGGCCGAACTGAACCAGGTGTCCAAGGTATCCGGGTCCTGCTTCAGTTCGTTTGCTCCGCAGGCGTGGCAGGCGGAAGGCTGCTCCAACTCCACATGGAGCTCCCCGCACTTGGCACAGGTCCAGGCGGGAATGCGGTGGCCCCAGACCAGCTGGCGGCTGATGCACCAGTCCTGGATGTTGGTGAGCCAGTGGTTCCACACGGCCGTGTGGTGCTCGGGCGTGAACTGGATGGCGCCGGAGTTCACGGCTTCCAGGGCCTTGGCGGCGGCCTCCTTCACATCCATGAACCACTGCTCGCTGACGAGCGGCTCCAACACGGCGCCACTGCGGTCGCTGAGGCTGATCTTGTGGGTGTAATCCTCGACCTTGACCAGGAAACCCTGCTCCTCCAGATCCGCCACCACGCGCTTGCGGGCCTCGAAGCGGTCCAGGCCCGCGTAGGCGCCCGCGGCAGCGGTCATCTTGGCGTCGAAGCCGATGATGGTGATGGAGTCCAGCTTCAGGCGCTGGCCCGCGGCGAAGTCGTTGGGATCGTGGGCCGGCGTCACCTTCACGCAGCCCGTGCCGAAGGCGGGATCCACAAAGCTGTCCGCCACCACGGGGATCTGGCGGCCCGTGAGGGGGTGGTTCATGAGCTTGCCGATCATGCCCTGGTAGCGCTCGTCGTCGGGATGCACGGCCACGGCCGTATCGCCCAGCATGGTCTCGGGCCGGGTGGTGGCGACGACCACATCGCCGCTGCCATCCGCCAGGGGGTAGCGCAGGTGCCAGAGCTTGCCGCGGCGCTCCTCGTATTTCACCTCCAGGTCGCTCAGGGCTGTCTGGAGGGCGGGATCCCACTGGATCATGCGGGGGCCGCGGTAGATGCGGCCGGCCTTGTAGCTTTCGACGAAGACCTTGCGCACGGCCTTGTTGAGGGACGGGTCCAGGGTAAAGCGGTTGCGGGTCCAGTCCACGGAGCAGCCCAGGCGCTTCAGCTGGTGCTCGATGGCGCCCTGGTTCTTCTCCTTCCAGTCCCAGATGCGCTTTTCAAAGGCATCGCGCCCCAGCTGGTGGCGGTCCGTGCCCTCGGCCTTGAGCTGGCGCTCGACCATCATCTGCGTGGCGATGCCCGCGTGGTCCGTGCCGGGAACCCAGAGGGCGTCGAAGCCCTGGGCCCGCTTGAAGCGTGTGAGCACATCGTGGAGTGTGTTCACGAGGGCGTGCCCCATGTGCAGGTTGCCCGTGATGTTGGGCGGCGGGATCACGATGGACCAGGGCGCCTTGCCACTGGTGGGGGCGGCCTCGAAGGCCTTGGATTCTTCCCAGACCTCGTACCAGCGCGTCTGCGCCGTCTTGAAGTCGAAAGCCTTGTCCATCTCTCGCATTGCCATCCTTCGTCTTGGCCCTTCCCGGCTCCCAATCGGCGCTGCCGATGGGGAGAAGGTGAATGGGACTTCATAGGACCAGCCAGCCCAATGGGTCAGTTTACCCGTGGAAGGAGGCGGCTTCCAGGCGGGGAACCGGGAAGGCGGCCGTTGTCATAAATACGATATGATGGTCATCATTCGTCCATGACGGGACGGGAGGCCTCATGAATCCTCGACGGATCGCGGCTCTGGGGGCGTCGGGCCTCCTGGTTGCAGGCATCTGCACCGGACAGGAGCGGCCACTGGTCGCGCCCCACGCCAAGGCGAAGGTGATCTGCACCGACTGTCACCAGAAGGAGAAGCCCACCACGGCGGCGGTGCCGGACGAGGCCTGCATGGTCTGCCACGGCGACTACCCGGCCATGAAGGCGCTGACGAAGGATGCCAAGCCCAACCCCCACGCCTCGCCACACGACCCGATCCTCTGCACGGAGTGCCACCGGCAGCACAAGCCGCCGGTGGTGAAGTGCCTGGAATGCCATGAAGGGAAGTTCACCTTCAAGATCAAGTGACCGCCCGGGGATGACAAGATGGAGGGGTTCCAGTGAGCGCCCCATGCCTTTCCGATGTCTCCTCCTTTTTTCGGTCCTGATCCTCGGGGCGGTTCCGGCCGGGGCGGGGGCCCTGCTTGAGGGGCGGGTGCTGCCCTACCGCCAGGTGGAGGTCAGTGCGCCGGTTTCGAGCCGGATCACGGAGATGCGCGTGAAGGAGGGCGAGGTCGTGAAGGCGGGCCAGCCCCTGGCCCTGCTCTACGGGAAGCTGGAGGAGCTGGAGATGCAGCGGGCCAAGGCCCTGCTGGAGCGTCGGGAGTTCGAGGCCAAGGGGGCCAGGCGCCTCTACGACAACAAGGTCATCCCTGAGGCCCGGGCCCTGGAGTCGCGCATCGATCTGGAGCTGGCGCGGCTTCAATACGAGACGGCGGCGGAGCAGGTGAGGCTCCGGACCATCGTGGCCCCCATGGATGGCGTGGTGGTGACCCGCTACCGCGAGGAGGGCGAGGCGGTGTCCGGAGGCCAGCCGATGTTCCGCCTCATGGACTTGAGCCAGGTGGTGGTCCAGTGTGCCGCGAGTCCGGACTCTCTGGCCGAGTTCGCACTTGGCCGGAAAGTGCCAGTGCGCTTCCCCGACCCCGGCGGCTCCGCGAGTGCCGAGGGAGAGGTGGTCCTGGTGGATCCCTGCACGGACGCGGCGGGCAAGGTTCGCGTGAAGGTGGTGGTGGCGAACCCGGAGAGACGCATCCGCGCCGGTCTCAGGGCCCAGGTGTTGGCCCCGGAAGGCCCCTGAAGAACCTCCCGGGGGCCGCGCTCTCCCGCTCTGAATGCGTCAGAGCTTCTTGTGGGTTCCGTCGCACATGGGCTTGGTGCCGCTCTGCTTGCAACCGCAGAACCACTTGGTCCCGGTCACATCGGCGGTGTAGGCCAGGGGCGTGAAGGGCCCACCCTTGTGGGAGCCATCGCAGAAGGGCTGCTTCTGGCTGTGGCCGCAGGCGCACCAATGGTAGGTCTTGCCCGCTTCGACCTCGACCTGGTACGGGCCCTTCTGGGCGATGTGGGGCTTCGAATCCGACATGGCGGTCCTCCTGCTGGGGTGCCTGGCGTGGATGGAGAGGACCATCATAACGCCGACCACCCAGCCGGCTCAGTCGCCCTGCCGCCGCTCCCACATCTCCTCCCACTCCAGGTCGGTCCACCACTCGGCCTCGAGGCCATCGCAGGCGGTGCCGTAGGAGGGGCAGGCGATGCAGCCGTCTCCCCGATGGACTTCCGCGTCGTGCTGGGGCGGGTGGATGGCCACCAGGACCCGCCCCGCCTCCCAGGCCAGCGTCTCTTCCGAGGTCATGGGGCGGGAGGGCAGGTCCCGCACATGGAAGCGGCGCAGGCGCTCCTCCCCTTCCGGGAACATGACGGAGTTTTCGGCGTCGATGTGGCGCCAGAGGGAGCGGCTGTAGTCCACCGCCAGGGCTTCCATGCGGTGGAGGTCCGCCGCCGAGGGCGAGGGCGCGGCCAAGAGGCCCTCCAGGCCGTCCAGTAGGCCGGCCATGCGCCGGTGCTCGCCCGTCAGCGCGGCGATGGGCCCCCGATCCGCCGGGAGTTCGGCCCGCTCGGCCAGGGCGCGGAAGAGGACCTCCTCTTCCTTGTGGTGGTGAAAGTCGCCGGCGTAGCACCGGAAGAAGGCCATGAAGCGGGCGCCGTCGGCGGGATCGCCCTGGCCCGCCAGCCGGGCGGTCACGAAAGCCCGGAGGGAGCCCAGCACCTGCTCGATGAGGTCGTGTTCCCGGCGGAGGTCGTCGATGAGCTGCATGTCACACCCGGGCCGGGGCGCCCTCCACCCGCATGCCCAGGGCGTTCAGCAGCCAGTGGTCGTGGTTGCCGCCGGGGTTGGGGGTGGTGAGGAGCTTCTCGCCCGTGAAGATGCTGTTGGCCCCCGCGAAGAAGCAGAGGGCCTGCAGCTCGTCGCTCATCTGGGTGCGGCCGGCGCTGAGCCGGATACGGCTTTTGGGGAAGAGGATGCGGGCCGTGGCGATCATGCGGACCAGCTCCAGGGGCGGGAGGGGATCCACATCGGCCAGCGGCGTGCCGTCCACGGCCACGAACTGGTTGATGGGGATGCTCTCCGGAGCAGGCTCCAGCTCCGTCAGCTCCTGGAGGAAGTGGATGCGCTGGTCCACCGTCTCGCCCATGCCCACGATGCCGCCGGAGCAGACTTCCAGGCCCGCGGCGCGCACGGCGGTGATGGTTTCGAGCCGCTCGTCGAACTTCCGCGTGTGGATGATGGTCTCGTAGAAGTCGCGGCTGCTGTCGATGTTGTGGTTGTAGACCTGGCAGCCGGCCGCTTTCAGGCGCTTGGCCTGGGGCTCGTTGAGCATCCCGAGGGTGACGCAGACTTCCATGCCCATGCCTGATACTCCGCGCACCATGTCGAGCACGGCATCGAAGTTGGCGTCGTCCTTCACCTCGCGCCAGGCGGCGCCCATGCAGTAGCGGGTGGAGCCGTTCGCCTTGGCCTCGGCGGCACCCGCCAGGACCTTCTGGACATCCTTCAGCGGCTCGACCTTCAAGTCGGTCTGGTAGCGGGCGCTCTGAGGGCAGTAGGCGCAGTCCTCGGGGCAGGCGCCGGTCTTGATGGAATCCAGCGTGCAGAACTGGATCTCCTCGGCGTTCCAGTGCTGACGGTGGGCCGTGGCGGCCCGGTACAGAAGCTCGGGAACCGGCAGATCGTGGATGGCGCGGATGTCGCCGGGCGTCATGGACATGGTGGGGGCTCGCAAAGAGCCCATTCTACATAAGACCAAGATGTGGGATTTATGGACCTTGGGATCAGCTATTGATCTGCACTGGTCTGTGGTGGAGCTGGGATTATGCCCGTACTTGCCCGGTGAAACCCGGGGTAGACGGGTGGTCCGGAGACCGGCGCCCGCATGCTAGATTGAAAGGCTTGAAAATGGTCCAGAACCCCTTGTGAGGAATGCCTTTGGCCGCCCACCTCGACCTGTCCGCACCCTCGACGACCCTCTCCCGCGAGCAGCGGGTGGGGCTCTACCGCACGATCTACGCCGCCCGTCGCATCGACGACAAGGAGATCACGGGCAAGCGCCAGAACAAGGTCTACTTCCAGATCAACGGGGTGGGCCACGAGGCCGTGCAGGCCGCGGCCGCCATGGTGTTCCGCCCCGGCCACGACTGGTTCTTCTTCTACTACCGTGACCGGGCCCTGGCCTACGGACTGGGCTATACGGCCAAGGAGATGTTCCTGGGCTCCGTGGGCGCCGTGGACGATCCCGCCAGCGGCGGCCGGCAGATGCCCAGCCACTGGGGGCACAAGGGCCTCAACATCTACACCACCTCCAGCCCGACCGGCAGCCAGTTCCTCCAGGCCGTGGGAGCCGTGGAGGCGGTGGTGCGCGCCGAGCAGGGGGGCCTCGCGGAGGACCTCGGCATCCATTCCGACGAGGTGGCCCTGGTCACCACGGGGGATGGCACCTGCAGCCAGGGCGAGTTCTGGGAGGCCATCAGCAACGCCGTGAATCTGAAGGCGCCCGTGGTCTTCCTGGTGGAGGACAACGGCTACGCCATCAGCACGCCCAGTGAAGTCCAGTATCCCGGCGGCAATGTGGCGGCCCTGCTCCAGGGCTACGAGGCCCACGGCCTGCTGATCCTGGATGAGGTGGATGGCTGCGACCCCCTCGCCAGCTACGAGGCCCTGAAGGCCGCCGCGGACCATGCCCGCGCCCGCAAGGGGCCGGCCCTGGTGCGGGCCAAGGTGATCCGTCCCTACAGCCACTCGCTGTCCGACGACGAGCAGCTCTACAAGTCGAAGGCCCAGCGGGAGGCCGAGGCGCAGCGGGATCCGGTGGTCACCTACGCGGCCCGGCTGGTGGCGGGCGGCGACCTCAGCGAAGCCCAGCTGCAGATGCTGAAGGAAGAAGTCCAGGCCGAGATCGACGCGGCCTGGGAGGAGGCGGAAGCCGCCCCGAGGCCCGAGCCCGGGAGCTATTACCGGCACCTCTACAGCGAGGAGGTCGATCCGACCTCCGCCGACTTCGATACCGAACACGCCCCGGGCGATCAGGCCACGGGCGCCAAGACGATGATCGACCTCATCAACGCCACGCTGAAGCATGAGATGGCCCGGGATCCGCGCATCCTGGTCTTCGGCGAGGATGTGGCCGACGCGAGCCGGGCGGAGATCCTCGGCGAGGTGAAGGGCAAGGGTGGGGTTTTCAAGGCCACCCACGGCCTGCAGAAGCAGTTCGGCGCCCACCGCGTGTTCAATTCCCCCCTGGCGGAGGCCACCATCATCGGTCGCGCCATCGGCCTGTCAGCCCGGGGTTTCAAACCCGTGGTGGAGATCCAGTTCTTCGACTACATCTGGCCGGCCATGCAACAGCTCCGCGACGAGCTGGCCAACATCCGCTGGCGCTCCAACGGTGCCTTCAAGAGCCCCATGGTGGTGCGGGTGCCCATCGCGGGCTATCTCATGGGCGGGGCCACCTACCACAGCCAGTGCGGCGAGAGCACCTTCACGCACATTCCCGGCCTGCGCGTGGTCTGCCCCAGTTCGGCCCTGGACGCGGCGGGCCTGCTTCGGACAGCCATCCGCTGCGATGACCCGGTGCTCTTCCTGGAGCCCAAGCACCTCTACCGTCAGACCCACAACAAGGGCAACGACCCCGGCCCCGATTTCATGATCCCCTTCGGCAAGGCCCGCACAGTGCGGGAGGGTACGGGCCTGTCGGTCATCACCTATGGCAACACTGTCCACCGGGCTGTGCAGGCCGCCCGGGAGGCGGAAAAGGAGGGCATCTCCGTCGAGATCCTCGACCTCCGCACGCTGAACCCCTACGACTGGGCGGCCATCGAGCGCACGGTGAAGAAGACGCACCGCGTGATTGTGGCCCACGAGGACACCCTGAGCTGGGGCTACGGCAGCGAGATCGCCGCCCGGATCGCCGACGAGCTGTTCTTCCACCTGGACGCCCCCGTCCGCCGCGTGGCCGCCAAGGACACCTGGGTGGCCTACTACCCGGCCCTGGAGGACGAGATCCTGCCCCAGCCCAAGGATTTCCTCGAGGCCTACCGGAAGCTCGCATCTGTCTGAAACTCCACTCGCAGGTGGTTTCAAGCGATAGGATGAGCATCTCTCCCGGAGGAGTCATGCGCGCGCTGCCGATCGTCCTCTCCCTCTGCACCACCGCCGTTTTCGCCCAGCTGGGCGCACCGAACCTGCCCGCTTCGGGCTTTCAGCGCACCTGGACCGTGGGAGGTCAGACCTTCGGACCCACCCTCACGGGCCACTTCCAGGGCGTGCAGGATGGCCAGCCCATCTTCGTGGACCTCGACAAGGACCTGGGCCTGGGCAAGGACAAGACCACGCCCGGATTCTTCCTGGACTACCAGGGGCCGCGCTTCGCCTTCCAGATCTCCAACGGCACTGCCGAGTACCGGGGTGATCAGGTGGTGAACCGCACTGTGACGGTGAACGGGACCTCGTATACGGCCGGTACCCGGGTGCTGTCCCATGTGAAGCTGGCCAGCGTGGACGGCATCTGGACCATCAAGTTCGTCCGCGAGTCCGATGCCTGGCTGGGCGTCGATCTCGGCGTGCAGGCCTGGACCCTGGACCTCGATGCCTCCAGCGCGCCCATGGTCGGATCCCCGGTCGCCTCCAGCACCCGGGTCACCGCCCCCATTCCCCAACTGGGCCTTTCGGGGGGATCCCGCGGATTCAACGGGGCCGTGGAAGCCAAGGCCTATGTCCACTATCTGGGCTACAAGAGCGCCAAATACACTCTGTTCGGGGCCGACCTGCGGGTTTATCCCGTGAGCTGGTTCGGGCTACGGGCCTTCTACGAGGGCGGCAGCTTCGATGTGCCCAAGGGCTCGGTGAAGGACGACCTGGAGCTGAAGCTGGACCGCAAGGGCGTTGGCCTGGGTGCTGTGGTCCGATTCTGAAAATCGGGACACCTGCAGAAAAAAGCGGTGGACGGAAGCAATCCTGTCATGCTGTTTGGCGTGACCCGCCAAGGGCGGAATTCACATATCAGCAATGACGGCCTTGTCTGGGGAAAGTCATCGCTACACCATCCACCAGACATTCTGCAGGAAACAGTCATGGCTCAAGGCACCGTCAAGTGGTTCAACGCCGAAAAGGGCTTCGGATTCATCACCCCCGACGAGGGCGGTGCTGATCTCTTCGTCCACCACACCGCCATCCAGGGCGGCGGCTTCCGTACCCTGGACGAGAATCAGCGCGTCAGCTTCGAAGTCGCCCAGGGCCAGAAGGGCCCCCAGGCCACCAACGTTCAGAAGATCTAGCTCTTCTCTTACCGTTCCAAAGAAAAGGCGGCCCACCGGGCCGCCTTTTGCGTCACGGGATCGGGTAGTCGAGAGCCAGATAGGGATGGTTCCGGGTGTAAACCCGGAAGATCTCGAGGGCCTTCACCGGAGCCTCTGAAGCCAGACCTTCGATCAGGATCCGCTCTGCTTCAGTGAATGGGGAAGGATGGATCCCGATGGATTGGGCGAGATGCAACCTGGCCTCCTGGATCGCCCCATCTGGAGACAAGCCCTGCGAGTTGGCCCATGCGGCGCGCATGCGGTCGATCCTGGCGAGGGCCAACCGGAGTTTCGGATCATCGCCTTTGATGGCTAGGCCGCGTCGGGCCATCCGCTCGGCCTGCGTGAGATCCTCCAGGGGGGATCGGTTCAGCCGAAGGGCGTAATCAGCGGCCAGCACCTCGATGGCCACCGCCTCCCGGAAAAGCCGGAAATCGGTAGCGTTCAACTGGGAACCTTCTCGCAGGGCGGCGCGGGCCTCCTGCAGGAAGGGAGAGGGATCCCTTCTCTTTGCAAAGGCCGCGAGGGCTCGGATTCGGTGTGCTTCGGCCAAGCCGAGGTGCAGCCGATAATGGCTCCTCGTGATGGCGAGGCCTCGCCGGCCCGAGGTGAGCGCAGCTTCCAGATGGGGCGCGGGATCCTGACCTAGGGCCAAGGCCCGTCGGGCCTTCCAGGCATGCGCCAGCACCAAGTGCATGGGCGGAAACACGCTGTTCGGACTGAGGCGCTGACTCTGCTCCAGGTGCAGGACCGCCCGGTCTAGGGTGGCGCGGGGGTCACGGCCCTCATCCATCTCCCATTCCGCGCGGACGAGCAGGAGATTCCCCCACACCGTGAGAGGGTAATAATTGTTGGACTTGGCCTGTGGCCCGGTCTCGAGAATGCGTTCTGCGTCCTCCAGCACTGGAAGAGGTGACCGGCCTCGGCTAGCCAGGAACTCCGCCAGTAGGCAAGCCGGCTGCACATGATCGAAAGTACCGGGCTTGAGGAAGAAGGCCATGAGCTCCAGTTCGTGCAAGGGGTCCTCCCCCCTTCGAAACTGCCCATCTGCAAGAATCCAATGTAGATAGGCTATGACATCAGCGAGCCCTTCGTCCTTGATCTTCCGCTCGTCGGCCTGGAGTGCCTTGAGGGTTTCACGCATGAGGGGCCTGACATCCACGCCCGTCCGGAGCTGGACGAAGCCCTGCCTCACCCGCCCATAGGCCCAATCTTGCCGCACCCGGAGGTCGTCCGGTCGGATGAGCATGGCCCTGGCGCATAGAGCGTCTCCCCGTTTGAAGATCGCTTCCGAGGGCTCACCACCATCGGCATCGAAGGTGGATTCCCGGACGATCTGAGCAAGCATCACCCCACAAATCCGTTCGTCGCTGGGCGCGAGGCGGAGGGCGTCCTCCAGGGCCGATTCGCCATTTTTGAGCGCGGCCCGCCCTTCGCCGACGCTTCGGATCGTTTCAGCTCCGAGACCGAGCGACTGATTCGCGAGCAGGCCCCAGGCCTGGGCCTCCAGCACCTTGGCCTCGTACATCCAGGGGCGGGCCTTGAAGGCATCCTTGCATTTCCGGATGCAGAGGGGGTAGTCCAGTTCCAACATGGCGACCTGGGCCTCGCCGAACGCTGGATCCTCCTGGCTCCGACCCATGGCCCGGATGAATTCGGCGTGGGCCGGGACCGCAAAGCGCTGGCGGATGGCTTCGTGCTCAGAGGGCTGAGGATTCCGGTGCAGAAGTTCGTCGAAATAACCCTCCATGAGGGCGGATCCGGTGGCATAGGCCACATCAGGCGAATCGAACCCCGCACGGCGCGCTTTGGCCAGTTCGTCCAGTGCCAGGGAGAATTCCCGGAGCGCCAGATGTCCTCTTCCCAGGGCGTAATGTCCAGGCCCCTCTGCCACAAGGCCGAGTTTCGCCATGGTGGTGCGGATGTCAGACATCCGCCGCTTCACCTGGACTTCAGCAGGCCGGATGTCATGGGCCGGCAGCATGCGCTCGATGCGGAGCAACTGCTCCACCTCCCGTACCTGGAGGCCGAAGGTCTGGGCCAACTCCACCTGCGCCCTTGCCCGCCGCGCCGCGTGAACATTCCACCCCGCAAGCGACAGGGCCACGAGGGCGCCGGCCGTGATGGCAAGGCTGAGGGTCCGATGCCGCTTGATCCTGCGCCAAGCCCGGCCCAGTGGGCCGATGGCCCGCGCGCGGATCGGTTCGCCTGCCAGCCAGCGCCGGAGGTCCTCCTCCAGGTCGAACGCCGAGTCGTAGCGCCTGGCCGGGTCGGCCTCCATGCACTTCAGAAGGATGGTGTCGAGATCCTGGGGGAAACCCGGAATCGTCCGCCGGAGGCAGCGGATGATCTGGGTGTCCTGCTGATGGATGAGGCCAGCCAGCGTGGTGGCCTCAAAGGGAGGGTGCCCGCCGAACAAGGCATAGAAGGTGGCCCCCAGGCTGTAGATGTCCGATGATTGCGTGGCCTCACAGCCTTCGGCTTGTTCCGGGCTCATGAAGGCTGGGGTACCCACCAGTCCCCAGGAGAGGGTGAGATCCGCCACGGACTGGTCCCTCGCCAAACCGAAATCCAGGATGTAGGGAACACAGGTGCCGTCCTCACAGAACTCCAGCAGGATGTTGGAGGGCTTGATGTCCCGGTGGATCAGACCCATCTGGTGGGCCGCATGAAGGGCGCCGGCCACATTGGCCATGATGCAGGCCTTCTCATTGATGCCCAGGTCATCCTTCGCCTCACCCAGAGTTTGGCCCTGGATGTACTGCATGGCGATGAAGGGATGCTCCCCTTCGGAGCCCACTTCAAAGACTTTGCAGATGCGGGGATGTTCCACCCGTGCCTGGATCTGGGCCTCACGCATGAAGCGTAGCGCCATCACCGGATCCGCATTCAGCAGGCGCTTGAGGGCGACTTGGCGGCGGAGCAGGGGGTCCCAGGCGAGATGCACCACCCCCATGCCACCTCGACCCAATTCAGGGCCCATAACGAAACGCCCCAGTCGGGGGCTCTCATGGCTGGAGGCCCACTCTGGAGGTTCGGCGGGGCTCGCCAGGGGGGACTGCGTAGAAGATGATGAGATCATTTTCAATCAATCTACCTGGAACGCTTTAATCCACACCTATGAAAAATGTGGCATCACCTTTTTCGTGGTTCCGATCCTCCGTCGGCTGATGCAACCATGGGTCATGGCCGTTCGTGGACCCTACGATTCCCAGAGCGCATCCGGGACGCCGCGCTCACTGGGCGAGCGGATCAAGATGCTGCGCGTCCAGCGGGGGCTGACGCAGGTGGAACTGGGCGAAGCCTTGAACAGCGACCAGGCCACGGTCTCCCTGTGGGAAAGAGACCGGGCCAAGCCCTCGGGCCCGGCCCTGGCGGGCGTGGCCTCCTATTTCAGCGTCACGGTCCAGGCCCTGGAAACAGGAGAGGGGCTGGAGGCCCACAGCGCCCTGGACCGGGAAGCCACATCTCAACGACACATTCCAAAACAGGGTCCCATGGGCCTCTCAGATCCCGGCCCCGGCGCCGCCCTGGCCATTGATGTCCGGACCCAGTCCGAGCAGCGGTTGGAACCCATGGAAGCCATGGGCTTCCTGATGAAAGCCCTCAAGGAAGGACGCTCCGTCTGGATAGTGGCCGACTGAACGGCGATTCGAACTCGTGGGACATCAGCCCGGATGAGGGCTTGGGATTGAATTTATATTTCGTAGTTGAAATATTAAAAAAATGCTATTGTGCCTCGCAGAATCCTTCTCGAGGTTCCGATGGGCAACCACCGCCGATTCTTCTGGAAACCCCTGGCATCTGTGGGTATCGCCATGGCACTGTCCCTTGGTTTGGGATGCAGTGGGGGTGGCGGCGGGGGGGGAACGGCCAATCCCGGGCCCTCTTCACCCTCGGTCACCGCGCCCGTGTTCATGGGGCAGCCTGCTGACCTCACCGTCCAGTCGGGGGCCAACGCGGCCTTCTATGCGAGTGCCTCCGGGTCACCCTCGCCCACCTACCAGTGGGAGCGCAGCGCGGATGGCCTGAGCTGGACCTCCATCAATGGGGCCACGCAGGCGAACTACACCTTCACGGCCCAGACGACGGACCACTTGGCGAAATTCAGGGTCAAGGCGAGCAACAGCGCAGGAACGGCCACGAGCACGACTGCCACCCTCTCCGTGAGTGGTGGCAGCGGCAACCCCGTAGCGCCGACATTCACCACCCAGCCTGCCAGCCAATCGGTGGTGGCAGGAAGCGCGGCCGCGTTCTCGGCAGCTGCTACCGGAACGCCCACGCCGACCTACCAGTGGGAGCGCAGCGCGGATGGCCTGAGCTGGACCTCCATCAATGGGGCCACGCAGGCGAACTACACCTTCACGGCCCAGACGACGGACCACTTGGCGAAATTCAGGGTCAAGGCGAGCAACAGCGCAGGAACGGCCACGAGCACGACTGCCACCCTCTCCGTGAGTGGTGGCAGCGGCAACCCCGTAGCGCCGACATTCACCACCCAGCCTGCCAGCCAATCGGTGGTGGCAGGAAGCGCGGCCGCGTTCTCGGCAGCTGCTACCGGAACGCCCACGCCGACCTACCAGTGGGAGCGCAGCGCGGATGGCTTGAGCTGGACCTCCATCAATGGGGCCACGCAGGCGAACTACACCTTCACGGCTCAGACGACGGACCACTTGGCGAAATTCAGGGTCAAGGCGAGCAATAGCGCAGGAACGGCGGTGAGCAATGTGGTGACGCTCACCGTGACGGCAACCGCTCCGAGCAGTTATTCCATTTCGGGCAAGGTGACCGATGCCTCCAATGCCGCCCTTTCATCTGTTACGGTCACTTGCACTGGGACCAGTACGAGCTCGGCCAGCACTGACGCCAGCGGTAATTTCACGATCTCGGGTCTGGCCAACGGAAGCTATGTCCTGACGCCTGCCAAGACCGGCTACAACTTCAATCCCGCAAGTACGACCGTCCTGGTGAGCGGTGCCAATGTCACCGGGAAGAATTTCACTGGGGTATCAAGTGGCCCTTCGTCTGGGGGTGGAGCCTTCGTACCCACGGGCTTTATGACCATCGGAAGGATGTATCACACGGCCACGCCTCTTGGAGATGGCACGGTCCTGATCACCGGTGGGCAAACCCCAATGGGGGATACCGGGAGTGCGGAGATCTATAACCCCTCGACGAAAACCTTTACCGCCACCCTCGGATCCATGGCCGTCAAAAGGGCTCAACATGCCGCTGTGCTCCTGCGTAATGGCAAGGTACTTGTCGTTGGCGGCGGGAATTACCTTTTTTCCATGTATAAAATGGCCGAAATCTATGACCCTTCGACCCAGAAGTTCACAACTGTTGGCCCCATGGTTCAGGACAGATCTTTGTCGGGCTGTTTTGCTGTGCTCCTCGCAGATGGGCGGGTGCTTATCGGTGGAGGAGAAGCTTCGTCAACCGCTGAAATATACGATCCAATCTTAAATAAATTCATAGCGACAGGGTCCATGGTGGTGTCGAGATTCATGGGCCCGGCTGTAGCGGTACTTAACGATGGTAAAGTCATGGTCGTTGGTGGTGGCTCAAATAGTGCCGAGTTGTACAATCCGGTAACGGGTGTATTCACTGCCACTGGTGCACCCACAGCTGTGACTAGCGATCATGTAACAACTCTTTTAACAGATGGTAGGGTGTTGCTGACGGGGAACTCATCCTCTGGTGCTGCTGAACTATATGACGCTAATACGGGTCGGTTTACTGCGACTGGAGTAATGGGAACACTCTCTATTGGGCATTCAGCTGTGCGCCTTCAAAGAGGCTCAGTGCTACTTGTAGGATTGGACCCGGGCGATCTTCACATCTGGCCTCCCGAACTTTATGATCCCTCCACAGGTTTATTCTCTGTGACTGGTTTCATGGCAAAATCGAGCTATTACCATACCACTACGCTTCTTGCCGATGGCAGTGTCCTTGTGGCCGGAGGCCTGACGGGGGGGGGAATCATTACGGATCGCGCCGACCTATACAACGCGGGGGACGCCAGTTCGGCCCCAATCTTCACAGCTCAACCCCAAAGCCAGACCGTGACGGTGGGAGCCAGCGCCACCTTGACGGTGGCTGCCAGCGGGACCCCCGCGCCCAGTTACCTGTGGGAGCGCAGCGCGGATGGCCTGACCTGGGCACCGATTCCGGGGGCCACCCAGGCCAGTTATTCCCTTTCAGCCCAGCCTTCCGACCATTTGGCGAAGTTCCGCGCCAAGGCCACCAACAGCGCAGGCACTGCGATCAGCAATGTGGCGACACTTACGGTCGTGGCGGCTCCCCCGTCTTCGGGAGTCTATGGGAGTCGCTACTATCCGATGAGTTCAGGCAATTATTGGCAATATGAAGGGGTTTCAATCTCAGGCAGCAGATACACGGATACTTACACGGTATTATCGGCATCGAGTCAGAGTGCGACTATTAAATATATTAATTCATCCTTTATGACTGGAAACTATACGAATTTTAATATTCAGCTCAGTGGTGTGGACATGAGCACCATGAGCCTTAGCTACTCAAGCGGTGGGTCTTATGTTTACACTCCGCCTCAACCCATTCTTTTGCCCGATTCTTCTTTTGGTCCCCATTTGGTGTTCACGAGCACAGGCCAAGGAAGTTCCTTTTCTCAAACAGAAACAATCGATTGTAAAATAATTGGTCCCGAAACAGTCACAGTACCTGCTGGAACCTTCGATACCATTCGAGTTGATTCAGTGCGTACAACTGTTACTGGAGCTTCGACGCTAACGATGTATATAACTGATTATTTTGCAATCGGAGTCGGCCGGGTAAAGAGTCGAACAGTATCTTCATCAGATCCATCAAGTCAGACTGATATTAGTCTTCTTTCATATGCTATTCGTTAACGATGATTTATTAAAAATCAATAGATAAAGCGCCGTTGTACAAGGCATGAACCCAAGACTCTTCTAAAGGAACCTACTCATGAATCTCCAGGCATGCTTGATG
Source organism: Geothrix sp. (assembly GCF_020622065.1). Lineage (NCBI taxonomy): Bacteria > Pseudomonadati > Acidobacteriota > Holophagae > Holophagales > Holophagaceae > Geothrix > Geothrix sp. Next base: position 341,461 of record NZ_JAHRYQ010000002.1, on the reverse strand, counting down.
ACCCCAGTCCTGCTTATCGCCGCCAGCCCAGCCTCGGCCCAGGCCCCCTCCAAGGACGCCCCCCTCACCAATCAGGAGGTCATCAAGCTCTGCAAGCTCGATCTGGGTGACGATGTGGTCATCGCCAAGATCAATCAGGCGAAGTATGTGGATTTCAAGCTGGAGACCGATGACCTCACCAAGCTCAAGTCGCAGGGCGTGAGCAAGCCCGTGCTGGCGGCCATGCTCAAGCGCGCGACGGCCACCGCAGGCGAGATGAACACCACCAGCGTGATGGGCCCTTACGGTGGAGCCGTGGTGACCACCTCGGGCGGTCCCATGGCGCGGCTGATGACCAAGGATGGCGAGTACGACCTCAGGTCCATCGCAGGCAGCCCGAGTCAGACCTGGGCCTATGTCACGGTGCTCATGTTCATGGATTACCCAGGGCTGAAGGCCGAGGTCCGCACCAAGGACCACAAGCCGGCGTTCCTCGTGCGGTCGCAACAGAGCCCCGTGGGGCGCTACTTCCTAGTCAAGGCGGAGTCGAACAAGAAGGATCTGACCCGCTCGGTGAAACTGGGGAGCCGGGGCATGTTCACCAACAAATCCGTCACCAACCCCGACAAGGACTGGACGGTGCTCTTCGCCGCCAAAGAGCAGGGCAACGGGTTCTGGCAGATTACGCCCCAGAAGGACCTGGAGCCTGGGGAGTACGGCATCTGGTTCAGGGATTCGGAGCTGTACGACTTTGGCGTGGATTGAGGTTCACCTAGAAAGTCAGCCTAAGAAAAGCGGCCCCAGTCGGGGCCGCTTTTTCCGTAGAACCTAGATTGTTGGGAAATCGGTGGATCGACGGATTTCAGTGGTGCCCATGCCCATGGTCATCCGCGGGCTGGCCGATGAACTCGGCTTTCCGGCCCAGGAAGATCACCCAGAGCGCATAGAGGGCCAGGAGGGCGAGACCCAGGGCGAAGAAAGCGGGGCGGGCGGTGGCCAGGTTCTGGGACCGGAAGCCCAGGAGGCCCAGGACGGATCCGAAGAGCCCGGTCGAGATGAGCACCAGGCCCCAGCGGGAGGCCGCCACGGGATTCTGGCCCACCTCTTCGGGCAGGGTGCCGAGGGGGTTCTTCACCTCGCCGGCCACATGGGTGCCCTGGAACAGCAGGACCACAAACAGAAGGAAATAGAAGACCAGGAAGAGCATGAACGGACCCTCACCTTTCTTCGTAACATGATTCGCCGGCCCCGGGGCGGAATTCGCTGCACATGTCACAACCCCCGCCGGGCCGAGAGCGGCCCCCTGAGGGCCTTCAGCGCTCTTCGAGGATGGCCCGTCCCGCCGCGATGGCCGTCTCTTTTTCGCGGAGCCAGCTCTGCTCGCGCCGACGGCGCTGGAGAAAGACCCCAAAGAAAACGCCTGCCGCGACGAGGCAGAGGGCCGCGAGGCCGAAGAGGGCCGGGATCCCCCTCCCGGCGGCGGGCTGAACGGCCGGAAGGGCGAGGGCCCCCGCCAGACAGGCCAGACCGAAGACCAGGGCCCGGATGGCGCGGGAACGCCAGGGCCGGACCTCCTTCTCCAGGGCGGCCCTGGAGAGATCCCGGACGAAATCGACCTGCTCCTCGGCGTTGGCGGTCCCGTGGGCCGCTTCCATCTCGAGCTTGGCCAGGGTGAGGGCGAGCTCTCCCGAGACATCGTCCAGCGTGGCGGTTCGGCTCCGGATCGTCATGGCAGTTCCTTTCGGTGAAGAGGCGGGCCCCGGAATGGGCGCTCCGCAGGCTGAACCTCAATGGAAGGAGAGGCCTCCCCCTTTGGGGTTGCGCAGGGTCAGGGCGAAGGGCAGGGCGAGAAGGAAGACGACCACCAGAAATCCGAACACATCGACGAAGCTCATGAGAAAGGATTGGCGGGTCACTTCGGCGCCGATGAGGGCTTGGCTCAGCCGGTTCACGGAACCGGGGTCCAGACCCGCCCGGGGGAACAGCCCCTGGGCGAGACCGGCATAGCTGGTTTGGAGCGTCCCGTTGAAGGGGGTGATGTGCTCCGCGAGGCGGGCATGATGGAACTGCGCCCGCTGCGCCAGGATCGTGCTGGCCACCGCGATGCCCACGCTGCCGCCTTCGTTCCGCATGAGGTTGAACATGCCCGAGGCGGTGCCGACCAGGGCCGGCGGGATGCGCTGGACGGAGGCGGTGGCGATGGGGACGAACACGAAGCCTATGCCCAGCCCGTGGAAGATCCAGGCCATGACGAGGTAGGCCATGCCCGTCTGGAGGTTCACATGCATCAGCAGCCAGGCTGAATAGGCCAGGGAGGCCGCTCCGGCGGCCACGATGAGCCGCACATCCACTTTGCCCATGGCCAGCCCCACTGCGATCATGGCCACCACCGAAGCCACGCCGCCGGGACTCAGGATGAGCCCCGCCCAGGTGGGCGTGAAGCCCAGCAGGTTCTGGACGAAGAGCGGCAGCAGGATGAACGCGGCATAGAGGCCGAAACTCACGATGAAGATGAGGGCCATGCCGCCGGCGAATTCCGGCAGGCGGAACATGGAGAGGTCCACCAGAGGGTTCTCCGCGGTGAGGGAACGCCAGATGAACAGCGTGATCCCCAGGGCGGCGAGCCCGGCGAAGACCTTCACCATGTTCGACGCGAACCAGTCCAGGCGCTCGCCGCGGCTCAGGAAGAGCTCCAGGCAGCCCAGGCCCACGGCGATGAAGATGAGGCTCCAGTAGTCCACCGCGCCCTCGGGTTTGTGCAGGTAGGCAGGGTCTTCCACGAAGCTGAAGGCCAGGTAGTAGGCCAGCACGCCCACCGGGATGTTGATCCAGAAGATCCAGGGCCAGCTCCAGTTGTCCGTGATCCAGCCCCCCACCAGGGGACCGAGGATGGGCCCGAAGATGACGCCGATGCCGAAGAGGGCGGAGGCCATGCCGTGCTCCTCCTGGGGAAAGGCTTCGAGGGTGATGGCCTGGGACATGGGCACCATCGCGCCGCCCGCCAGACCCTGCACGACGCGCATGAGGATCAGCCAGCCCAGGGTGGGGGCCGCCCCGGCCCCGAAGCTGGCCAGGGTGAAGAGCGCCAGGCAGAAGAGGTAGAGGCGCTTCCGGCCGAAGAAGCTACCCAGCCAGCCCGTGATCGGCAGGATGATGGCGTTGGCGACGAGGTAGCTCGTGATGACCCAGGTGATCTCATCCGTGCCCGCGGCGTAGGTGCCCTTCATGTGGGGCAGTGCCACATTCGCGACGGAGGTGTCCAGGACCTCCATGAAGGTCCCGAGCATGGTCGTCAGGGCCACGATCCACTTGTGGGAAGGGCCGCGCGGAGCGCTCATGGCCACCTCAGCGGCTCCGGGTGTCGATCTCGGCTTCCACGCTCAACCCCAGCCGGAGCTTGCGGTCCGGGTCCGCATCCGCGTCGAGCCGGATCTTCACGGGCAGCCGTTGGACGACCTTCACCCAGTTCCCCGTGGCGTTCTCCGCCGGCAGGAGGCTGAACGCCGCTCCGGTGCCGGCGGAGAGGCTTTCCACGGTTCCCATGAAGGTCCGGCCATCCAGATCGGTCCTCATCCGGACCCTCTGACCGGGGCGGACGCGGTGCAGCTGGGTCTCCTTGAAATTGGCTTCGACCCAGAGATCCGGATGGCCCAGGGGCACCACGGCCAGCAGGGGCTGCCCGGCCGCCACCACCATGCCGGGCTCCGCCAGCTTCCGGCTCACCACGCCATCGCAGGGGGCGAGGAGGGCGCAGTAGGAGCGCTGCAGCCGCGCCTGGGCCAGGGCCGCCTGGGCCACCTGGACCTTGCTCCGGCTCACGCCCAGCAGGCCCTGGGCGGCGGCCACCTGCTTCCGGGCGGCGGCCGCCTGTGCGCGGGCCACCTCCTCGGCGGTGAGGGCCTGGTCGTACTTCTGCCGGGGGAGGGACTGCCGCTCGAAGAGCGCGGCCATGCGTTTCTTCTCGAGGCCCGCCAGGGCCTGCTGGCTTTCGGCGGACTGCAGCTGGGCCTGGGCCTGGGCGATCTGGGCCTGGTTCAGCGCGAGGGCGCTGCGGGCCTCGGCCTCCGAGGCTTCGCCCCGCGCGACGGCCGCGTCGTAGTCCCGGGGATCCAGGGTGGCCAGGAGCTGACCGGCCCGGACGGCCTCGTTCTCCTGCACCGCCACCGTGAGGAGGGGCCCTGGGATGCGGCTGGCCATGGTCGTCACATATCCCTTCACATAGGCATTGTCGGTGCTCACGAAGACCTGCCCGTGGCGCCATCGGACGAGGGCCCAGAGGGTGCCGCCGGCGGCGAGGAGGAGGATGGCTGCCAGGGAGATCCATTTCTTCTTCGCAGGGGCATCCATCTCACTTCTCCCGGGAGGTGTGCGTTTCAAAGAAGGTCGGCAGGTCCTCGCCCAGGGCCACCAGCAGGGCGGCCTGCTGGGCATAGGCCCGGTATCTGCGGTCCGCCAGGGCACTGCGGCTTTCGGCAAGCACGGACTCGGCCTCCAGCACCTCGGTGTTCCGCACCAGCCCTTCGCGGTACTGGTCGCCCACGATGCGGAGGTTCTCCTCGGCCGAAGCCACATTCGCCCCGGCCGTCTCCATCTCGCGCAGGGACTGCCGGAAGGCCCGCAGGGCTGCAGCCGCGGCCTGGCCCGCCTGGCGCTCCGCTTCCTGGAGATCCCGGCGGGCGCGGGTGGTTTCGGCTTCCGCCTGGCGGATCCGGGCGGTGCGGATCCCCCCATCGAAGACCTTCCAGGAGAGCCCGACGAAGAGGCTCGTGTCGTGCTCATGCACCATATAGGGGTTCTGGGCATAGGTATGGCTGGCCTCCGCGGCCACCGTCGGGAGGCGGTCCTTGCGACGGAACCCTGCCTGATCCGCCAGGGCCTGGACCTTGGCCCGGGCGCTGCGCACGGTTTCGTTCCGGTGGGTGGCCAAGGCCCGGCAGGCCGGCTCGTCCCAGGGCAGGGCGGGTGGGCCCTCGGAGGTCTCAGGCAGATCCTGCGGGGTTTCGGCGGGAAGGCCCATGGCGATGTTGAGCGCCTCCATGGCGGAGGCGTAGGCCTGGTCCAGGGCATGGTCCGCGTCACCCACGGCGCGGAGGGCCACCTCCGTGCGGAGGAGGTCGTTGCGGGCCACCACTCCCTGCTCGAAGAGGGCCCTGGCCTGGCTCATGTGGCTTTCCAGGGTCTTGCCGCGTTGGGCCAGGACCCGTTTCTGGGCTTTCAAGTTCAGGAGGGTGAAATACCGCGCGGCCACCTCGCCCTGGGTCTTCTGCAGGTCGGCCTGGCCGGCGTGGGTCACAGCCTCCTCCCGGGCGCGGGAGGCCGACATCGCGCCTTCCCGCCGACCGAAATCCCACAGCAGGTATTGGATGGAGGCCTTGTAGCGCCAGGACTGCCGGTCCTCGATGGGGAAGACCTGGGGGGGGACGGCGAGGGGTCCGATCCTCATGGGCTGACTGAGCAGCTCCGACCGGTGCTCGGTGACCCGGTAGCCGCCCTGGAGCTGGATCTCCGGCCAGTAGAGCCCCTTCACCTGAGCGGTCTCCTCCCGGGCTCCCGCCAGGCCCAGCCGGGAGGCCTCCGCCGCCTGGGAGGCCGACCCGGCCAGCCTCAGGGCCCTGGCCAGGCTGAGGGGTTCGCCGCCGCGGATGGGGTAGACCAGGAAGGCGCCGAGCAGGAAGGCGGTGGCGGTTCTCATGCGGAGACTCCCGCCCCCTGGAGGAAGCAGGCGATGGCACGGTCCACGCAAGCCCCAGGTGACTCGTCGATGCCGCTCCGGTGGCTGTGATAGAGGGAGGCCTCGAGCACCCCGAAGCAGAGCTGGGTGAGGAATTCCTCGCCCAGGTCCCGGAGCTGGCCGGCCTCCACCGCCTGGCGGAGGATGGCCTTCAGGCGGCTCCGTTCCGTCTCGTAGATCTCCTTCAGGCGGGGAAGGAACCGGGACTCGAAGCCCCAGTCGAAATAGACCCGGTCGTGGATGAACATGGGCAGCCAGATGGCCCGGCCCTTGAACTGGTCGGCATAGGCCAGGAACATGGCCCGCAGCTGCTCCAGGGGCGGGCGGTCAGCGCGGAGGAGGGCCTCCGCCTGGACGAAGAACTGCTCTGCCCGGCGGAGCATGACCTGTTCGTAGAGCTCCTGCTTGGAGGGGAAGTGCTCGTAGAGGCCCTGCATCCCGATCTGCGCCTCGGCGGCGACCTCCTGCATGGTGGCCTCGTCGAAGGGCTTCCGGCCGAACACCGTGCCCGCTGCTTCCAACAGCAAATCTTTTCTTTGCTGCTTTTCAAGGCTTTTCCGGTCCATGGTCATCGGAGACTCCGAATCCATATTCCGAATTTAGAATTTTAATTATGACCGTCAAGTCACCTTTTCAAATCACATCGAGGGCCATTTGGGTCTTGACTGGCTCAAACGATTGATTAATTCTTGAACTCCGTTGTTCAATCGATTGATTTGGAAGCGAGAGCCCATGAACGCACAGCCCACCGACGCCTCTTTAGACACGCGTCAGCGCCTGATCGAGGCGGCGATCCTGACCTTTGCGGAGAAGGGGTTCGATGGGGCCGGCATCCGCGAGATCGCCAAGCGGGCCCAAGCCAACTCGGCCCTGGTGACCTACCACTTCAGCGGCAAGGAGGGGCTCTACCTGGCGGCCCTCCAGTACATCTTCAACCGGAAGGCCTGCCATGTGGCCGAGCTGGCCGCGGCGCCCCGCTTCGAGGGGCCGGGGGCCCGCGAGGCGGCCCTCCAGGGCCTGAAGAAGCACATCCAGGCCTTCATGGAGGACCTGATGGCCTGCGACCGTGGGCCCGACCCCCTGGACGAGGCGGCCATGGCACTCATGGCCCGCGAGATGCAGGCACCCCGCCCGGTGTCCTCGGCCCTCCTCATGGAGCAGATCCGGCCCCATGTGGAGCACCTCATGCACTGCCTCGAGGTGCTGCGCCCGGATCTCTCCCGGGACCAGCTCCTGAACATGGGCCTGAGCATCCAGGGCCAGCTGCTCTATTTCCGGAATTCCCTGGGGATCTCCCGTCTCATCCGCCAGAACCCCCGCTACCCGGAGGATCTGCCGGCCCTCATTCAGCACTTCACCGAATTCAGCCTGCGGGGACTCGGCGTCCCCGAGGCCTTTCCCGAGCCGAGGAACTGACATGCTCCTGATCGCCCCTCCCGCCCTCCAGGCGCCGGCGCCCGAATCCCCGTCCCGCGTGCTGGACCTGGCCGGTGCCCTGGCCCGGGCCAGGAATGAGAACCCGCTGCTCCGGGCCGCCAAGGCCCGCGTGGACGAGCGGCGCGGCCTCATCACCAGCACCCGGGCCGATGCCCTGCCGCAGCTCACCCTCGTGGGCGACTTCACCCGCGCACGGGATGTCTCCATCCTCAACAGCGGTTTCGCCGACAGCGCCGCGACCTTCGGCCTGTCGCCGACCTCCCTCGTGGGCGCCCGCAGCATCTACACCAGCCAGGCGAACCTGACCCAGCCCCTGTTCTATTGGGGCAAGCTGGGCACGGCCGTCGACATCGCCAAGATGGGCGAACAGGAAGCCACCCTGGCCTACACGACCTCGGAGCTGGATGTCCTGCACGGTGTCGCCAAGGCCTACCTCGGGGTGCAGGCGGCCCAGGCCGAGCAGGAGGTCATCGAGACCCGCCGGAAGACGGCGGAGCAGTTCGTGGCGGATGTGAAGGCCCGGCTGGAGGCCCAGACCGCCACCGAGTTGGACCGCCTGCGGGCCGAGAGCGAATTGCTGGCGGTCATTCCCGAGGCCCTTCAGGCGGAGGCCAATGTGAAGCGGGCCATGGAGGTGCTGAACGGGCAGCTGGGCCTGGATCCCAAGGCGCCCCTCACCCTGGCGCCCCTGGGCCTGCCGGAGGCCGCCCCCAAACCGGCGGGCGCCGAGCGGAGCGAACTGGCCCAGCTGAAGCAGCAGGAGGCCATGTACCGGGCGAACGAGAAGATCATCACCTCGGACCTGCGCCCCAAGTTCGACCTCAGCGCCAGTTACGGCTACCAGGCCGGGAAGAGCGACAACCTCTTCAAGGAGCCGTACGACACCTGGAAGGTGAGCATCACGATGAAGTTTCCGATCTTCGACGGGCTGCGCAGCTCGGGCAAGCGGGCCCAGAACACAGCCCAGCTCGAGCAGGTGAAGCAGTCCCGCATCGACCGTGAGCGGACCGTCGCCATCGAGCAGAGCACGGCGGACCGCGAGCTGGAGAAGGCCATCGCCCTGAACGAGGCCGCCCGCCGAGCCCATGACGCCACCGCCGAGGCCCTGCGCATGAGCCGCGAATCCTTCGAGCAGGGGCTCATTACCTCCCTCGACCTCCTGCAGGCGGAGCGCGCCGAGCGCCAGGCCGAAAGCCAGCGCCGCCGCGCAGAACTGGGCCTCTGGTCCGCCCGCTTCGATCAGCGCCGATCCCTCGGCCTGCCTCCTCTCTGATGCTGTCCGGAGGGGACCGCCTGCTCGCTTCGCTCGCGATGTCCTCCCCGGAACCCCCCTCGTCGCCGCCAGGCGAAGCCTGACGGCGAGCTCGAATCCGACGAATTCCAGGAGCCGACCATGAACCGCAAAACCATCCTCTACATCGCCGTGCCCGCCGTCGTGATCGCCGGGGCGGCCAGCTTCCACCGCGGCAAACGCAACAATGAGCTGGACCACCAGGCCACGGTGAAGTCCGAGGGCACAGTACCCGTGACCCTGATCCCCGTCCAGGAGCGGAGCTTCCGGCCCGCCGTGGCCTTCACGGGCACCCTGCTGGCGGTGAACCGGGCCGAGCTGAAAGCCGAAGTCACCGGCCGGGTGACCCGGGTGGCCGTGCAGGAAGGCGACACCGTCGCCGCCGGCGCGCTGCTGGGGGCTCAGGACGAAGACGACTACCAGCTGGGCGTCCAGGCGGCCGAGGCCCAGGCGGCCCAGGCCCGGGCCCAGGCCCTCCAGGCCCAGCGCGACAATGACCGTTCCGTGGCGCTCCTGGAGAAGCGCAGCATCACGCGCCAAGCTGCCCAGCAGGCCGAGACCGCCTACAACGCCACCCGGGCCGCGGCCCAGGCCGCTGAAAGCAACCTGGGGATGGCGCGGTTGCGCCTGAAGAAGGCCCGCCTCGTGGCGCCCTTCGCGGGGCAGGTGGCCCGGCGCGCGGTGCAGCCCGGCGAGATGCTGAACCCCGGTCAGGTCGCCTTCGAAATCGTGGACAACCGCAAGCTGGAGATCCGCGCGGACCTTCCCACCGAGGCCATGGCCCAGGTGAAGGTCGGTCAGCGCGCGACTTTCCGGGCCATCGGCCTGGACCGCCTGGTCGAAGGCCGGGTCGCCCAGGTGAGCCCCAGCCTGTCTCAGGACGGCCGCACCCTGCGCGTCCGGGTGGAAGTTCCCAACCCAGATGGCGCGCTCAAGGGCGGCCTCTTCGTCGAAGGCGTGATCCTCGGCGAGGGCGAGACCAAGAGCCCGGCCCTGCCGGCCACGCTGCTGAAGGCTCAGGACCACGACGCCGAGATCTACATCGTGGAGCAGGAGATGGCGCGCCGGAGGAAGGTCATCCTGGGACCCGAGCAGGACGGTTTCCGCCCGGTCAGCGGGCTTGCGGTCGGCGCGCAGGTGATCGACAGCGGCAAAGACCTGGTGGGCGAGGGCACCCGCCTCCGCGTGATCAGCGGCGCTGCCGCAGAGGGGAAGTGAACCATGTTCCTGTCTGACCTCTCCATCCGCAGGCCGGTCCTGACCGTCTGCATCATGCTGGCCCTGGTGGTGCTGGGGCTCTTCTCCGTGAAGAGCCTGGGCATCGACCAGTACCCCAACACCGACATCCCCACCGTCACCGTCTCCGTGATCTACCCCGGCGCCAGCCCCGAGTCAGTCAAGCAGGATGTGGTCCGGAAGATCGAAGAGGCCGTCAACCCCATCGAGAAGATCAAGGAGATCAGCTCCACCAGCCAGGAGGGCCTGGGCACGCTCGTGATCCAGTTCCACCTGGGCCGCAATGTGGATAACGCGCTGAATGATGTGCGCACGAAGATCGGCCAGATCCGCCGGGATCTCCCCAGCAACATCGAGGAGCCCGTCATCTCCAAGTTCGACCCGGCGCAGCTGCCGGTGCTCTCCCTGGTGGTGAAGCCGGATGCCAAGCATGCAGACATGAGCGACCGGGAGCTCACCCGCATCGCGGAGGACTTCCTCAAGCGGCGCATCGAGAACATCAACGGAGTGGGCAAGGTGGACCCGGCGGGTGGCAGCACGCGCGAAATCCTCGTCAACATCGATCCCAAGAAGCTGGAATCCCAGGGGCTGGCCCTCCAGGCCGTGAAGAGCGCCCTGGGCAGCGACACCATGGCCATTCCCAGCGGCAACCTGCTCCAGGGGAACCGCGAAGTGTCCGTGAAGGTGGATGCCAAGGCCCGTACCGTGGCCGACTTCAACCATGTGATCGTGGGCAACAAGGAAGGCCGCCCCATCGAGCTGCAGGAAGTCGCGACGATCGTGGATGGCATCAAGGAACGACGCAGCCTCGCGCGCCTGGACGGCAAGGATGTGGTGGCCTTGGAAATCCAGCGGCAGACCGGCGGCAACACCGTCGCCATGGTGACGGCGGTGGAGAAGGCGCTTGAGGAGATGAAACCCGAGCTGCAGAAGCAGGGCGTGGAGGTGGTCACGGCCAAGGACAACGCCCGTTTCATCATCGACAATGTCGACGATGTGAACATGTCCATCTACCTGGGTGGCCTGCTCACGGTGATCATCGTCTTCTACTTCCTGAAGAGCTGGCGGTCCACCCTCATCACCAGCCTCACGCTGCCCGTGTCCGTCATCTCCACCTTCATCATCATGCGGGTGCTGGATTTCACGCTGAACACCATGACCCTCATGGGCCTCAGCCTCGCCATCGGCATCCTCATCGACGACGCCATCGTGGTCCGCGAAAACATCACCCGGCATGCGGAAATGGGCAAGGACCATATCACCGCCGCCCGCGAGGGCACGGCAGAGATCGGCCCGGCGGTCATCGCCACGACGCTGTCCATCCTGGCCGTGTTCGTGCCCGTGGCCTTCATGGGCGGCATCGTGGGCAAGTTCTTCTTCCCCTTCGGCATCGTCGTGGCCTTTGCCGTGGCCGTCTCGCTGTTTGTGAGCTTCACGCTCGATCCCATGCTGAGCGCCGTGTGGCCCGATCCCGAGCACGAGAAGAGTTCCGATGCCCATGTGCACTACCGGGGTCGCAATCCCATCATGCGCAGCGTGGAGGCCTTCAGCCGCATGCTCGACCGCTGGGAACAGCTCTACAAGACGGCCATCGAGTGGTCCCTGAACCACCGCAAGACGGTCATGGCCATGGGCGGAGGCAGCTTCGTGCTGGCCATGGTCCTTTCGGGCCTGCTCGGCAACAACTTCATGCCCGACTATGATCGAGGCGATCTGCAGGTGACCTTCAAGGCCGAACCGGGCTCCAGCCTGGCCGCCACCCGCGACAAGGCGCAGGCCATGGAGGCCTCCATCAAGGCCATCCCCGGCGTGGCCTTCACCTACACCACCATCGGCACGGGCCTGAACGGCACCGTGAATTCCGGCGGCATCTATGTGAAGTTGAAGGAAGGCCGCCGCCCCAACCAGGTGATCATCCGCCGCCAGATCCGCGAAGCCTTCCGCTCCATCCCCGGTGTGGATGCCGCCGTGGGGCCGGTGAACGACTGGGGCATGGCTTTCCCCATCATGGTGGCCGTGCAGGCGCCGGACCGGGACGCGGTCATCCAGGCCGTGCCGCTGGTGAAGGAGGCCCTGCGCAGCGTCCCGGGCGCCGTGGATGTGACCACCAGCCTGGATACCGGCAAGCCTGAACTGAAGCTCGTCATCGACCGCAAGGCCGCCTCTGATCTGGGGGTGAGCCCGGCCCTGGTGGCTCAGATGGTGCGCCCCCTGGTGGACGGCGAAAAAGTGGCGAAGTATGAAGACGAGAAGGGGGAGCAGCGCGATGTGCGCGTCCGCCTCGAGGATCAGCAGCGCCGCTTCACGACGCAACTGGCGAACATGACGGTTCAGAGCACCAAGGACCTGGGCGGTGGCAAGCACCCGCTGGTACGGCTCAACCAGGTGGTGCGCTTCGAGGAGGGCATCGCCCCCGCCAAACTCCAGCGCCATGACCTGATGGAAGAAGTGGAAGTCGATGCGAACTTCGAGGGCTCGACCCTCGGCGAAGTCAGCGCCGGCGCGGCCAAGAAGGTGGCGGAGCTGAAGGCGAGCGGCAAGCTGCCCGAAGGCACGCGGGTCGAGTTCCTGGGGCAGACCCGGGATCAGAAGGAGACTGCGGGCTACATGGGAACCTCGCTGCTATTGGCGGTGTTCTTCATCTACTTCGTGCTCGCCAGCCAGTTCGAGAGCTTCAAGCTGCCCATCGCCATCATGGCCAGCCTGCCGCTCTCCATGGTGGGCATGGTGCTGATGCTGCTGGTGACGGGCGACTCCATGTCCATGATGACGAGCATCGGCATGATCCTCCTGATGGGCCTGGTGACCAAGAACGCCATCCTGCTGGTGGACCATGCCCTGCACTTGGAGCGGGAAGAGGGCATCTCCCGCCGCCAGGCCATCATCCGCGCAGGCACGGTGCGGCTGCGGCCCATCCTCATGACCAGCTTTGCCATGATCGGCGGCATGCTCCCGCTCTTCCTGGCGTTGGGTGCCGGTGCCGAGATGCGCGCTCCCATGGCCCGGGCCGTGGTGGGCGGCCTCATCACCTCCACCCTGCTCACGCTCATCGTGGTGCCGGTGTTCTTCGAGATCGTCGAGGACTTCAGCCTCGTGAAAGTGTGGGGCCGGATCCGGCGCCTGCTGGGCCGAGCCGAGCCGGAGCCCGAGGTGGTCCGTCCCCTCGCCGGGGCCCCGGAAGCCTGAGTTAGATGAAGCCGGGGCCTCCCGGCGGACCGTGCGGGAGATATGAGCGCTCGTCTCCGGGCGCCGCTTGAGGCAATCTGAAGGGTGCCATGAATGTCGTCGCCCCCGAGCTGAAGGATCTGCTGCGTTTGGCCGAGGCCCCCGCAGAGGTCCTTGGGGCACCGGGCGCTCGTCTCCGCTGGACCTCGCCGCCCGCACTGGCGCTGGTGCTGGCACGGTGGATCACCCGCGAAGGCCGGGTGCAGTCCCTCTGGGTGGATGCTCCCACCGAGGGGGAAGCCCGCATCCTGGCCCAGGACCTGCAAGCTCTGCTGCCCGGTGTGGGTGTGGCCCACTTCCCTGGGTTCGCGCCCTATGCGGGCGGCGAAAGCAGCCCGCCGGGGATGGTGCTGCGGGAGCGGCTGTCGACCCTGGTGGGCCTGCTCGAGCGCCAGGTCCAGGTGCTGGTGACGGGGCCGCTCACAGCCTGCGAGAAGCTGCCCCATCCCACCTGGTTCCAGAAGCAGAAGCTGGATCTCCACCAGGGCGCCGAGGTGCCCCGGGAGCTGCTGCTGGAGACCCTGGTGGCCCTGGGCTACCGCCGCGCGGAGATGGCTTCGGCACCCGGCGAATTCAGTTCGCGCGGCATGGTGGTGGACCTCTGGCCCGATCACCAGGCCCAGCCCCTGCGGCTGGAGACCTTCGGCGATGAGCTGGAGCGCCTCAGCCCCTTCGACCCCGATACCCAGCGCCGTACCGGAGAGGCCCTGGAATCCCTCACCCTGTATCCCCGCTTCGAGGGTGACCGCGGCGATGGCCAGGCCCTGCTGGCGGCCGTGGCCTCCCGTGCGGACCGCACGCCGGAAGCCGACGATGATCTAGCCTTCCGCCGGGCCCGGCTCGCCACCCACGGCCACTTTCCTGGTGAGGAGCTGTTCCATCCCCTGCTGGCCCAGCCCAAGGGCCAGCTGGTCCACTGGATGCCGCCCTGTCTGCGGGTGCGGCTGGACGGGGCCTGGGAGGAGGCCCTGCGCGAGGCTGAGCGGACCCGCATCGAGGGGGGCCTGGCGGTGCTCCGTCGGGGTGGCGTGGTCTGCCCTGACTTCGAGGACCGGTTCCAGCCGGCGGATCCCAGTCGGCCCACCCTCCACCTCACCGAGTGGCAGAGTGAGGCCACGGTACCCCTCGCGGCCCAGCCCGTGCGGGAGTTCCAGGGGCGCCTGCCGGATCTGGCCGAGCATGTGCAGGAGCTGGCGCTCACGGGACATCGGGTCTTCCTCGCGGGATCAACGCCGGGCATGCGGGACCGCTTCGCGGAATTCCTCCGCGATTACGATCTGCCCCAGGCTTACGGCACCGAAACGGGTTGCCGGGCCATTCAGCTGGCCCTGAGCGCGGGGGTCCATCTCAAGGAGCCCGCCCTGGTGGTCTTCACCGAGCGGGAGATCTTCGGGCGCAAGGCCATCCAGGCCGCGCCCAAGAAATCGCGCAGCGCGGCCTTCCTGTCGGATCTGCGGGACCTCAAGCCCGGCGACCGCGTGGTGCATCTCGACCATGGCATCGGCGAGTTCCTGGGATTCGCGACCCTCACGGTGGGTGGCGAGGAACAGGAAGTGCTGCAGCTGCGCTATGCCGACGGGGGCCAGCTCAATGTGAGCCTGGAACGGGCCGATCTGATGCAGCGCTACACCGGGGCGGAGGGCCACCTGCCGCCGCTGGACAAGTTGGGCGGTGCCAGCTGGGCCAAGGTCAAGCGCAAGGCCAAGAAGGCCATCCGCGACATGGCCGACGAGCTGCTGAAGCTCTACGCCCAGCGCAAGCTGGAGAAGGGTCACGCCTATCCGCCCGACGGCCCTGACATGGCGGCCTTCGATGCCAGCTTCGCCTTTACGCCCACGCCGGATCAGATCGAAGCCATCGAGGCCGTGAAGGCCGATCTGGAATCGCCGCGCCCCATGGACCGCCTGCTGGTGGGCGATGTGGGCTTCGGCAAGACCGAAGTGGCCATGCGCGCCGCGGCGAAAGTGGCTCTGGAAGGGCGCCAGGTGGCGGTGCTGTGCCCCACGACGGTGCTCTGTTTCCAGCACTTCAGGACCTTCAAGGAGCGCTTCGCCGGATTCCCCATCCGCATCGAGATGCTCAACCGCTTCGTGGATCCCGCCGACCAGAAGCGCATCCTCCAAGAAGTAGCCGACGGCAAGGTGGAGATCGTCATCGGCACCCACCAGCTGCTGGGCGCGAAGCTGAAGTTCGCCGACCTCGGCCTGGTGGTGATCGACGAGGAGCAGCGGTTCGGCGTGGGCCACAAGGAGAAGCTGAAGAAGCTGCGCCTCAATGTGGACCAGCTCGCGCTCAGCGCCACGCCCATCCCGCGCACACTGCACATGAGCCTCACGGGGCTTCGCGAGATCAGCCTCATCGAGACGCCGCCGAAGGACCGGCTGGCCATCGAGACCGTGGTGGCGCCCTGGAGCGACGAGCTGGTGCAGACCGCCATCCAGTTCGAGCTGCGCCGCGGGGGCCAGGTCTACCTGGTGCACAACCGAGTGGAATCCATCGTCTCCATCGCGGCGAGGGTGCGCGAGCTGGTGCCCGATGCCCGGGTGGCCGTGGGGCACGGACAGATGACGGATGAAAGCCTTGAGCAGGCCATGGTCTCCTTCATGGAGGGCCGTGTCGATGTGTTGGTGGCGACGACCATTGTCGAGAATGGCCTCGATGTACCGAACGCGAACACGCTCATCGTGCACCGGGCCGACGCCTTCGGCCTCAGCCAGCTCTACCAGCTGCGGGGCCGCGTGGG
The DNA here is from genome assembly GCF_020622065.1 of Geothrix sp. Taxonomy (NCBI): domain Bacteria; kingdom Pseudomonadati; phylum Acidobacteriota; class Holophagae; order Holophagales; family Holophagaceae; genus Geothrix; species Geothrix sp. Next base: position 325,819 of record NZ_JAHRYQ010000002.1, on the reverse strand, counting down.
GCGAAGCGATGTGCCGGCCTACGCGTACCTGCTGATTCCGCCCAAGCACGAAATCAGCGACGATGCCCGCAAGCGGCTCCAGGCCCTGGAGGACTTCTCGGAACTGGGCTCGGGCTTCCGCGTGGCGGCCATGGATTTGGAGCTGCGCGGCGCGGGCAACCTGCTGGGCGGTGAACAGTCAGGCCACATTCACGACATCGGCTTCGAGCTGTATGTGAAATTGCTGGAGGAAACGCTCCAGGAGCTGCAGGGCCAGCCCAGCGGCACCTTCGAGGTGAAGGTGGACGGCCTGGCGCCCGGCGCCCAGCTCAGCCGCCGCTGGATCGACCAGGCCAGTGAGCGCCTGGTGGCGTACAAGCGCATCTCGCGGCTGCGCGAGGAGAAGGACCTGGAGCTCTACCGCCTGGACCTGGAAGACCGCTTCGGCCGCGTGCCGGAGGATGACCCGGAGACCCAGCGGTTCTTCGAGCTGCTCAAGGTGAAGGTCCGGGCCCAGGCCGTGGCCGTCTCCGAGGTCGCCGTGGAGAAGGGCGCCCTCAAGCTGCGGCTCAGTCCCCTGACGCCCCTGGATCCCACGCGCCTCATGGCCTGGGTGGGCCGGCAGAAGGGCGGCCAGCTCAGCCCCGATGGCGCCGTGCGCCTGCCGCTGCAGGGCACGGCCGAGGGGCCCATCCTCCAGGCCCAGCGGGTCCTGGCCGAGTGGGCGGCGCTTGGCACGGCCTGACTGAAGGATTCCAAGCGAACGATCCATCCTTCGTACGATCTACGGGGCCGCGATCCGAGGCGGTCTGTTCTGCTCGCCGCGCAGGGCGGCATCGCCGGGGCGGCCGCCGCTATGGGCTTTGAGGAGGATCGAGGTCATCCAGAAGGTGTAGATCGAGGTGCCCGATGGGTGGAAGCGGCCTTTCCGAATCTACCTTAAGAGCCTCTAAACCGGCGCCAATGCAGCATCTCCGGAGTTCGTGGTGGGGAGTCTTGACGGGTGCAAGTCTGCGCTCCATGTTTACGACTCACTTCCGGAATGAATGCCCGGAAGCCCGTTCTGGCGTCCAATCCGGTGATCGACACCGGCCGTTCCAGGAGGGCCATTCCATCCAGGTGAGTGGCTGGCGCCTCATGCGGCCCCGCAGGGGTGGTGAAGACCCGCGCGCTTTTCCATTCTGCCGATCCCTCGCCCCGCACGGGGCGGATGGGGAGGGCCCGTCTTCACAGGAGAGATCCATGACCCATTCCTTCCTCCGCCACTCCATGAATCTCGCCACCCTTGCGGGAGCGGCGCTGGTGCTGCCCGTCCTCCACTGCGGGAAAAGCGCCTCCCAGGCGCAGACAGCCTCCTCCAGCCAGCCGGCCCCGGGCGCAAGCGCTGCGCCATTCTCGTTCTCCGTGGTGGCTTCGGGCCTGTCGAAGCCCACGGGCATCGCCCTGGCGGACAACCGATCACTGGTGATCTCCCAGCAGCCCGCGGCCCCCCTGGATGCCTCGCTCGCCCGGATCGACCTGGGCACTGGAAGCGTGGGCCTGATCGCCGGCGGGGCCGCCGTTCAATCCGGATTCGCGGCGAACCGGGCGGGGCGGCTCTACTGGGTGGATGCGCAGAAGGGTGCGCTCATGACCCAGAGCAGGGCCGCGGGGTCGCCGACCGTCCTCCATGCGGGTGGCATGCTGCCGACCACGACCATCGCCGTGGATGCCGCAAACCGGGTGTACCTCGCTGGAACGGCCGCCCAGGGCGGAAACGGCGTGGCTGCCGTGCTGGTGCGGGGCGCCTCGCCCACGGCCATCCCCGATCCTTCGGGGCCGGACAAGACGGTCCTGGTCGCGGCGTCTTCCGGGGATCTCTACTGGACCAGCCGCGCCGCAGGGCTCATCTATCACCGGTCCCCGGATGGCAAGGGCAGCGTGCTCGTCACCGGGCTGAAGTCGCCGCAAGGCCTTGCCCTCGGTCCAGCCGAGGATGTTCTGTATTTCACGGAGGTGCCCACGCCGGGCAAGGACGCCGCCGCGGGTGGCACCAATACCGTGAGCGCCCTCGACCTCGCGACCCTTTCCAGGACGGTCATCCATAGGGGTGATCCCGAGCCCACGGGAGTCGCGGTGGCCGCCAACGGCAGCGTGTACTGGACCAGCACCAGCCGGGGCCTCGTCCTGGTCGCGCGGCCCGCCATCCTCCCCGCTGCACCGGCCCAGTTCACGGCCACGCTCAGTGGGACGGAAGAGGTTCCCCCTGTCACGACCCAGGCCTCCGGGAAGGCGTCCTTCAGCTTCGTGAGCGGAACCACCCTTTCCGATGACCAGGTGTCCACTGGCCCGGCCCTCGGCTATCGGGTGACGATCACGGGCATCGCCCGCGTGCGCAGGATCGAGATCCATCAGGGCGCCAAGGGCACCACAGGGCCCCTGGTGGCCATCCTCCCCCGCGGCGACGACTTTGATGACGATGAGGACGAGCTTACGAGCGGGAGAGAGAGCGGAAGCGGGGGCATGGGTGGCTTCGCCCTTGGGGGTCGGATCCGTCTCCAGAACCTCCTGGGGCCCTATGCGGGCGACTGGGCGGGATTCAGCGCCGCTCTCGCCGCCGGGAACCTCTACCTGACTGTTCCGACCCGCTCGTATCCCACCGGCGAGATCCGGGGCCAGATCCTTCCCACGGCCGCCCCCCCGGCGAACCATCCACCCACGGCCGTCATCACTTCGCCAGCTGCGGATGCGACCATCCAGGCCGGTCAGTCGGTCACCTTCGCGGGGACGGCCACGGATCCCGATGGCGATGCCGTCTCGATCCTATGGGACTTCGGCGATGGCAGCAGCTCTACCCTCCTCTCGCCGGGTAGCCACACCTATGCCATGGCCGGGACCTACACGGTCCGCCTGACCGCCACTGATGCCTACGGGCTGGCGGATCCCAATCCGCCCACCCGAACCATCACGGTCCAGCCCGCTGCCGTGAACCTGCCGCCCTCCGCCACGATCACCTCGCCTTCCGGCAGCGTCAGCATCGTCGCCGGGCAGTCAGTCACCTTCGCAGGCACCGCCTCGGATCCCAATGGAGACCCGGTCACTGTCCTCTGGGAATTCGGAGACGGGGGGACCTCCACCTTGCTGGCTCCCGGCGCCCATGCCTACGCCACAGCCGGAACCTACACGGCGCGCCTGACGGCCACGGATTCCCATGGATTGCCGGACCCGAACCCGCCGACCCGCACCATCACCGTCACGGCCGCCCCGGTGAATCAGCCGCCCACCGCGACGATCATCGCTCCTGCGACCAATGTCACCATCAACGCGGGCCAGTCGGTGACCTTCACGGGCACGGCTTCCGACCCGGATGGCGATGCGGTCACTGTGCTCTGGACTTTCGGGGATGGGACGACATCGACCTTGCTGGCTCCGGGTTCCCACACCTTTGCGGCCCCGGGGACCTACACGGTGCGCCTGACGGCCACGGATTCCCACGGGTTGGTGGATCCGAACCCACCCGTTCGCACCATCACCGTCTCGGCGGTCGCCGCCCCCACGCTCACCCAGATCCAGACCCAGATCTTCACGCCCCTCTGCGTGGGCTGTCATGACGCGGCAGGGGCGGCCGGCATGAACCTCACCGCGGGAAGCGCCTACGCCAACCTGGTGAATGTGCCCGCCACCACACTTCCGGGGCTCCGGGTCGTACCGGGCGACCCAGCCTCCAGCGCCCTGGTCATCCAGTTGGCGAGCGGCCACCGGAATGTATCTGCGGCCAATCAGTCCCTCATTTCCGCCTGGATCACCGCGGGTGCGCTCAACAACTGAACGGGTCCCCAGGCCTCCGGGCCAGGGATGAAGGACGCGGGGGCGGCCCAGGACCGCCCCCGCTTTCTGTCTTGGCACCCCCGGCCGGACAGGGGCGGCCAGCCGCCGGTCCGGATCCGCCGTTCGCCGATCCCCCGACCAGGGGGAGCATGGTCGGGCCTACCTTGAAAGGGTCCCGACAGGAGCGCCCATGCTGTCCTTTCTGATGTCCGAAGCCGCCGCCCTGGGTCGCGTGGTCCAGACCATCACCGCCTTCCTGCTGCTCACGGCCTTCGCCCCCCTGGTCCTGCATAGCGCAGAGGCGAAGGCGGAACCCCGCATCGTCTCCCTCAAGGGCTTCGAAGCCCTTGAGGTGCGCAGCCAGGGCTTCACCCTGCCCCAGGCCATGAAGGTCCATGTCTATGCCAAGGGCGGGGGGCTCCGGCGCTTCGGCCGCGCGCCCATGGATCAGCCGCTCTTCGCCTATGGGTGGATCCTGAACGCCGTCACCCGCGAGGTGGTGTGGCAGATGGATGGATCCAACACGAAGCGGGACTGGGAATACCGCGTGGCCGACCAGTACCTCGACCTGCCGAAGGGCAGCTACGAGGCCTACTTCGCCAATCACGGATTCGGGCAGAGCCTGCTCTTCGCGCAGTGGAGCCGGAACATCGACCGTCGGGCCCTCCACCGGGAAGGGGCCGATCGGTCCCATGGCTTCCTGGCGGCTTTCGGGGCGGACAATGCGAGCATGCTCCGGCACTGGCGGGAACAGGTGGGCCATTACGGACTGGAGCTCTACCTGCCGGGCGGCGAGGCCGGGACGGTGGTGCTTTTCGAGGCGCCGCTGCGGTGGAAGAACATCGTGCTGGCGCTGCCTGCGGTCTCGGATGGCAGCTACAGGACCCAGGCCTTCCACCTGAAGAAGGCAGTCGCGCTGCATGTCTATGCCGAAGGCGAAGGCAGCGGCCGGCGCATGCACGACTACGGCTGGATCACGGATGCCCGCACGCGCACGCGGGTGTGGGAGATGAGCATGGACAAGGCCCAGTTCGCCGGGGGAGCTGGCAAGAACCGTCGTCAAGTGGAGACCCTCCAGCTGCCGGCCGGTGACTACGAGGCCTCCTTCGTGACGGATGATTCGCACTCCCCCGCAGATTGGAACGCCGCACCTCCCTGTGACCCCGGCATGTATGGCCTGACGCTGTCGGTGCCGTCGGATGGGGACCTGGCGGCGGTGGCGCTGACGGAGCCGCTGACCTGGCCCGTGGTGGCCGAGCTGGTGCGCGTGGGCGACGGCCAGGACCGCAGCGCCTCGTTCACCCTCTCCTCCGGCCGTTCCGTGAGGATCTACGCCATCGCGGAAGGCGACGGGGAGGACATGGCCGATGAGGCCTGGATCGAGGATGCCGCCGGCAAGCGCGTCTGGTTCATGGAGCGCAGCCGCACCCATCACGCGGGCGGCGCCACGAAGAACCGCCTGGCCGACGAAGTGATCAGCCTGCCCAAAGGCACCTGCACGGTGCGCTTCCGCACCGACGACAGCCACGCCTACGGCCACTGGAACAGCGATGCGCCCTGGGATCCCGAGCACTACGGCGTGACGATCTATGCGGTGAAATGACGGGTTCGATCAGGATCCGGAGGTCACCGGGCCCGCTGCTTTCAGCGCCCAGAGCACCTGCTTCTCATCGGGCACCACCGTGAAGGCGCTCCGGAACGCCTCTGGAATGGTCTGGGCCCGTCCCGTCCCGGCATCGACGAAGACCCAGAGGGTCCTGGCCTTGGCCAGGACTTTCCGGTCCCCGTCCCGCCAGAAGAGGTAGTGACGAGGGGATTCCTGGGCGTCGAAGCCGCCGATCCAGGTCAGCACGGTGATCGTCTCCCCGACGAAGGCGGGCCGGAGGTAGTCGATGGTGTGAGAACGGATCACCCAGCTCGTCTGGGTCTCCGCATACCGGGCCAGCGTCCAGCCCTGCGCGTCTGAGTGGGCCGTGGCGATGTCCTGCATCCAGCGCAGGTATTCCAGATTGTTGACATGGCCGTTCCCATCGATGGCCGATTCGGGCACGGCGAAGGTGCGGGCGAAAACGCCCGGCGGCAAGGCCGGCGCCAGAGTCATGGCTGGGCCTCCATCCCGGGACCGGCCGGATCGTGCGGCAGGCTGCCCCGGGGGGAGCGGAAGTAGGCGAAGGGCGTGGCGTGGAGGAAGTTCGACACGCGGCTGGTGTAGATGTCGGCGTAACGCTCGATCTGACGGGTGAGGTGGCTCTTGTCGTTGCCGGCGCGGGTGAGCAGGCCCCACCTCGCATTGACCAGTTCGGTGCCGGCCCTGGCCAGAGGGGCGATCTCGGCGTCGAGGGCCACCAGCTGGCCGCGGAGGTCGTGGACGCGCGCCTCCAGGGTGGCCGCATCGGCCGTGGGGGCGGGACCGTATCCCGCGTGGAGGCGCTGGAGGGCGAGGCGCGTCTGGGACAGGCGGTCCTCCAGCCCTTCCTTCTCCCGCATCATGGCCATGAGGCGAAGTTCCGTCTCTCGGAACGATTCCAGAGCGGCCATCTCCGCATCCAGCTCCCGCAGCACCAGGGCCGTGCGCCAGCTGAGGAGCCGCTTGCTCACATGGACATCGCCGAACATGTGGTCGCCCACATAGAGGATCTCGTCGCCGGAGATGCCGAGATCCCGCTCCACCTGGGAGGCGCAGCCGCCCAGGTAGAGGCCGCCCGGCCGCAGGGGCCCCATCAGCGGCCGCAGCAGGCCTGCCTCGTCCACCACTTCGAAGAAGGGACCGCGCTCGGTGAAGAAGGCGGGCTTCCGGGCGGCCACGATCACCAGGTCGAAGAGCTGGCGCCAGGTCATGCCTTCCGGCAGGTGCCGGTCGTAGGCGTGGGCCATCATCTTCGAGGTGAAGCTCCACTCCGAGTTGGTGATGAGCAGCAGCTTCTTGCCCGCGGCCTTTTGGTCCAGCAGGGCCAGGGCGGCCTCGGGGTCCTGCACCACATAGCGCTCAGGCGCCGCGGCGATCTCGGCCTTCAAGTGGCCTTCGAGGTGCTGGGCATCCACCCGCGCCCGCACATGGCGGTAGAGGCTGGCGTATTCGAAGGGGCGGGGCAGGGCGCCCCGGTCCAGCAGGTCCACCGCCTGGGCGAAGAGGCAGCCTTCGGATAGCGAGAACAGCGTGTTGAGGAAGACCCAGCGGGGATCGTTCAGGTCCACCAGGGTCTGGGCGTAGGCATCCCGCTGCTCGGCGTGTTCGAGCATCCGCGTGCCGTGCATGGCCCGCTTCACGAAGCCGAAGCGGTTGGCCTTCACCAGGTTGCCTCGTTCAGTGTCGATCACCAGGCCGCGGGCCACCATCCTGGGGTCGAAATCCAGACCTTCCACAGGCCAGCCTTCGGAGGCGAGCCGTTCCCGGGCTTGGGCGTAGACCATCTGCTCGAAGGCCGCCACCCGGTAGTCCACCAGGGTGTAGTCCATGTCGTAGCCGATGGCCCGAACCGACCGGAGGTTCAGGGTCCGGTTGCAGAAGATGCCGCGGCCGCGGGGTTGGTCGGGGGGCTCGGGCTTCACCATGCGTCAGGATAGCAAGGTGGGCGTGGGGGCCGATGGTGGCCGGTGCCCCGGCTCCATGCGATTCTGTGGGTTCTCGTCCCGGAGGCCCCGTGTCAATGCTGCATCGGTTCCTGATTCCCGCCCTCCTCGTCGCCCTGCCCGCGGTGGCGGCGGACAAGCGGGCCTTCCACATCGAGGATCTCTACCGCCTGAAGGGGATCCAGCACCTGGTCTTGAGCCCGGATGGGTCCCGCCTGGCCTTCGAGGTGTCCAGCCAGGACCTGAAGGCCGCCAAGCGGAACACGCAGCTCTGGGTGCTGGAGACAGCCTCGGGCCAGGCAAAGCAGCTCACCTACTCGGGCAAATCGGACACGGCGCCCCAGTGGTCAAAGGACGGCAAGACGCTCTACTTCCTCTCCAGCCGTGAGGGCGGCAGCCAGCTCTGGGCGCTGGATGCCGGCGGCGGAGAGGCTCGGAAGGTCACCAGCTTCGAGCCCGGCGTCGGATCGCCGAAGCTCGCGCCCGGCACGAATCGGGTGGTGTTCGAGGCCTCGGTGTTCCCCGAAGCCATGGCCGATGGCGCCAAGCACAAGGAGCTGAGCGAGAAGCTGGAGAGCGGTCCCGTGCAGGCCCACCTGGCGGATTCGCTGCTCTACCGCCACTGGACCGAGTGGCGCGATTTCCAGTACAGCCACCTCTTCTCGGCCACACTTGAGGGCAAGGTCGAAGCCATCACCTCCGGGAAGCAGGACTATCCGGCCTTCTGGCAGGCCTGGGACCTGAGCCCCGACGGCAAGGAACTCTGCGTCACCACCAACACCGACCCCGTGGCCGCCCGCAGCACCAATCAGGATCTCTTCCTGATCTCGCTGGAGGGCGACCGCACTCCCAAGCGCATCACCGGCGACAACCCGGCGGCGGACCAGGATCCGAAGTACTCGCCGGACGGCCGCTACATCGCCTACAAGTTCCAGACGAAGCCGGGCCATGAATCCGACCTCTTCCGCCTGGCCGTCTATGACCGCCAGACGAAGGCCCGCAAGGTGCTGACGGAAGCCATCGACAACTGGGTGGACGGCTTCCAGTGGTCGGCGGACGGGAAGGCCCTCTGGTTCACCGTGCAGGAGAAGGGCCGCTGGCCGCTCTTCCGTGTGGAGGTCGCCTCCGGGAAGACCACCCGCATGCTCGAGGGTCAGAGCATCAAGGAGTTCGTAGTGAGCGCCGACCAGAAGGCGGTCTACCTCACCAAGACCCGCGTGGGCGAGCCAGCGGAGATCTGGCGCTACGGTTTCGAATCCAAGGAGCTGAGGCGCCTCAGTGCCTTCAACCAGGCCCTGGCCAAGGAGGTGGACTTCCGTCCTGCCGAGGAGCAGTGGGTGAAGGGTGCCGACGGCAAGGACATCCATGTCTTCATCGTGAAGCCCCACGGCTTCGACCCGGCCAAGAAGTATCCGCTCATCCTCAATGTGCACGGCGGCCCGCAGATGATGTGGTCCGACACCCTGCGCGGCGACTGGCAGGTCTATCCCGGCGCCGGCTACATCGTGGCCTTCCCCAACCCCCACGGCTCCACGGGCTACGGCCAGGCCTTCACGGACGCCATCAGCGGCGACTGGGACGGCAAGGTGATGACCGACATCGACAAGGTGGCCGACCACCTGGCCGCGCTGCCCTATGTGGACAAAGACCGCATGGGCGCCATGGGCTGGAGCTGGGGCGGCTACGCCATGATGTGGCTGGAGGGTCACACCACCCGCTTCAAGGCCCTGGCCGCCATGATGGGCGTCTACGACCTGCGCTCCATGCACGGCGCCACGGAGGAGCTGTGGTTCCCCGAGCACGACCTCACGGGCACACCCTGGGAGAAGTCGGCGGCCTACGACCGCATGAACCCCAGCAGCCATGTGCAGGCCTTCAAGACCCCCTGCCTCGTCATCACCGGCGAGCGGGACTACCGCGTGCCCTACACGCAGAGTCTGCAGTTCTTCACGGGCCTGCAGGAGATGGGCGTGCCCAGCCGCCTGATCGTCTTCAAGAATGACGGCCACTGGCCCGACAACCTGAAATCCATGCCCGTCTACTACAACGCCCACCTCGAGTGGTTCCAGAAGTACCTGGGTGGCGGCGCCGCCCCCTGGAAGACCGAGGACATGGTGCGGAACCTGGCTTTTGACAAGGCCGGGAAGTAGCATCCAGGTACGAATCCCGGAGTCCCCATGTGCCGATCGGTCGGTTTGACCTTCCTGCTTGTCCTCTCGTTCCTCGGCTGCGGACCGGAGAAACCGGCAGAGGCTCCGAGCGCCGCACCCCCCGCCCCCTCGGGACCGGCCCCGGCCACCTCGGGAACCCAGGCGCCGCCTGCGGGGGGGGCGCAGGCCTCCACCTCCAAGCCAGCGGCTCCCGCGGGAGTGGCTTCAAAGCCTGCGACGGCCGCCGCACCCGCGGTCGTGGCTCCCAGCCCAGTGGTGCCAGCCGCAGCGCCGGCACCGGAGCTGGCCCCCAAGGCCGCTCCGGCTCCCGCGGCCCCAGCCTCCGCAGCCAAACCCGCCGCGGCCACGCCCACTGCCGCAGCGCCCGCCGCACCTGGTCCCATGCCGACCCTGGCAAGCAACGGCCACGCGGCTGTCGGCGCCGACAAGTGCCGGATGTGCCACCGCGTCCAGCACGACTCCTGGTCGGTCTCGGCCCATGCCAAGAAGGGCCTGGATTGCGAGGCCTGCCATGGCAACGGCGCTGACTACAAGGCCATGCCGGTCATGAAGAATCCCGCGGCGGCCAAGGCCGCGGGCCTCGTCAGGCCGAGTGCCGACTTCTGCCGGAAATGCCATGGGGCCAAGGCCGACGCCGCGTTCCTGGCGAAGGCGCACGCCCACAAGGCCTAGCCGACCGAGCAGCCACCGAGCCATCCCGGACTGGAGATCCAGCAGGCCCATGAGTCTCCGCCTCTTCCTGGCGCTTCTGGTCGGTGTGTGCGCGCTGGCCTCGCATGGACCTCAGGGGTGCGGCGCCCCCTTCAGCCTCCAGTAGCTGCCGCCCCCCGCCAACCGGGTTTCCAGGCCCCGGCGGGCGGCGCGCAGCCCCTCCTGCATCACGCGGCGGATATCACCGAGCACGGGCGGGGCGGTGGCGAAGTAGGAATGCTCCAGGAAGCTGGTGTCCAGCCCCGACGCATCCACGGTCTCGATGCCCGGCACCACCACGATGCCCTCGGCGGTATCGCCGGCCCGGGGGTAGCCATGCACCTTCTTGGAGGCCAGGAGCGCGTTGTCACCGCTGGAGACATACAGCGTGATCCGCTCACAGCCGGCCGCGAGGGCCGGGGCGATGTCGCGCTTGAAGATCTCCGCGTCGATGTCGGGCGCGGTGAGGATGATCTCTTTGAAGCGGCCCTTGAGCTTCGGCTGCTCGGCGAAGATCTGGCGGAGGGCGCCGGTCAGCGCGCGGTTTCCCATGGAGTGGGCGATGAGGTAGATGTCCCGGGCGCCGCTCTTCTGGGCGAAATCCACGAGGAACTTCTTCAGGTTCGCCTCGCTCCACTGGACATTGTTCTCATCCGTGGTGTAGCCCTGGAGCGACCCCTGCGAGGGCCAGCTGTAGAACACGGGCACGCCGCGGTAGTCGAGATCAAAGGTGATCTGCGCCGTGCGCCGGGCGGCGTCGTCGAAGGAGACATTGTAGCCGTGGACGAACACGAAGCTCGATCCGGAGGAGCCCTGGGCCTGGATCCGCGCCTTCACACGGTTGAGGAAGCCCTGGCGGGTATGGAAGGTCCGGTCGAGGATGACCATGTGCTTCCGGGGATCCTCGCGGAACTCCAGCCGCCAGATGGAAGGTGATTCGATGTCGCCGGTCTTGTGCCCCCTCGGGATGCTCACGGCCACTTCGCCATAGGAGATCCCGGCACCCCGGGCGCCGCCGTAGCCTCCGGTGCGGGGATCCAGCTTCCGGTCGGTGCCGTACATCACCGACACCCGGGCGAAAGCCTGGTCCCGGGCCACATTGGGATTGCCGGCCCCAGGTGCAGGCATAGGCGCAGGTGCAGGCATAGGCGCGGGTGCAGGTGGGGGCGGCAGGGAGCGTCGCGAGGAGGCCTCCTTCCGTGGCATGTCGGACCGCTCGGCCATGCGGGGGTCCTCGCGTTCCACCGGCGGGGGCGGTGGTGGCATGGACGGGCGCGCCGAGGCTGCAGGCGGCGGTGGCGGTGGCGGAGGAGGCGGGAGCACCGGGGCGGGCCTGGGGGCCGGAGCCGGTGGCACCACCGGAGGCTGGTGCGCGCACTTCAGCAGGAGGAGCGCGATCGCCAGGCAGGGCGCAAGCCCGGAGGGCAGCGGACGGAAGAGGGGGGATCGCATGGCATCCTCGGTTCGAAGGGCGGGGGATGGACATGAGGATAGCCCAGCCCCGGAGACCCCGATTCGGTTCCCCTCGTAAGATGATGCTAGAGTGAAGAATGACCCTCCAGGAGCCTCTATGCGCACCGCTTCCGCTTTGGCCGCTCTCATGACCCTTCCCGCGCTGGCGGCCGATCCTGCCGTGGCGGGCAATCCGTTCTTCGCGGACTGGAAGACGCCCTTCGGCGTGCCGCCCTTCGCATCGATCACAGAGGCGCACTTCCTCCCGGCCTTCCAGGAGGGCATGGCCCGGCAGAAGGCCGAAGTGAAGGCCATCGCGGAGGCGAAGGACGCCCCGACTTTCGAGAACACCATCGTGGCGCTGGAGCGGTCGGGCCAGTTCATGGATCGCGTGGGTTCCGTGTTCTTCAACCTCACGGGCGCCGAGACGAACCCGAAGCTCCAGGCGGTGAACCGCGAGCTGATGCCGCTGATGGCCGCCCACCGCGACGACATCCAGCTCAACGCCAAGCTCTTCGGGCGGGTGAAGGCCGTGTGGGAGGGTCGCGCAAACCTGAAGCTCGCGCCGGACCAGGCCCGGCTGCTGGAGCGCACCTACAAGGGCTTCGTCCGGGCGGGTGCCGCGCTGACCGCCGACCAGCAGATCCGCATGCGCGCCATCAACGCCGAGCAGTCCAAGCTCGGCGTGGAGTTCGGCGACCGCCTGCTGAAGGCCACCAAGGCCTTCCAGATGCTGGTGGAGAAGCCCGCCGACCTCGCGGGCCTGCCCGAGGGCACGCGCCTGGCGGCGGCCGCCGCGGCGAAGAAGGCCGGCAAGGACGGCCAGTGGCTGTTCACCCTGGATGGTCCGAGCATCTGGCCCTTCCTCGAGTACTCGCAGAACCGCGAGCTGCGTAAGCGCCTCCTCACAGGCTATCTGGAGCGCTGCAACCAGGGCGGGGACACCGACACCAACGCCATCGTGGCGAAGGTGGCGGCCCTGCGCGTGGAGAAGGCCCAGCTGCTGGGCTACAAGACCTGGGCCGACTTCGTGCTCGAAGAGAACATGGCCAAGCATCCCAAGGGGGTCTACGGCCTGCTGGACCAGATCTGGAAGCCCGCGCTGGAGGTCGCCAAGAAGGAGCGCGCTGAGCTGCAGGCCATGATGGCGAAGGATCTGCCCGGCCAGAAGCTTGAGCCCTGGGACTGGCGCTACTACGCGGAGAAGGTGAAGCAGGCCAAGTACGACTTCGACGAGGAATCGGTGAAGCCCTACTTCGCCATCGACGCGGTGCGCCAAGGCGCCTTCACCCTCGCCGGGAAGCTCTACGGCATCTCGTTCACCGAGAGGAAGGAGGTGCCCGTCTATCAGAAGGATGTGCGCTGCTTCGAGGTGAAGGAGCAGGACGGCCGGCACCTCGGCCTGATCTTCGTGGACTACCATCCCCGGCCGGGCAAGCGCGGCGGCGCCTGGATGAGCAGCTACCGGCAGGCCTGGGTGCAGGACGGGAAGCAGGTGGATCCGGTGGTGGTGAATGTGTGCAACTTCACCGCGCCGGCGGGGGATCGTCCCGCGCTGCTGACCTCGGACGAGGTGCGCACCCTCTTCCACGAGTTCGGCCATGGCCTGCATGGGCTCTTCTACAAGGGCCGTTACCGCGGCACGGCCGGCACACCCCGTGACTTCGTGGAGCTGCCCAGCCAGGTCATGGAGAACTGGTCCATGGAACCCGAGATGCTGAAGCTCTATGCGAAGCACTACAAGACGGGTGAGGTCATCCCCGAGGCGCTGATGGCGAAGATGAAGAAGGCCGCCACCTTCGGGCAGGGCTTCGCCACGGTGGAATACATGGCCGCTTCGCTGCTGGACATGGACTGGCACACCCTCACCACCACCAAGCCCCAGGACACCGCCGCCTTCGAGAAGGCCTCGCTCACCAAGTGGGGGCTCATCGCCGAGATCCCGCCCCGCTACCGCAGCCCCTACTTCAACCACATCATGGGGGGCTACGCCGCAGGCTACTACAGCTACATCTGGAGCGCCGTGCTGGACAGCGACGCCTTCCAGGCCTTCAAGGAGAAGGGCAACCTCTTCGATCCCGCCACCGCGGCGAAGTTCCGTGCCGAAGTGCTCTCGAAGGGCGGCACCGAGGATCCTGCGCTGCTCTACCAGCGCTTCCGCGGCCGGGATCCCCAGGTGGGACCCCTGCTCGAGAAGCGCGGGCTGAAGTAGGCGCGAATCCAAACGCAGCGGAGGGTGCCCGGGGCCGGTCACCCTCCGTCTTTCGCCGGGCGCTAGTCCTTGACCAGCTCCACCCGCCGGTTCTTGCCCTTGCCCTCCTCGGTGTCGTTGCTGGCCACCGGGGCCAGAGGACCCACGCCGTAACCCTTCAGGCGGGAGGCGGCGAGGCCGTGCTGGCCGACAAGGGCCTGCACCACGGCCTCGGCGCGGGCCTGGGAGAGTTTCATGTTGGCCTCCAGGCCGCCGGTCATGTCGGTGTGGCCGACCACCTTCAGCTTCAGGGCCGGAGATTGGCCGAGCAGTCTGGCGATCTCCGCCAGGGCCGGCTTGGACTCGGGCTTCACCTCGGCCTTGCCGGTATCGAAGTAGATGCCGTAGATCGCCACATGACCGGTGGCGGCGAGGTCGCTGCCCATGGCCGCCGCATCGGCCACGATGTACTGGGCCATGGCCTGCTTCTCGACGATGCGCAGCCAGATCTTGCCGTTCCCGCGCTCAGCCTGAACCCAGGCTTCCTTGCCGTCCTTGGTGATCTTGCCGTTCACCCACCAGTCCGGCCGCTGGTGGAGCACCTTGCCGCCGGCTTTCAGGATGGCGTTCTCGTAGTTCCTCACCACGGCCACGGCAGAGGGTTCGAGCTTCCGGTCCGTGACGGCGTAGGTCAGGAACATGAACTTCCCTTCCACGGGCACCTTCTCCCGGGCGTTGGGAGTCCAGAACTCGTAGCGGCCGAATTCTTCCGTCTTGCAGTCCTGGAGGACATAGCCCGGCATGCGGGTGGGGAAGAGGGGATGGTCCTTGCATCCGGCCTTGTCGGCCTGGGCCAGGACCGGCGGCGCGGCGAGGAGGGTGGCGAAGGCCATGACGGTGGCAGCGGCGAAGGCATGGGCTCGGCTCACGGAAGATCCTTTCGGGAAAGGTCAGGGCTTGAACGGGTACTTGGCCAGGTTTTCGAAGGTCTCCTTCGCGGCGGCGAGGGCGGCCTCCGCACTCATGTCGCCTTCGATCTTCAGGGTGATGCGCGTGCTCGGCGTGTGGGCCACCCCCACGAGGCGCACCATGGGGATGGGGGGCGGCTCGACGCGGTTGTCGGCCACGCCGCCCCAGGGGCACCGGCGGGTCTGGGTGGAGAGGATGACCGTGCCGCCCGCCACCTGTTCCAGGCGGAAGGGATTCCCCTGGGCCGCTGGCGCCTTGCGGCGCTTCCGCGCGATCTCGTCCTTCTCGTTCTGGAGGACCTGCTGCTCGTAGCCGGCCACCTGCATCTGGAGCAGTTGGACGCCCTCGCCCTCGTAGTGCTGGAGCTCGACGCTCCACTTCGCCGGGAACTTCTCTGTGAGGCAGGGGTAGGAGAAGGGCAGGTCGGCGCTGCCGCCGCCCAGGGCCACGATGCCCTGGCCCTGGTACATCCCCGTCACCCGCACCGCGCCCTTCGGCGCCAGGGCGGCGATCACGGGGGGGCAGGGTGGAGTGTTCGTCGGGGCGGGCGGCGCCCCCATCAGCACAGCGCACCCCAGACCGGCGACGCAGGCCAGGAGTCTCGGGACGCGCCATTCCGGGGCCCGGCTCGGGGGGTGGTGCAGGCCTCCGCCGAAGTCCCGCCGGCCGCTGGGAAGATCCGATCTCCGGAGCCGCATGGCACCCTCCTGGGGGAAGCGGGTCATGAAAGATGAGTAGATTGTCATCATTCAAGACCCATGGACCCTCCGGGATCAAGGGGAAGTTGGGCCTGCGGCGGGGCGCAGACCTGGGCCTCAAGGGTGCCGGGGGGCTTGGCCAGGGTCGGGCTCAGAACCGCCAGGTCGCGCCGACGGTGAGTCCGGTGGCCGTGAGGTCCCTCTCGATGGGGCTCCAGAAGCCCCTCACCTCGAGGCCGAAGTGGGAAGAGGCCTGGAAGCCCAGGCCGCCGCTGGCGCCGAGGCGGGTGTGCGAGGCCGTGGAGGGGCTGGTGCCGGTGGCGCTCAGGCGCCACTGCTGGCCGCCCAGGGCGCCGATCAGGTAGGGGCCGCGCTCCGGGTCCTCGCCGGGGAACCACAGGAACTCGGCCATCAGGTCGACCGAAGTGACCGAAGTCTTCGTGCCGGTCAGGCCCAGGGTGTCGCCCTTGGGGATGAACTGGGCACCCAGCAGGGGGCGCAGGACGAAGCCCTGGTTGATGGGGATGTCGATGTAGGCGGCGACGCCGAGCCCCGCCTGGCTGTTGGTGAGGTCGCGCAGGTCCCCCATGGGCACCAGGGCGTGGACGCGAACGCCGAGGGTGGCCGCTTCCTGGGCGGGAAGGGCCAGGGTCGTGGCGAGCAGGGCGGCGGCGAGCGGTTTCATGTCAGGCCTCGTACTTGGTGACGATGTCGGTCCAGTGGCCCTGGGCCTTGAGGATCCGCTCGGCCACAACCCTCAGCAGGCCGTGGCCGCCGGGCACGGGAGCCACCCAGTGGCAGGCGGCCTTCACCTCGGCCACGGCATCCGACGGGCAGCAGGCCAAGCCCACGCGCCGCAGCAGGGGCAGGTCCGGGAGGTCGTCGCCCAGGTGGGCCACCTGATCGTAGGCCAGGCCGTACTTGGCGCAGAGCCGGTCGAGGATGGGCTTCTTCTCCAGGTGGCCCGCGAAACAATCCACCACGCCCAGATCCTTGGCGCGGTTCACGGTGGCCCCGGCATCCAGCCCCGAGATGAAGGCCACGGGGATGCCCGCCTGCTGGAGCATCTTGATGGCGGCGCCGTCGCGGACATGAAAGGCCTTGGTGTGGCCAGGTTCCGCACCGTAGTGCAGGAGGCCGGTGGTGAGGACCCCGTCAATGTCGGTGCAGAGCAGGCGGATCTTGGCGGCGCGCAGGTCCAGGTCGTCCACGGGAGTCTCCGGCTCCAGCCTAGCAACTCGGGCGGGCATGACGCTGGTCACGATCACCCGAAAAACGACAGTCAGGTGGAATGCTTAGCTTGCAGGATGCTCCAATGGATATACAGTTTTCCTGTGGTGACGGATTTCGGGGTTGACGGGATTCAAAATTGAATGATCATATATGCAAGGAGTTGATTCCGTGAACCACCAGCTCAGCAACCCCATGATCGAAGAAGTGAGCGGACTCTTCAGCGCCCTGGGCGATGCCTCCCGGCTGAAGATCCTGCGGGCTTTGCTCGATGCCAAGGGCGCCCTGAGCCAGGGGGCCGTCGCGGAGGCCTCGGGGCTCTCCCAGGCCAATGCCTCCAAGCACCTGGCCTGCCTGGTGCGCGTGGGGCTGGTGAGCCGCGATCCCGAGGGCAACGCGGTCTATTTCGCCCCGGTGATGCCCCTGGTGGGCGAGCTGTGCGATCTCGTGTGCGGCCATGTGACCGATCGGGCCCGCGTGACCTACAAGGCCTTAAAATGATGGAGGCCCTTTTTTTGGCTCGGAGTATGCCTTTATGATTATTTGTAAAATGCGAACGCTGGCCCTGCTTCTGACCGTTGGCGGCGGCCTCATGGCCCAGGACGGGCTCACCGTTTCCGAGGCCATCCGAAGGGCCTGGAAGGATCAGGCCGGCCTGAAATCGGGCCGGGCGCTGGCCGAAAGCCGCCGGGAGGAGGCCTCAGGCCAGCGGGACCTGCGTCTGCCCACCCTGACCCTGAATGCCCAGGGCGTGCGCACGGACGAGCCCATGATGGCCTTCGGCATGAAGCTGAACCAGAGCCGCATCACGGCCATGGATTTCAATCCGGCCAGCCTGAACCGGCCCGATCCCATCGCGGGTTTCGGCGGCTCTGCGGTCCTCCGCCAGCCCCTGTACACGGGCGGTCGCTTGGGCGCGGCGCGGGCGGCGGGCGATTTCTCGGCCCAGGGGGAGGCCGCCAGCCAGGTCCGGCGGGAGCAGGAAGCAGCCCTGGCAGTGGTGGAGGCCTACTTCGGGGCCCAGGTGGCCGAGCAGGCCCTGGTCTGGGTGGCGGATACCCGCACCTGGGTGCAGGAGCTGCAGGCCTTCGTGGGGGCCCGTGTCGCCCAGGGCCTGATGCTCGAAGCGGAACTGCAACGGCTCAAGGCCTTCGGCGCGCAGGTGGAGGCCCAGGGGGCCGAGACCACCCGCCAGCTGCGCACGGCGCGCTCCGGGCTGGGCTTGCTGACGGGCACCGGTCCCGTGGAAGGGCCGCTTGCCACGCCGCTGTCCGAAGCTTCGGCGGTTCAGCCGGCTGCGCCGACGAGCGGCTTCCGGGGGGATCTCCAGGCCGCCGAATTCCAGGCGAAGGCCGCGGCCCAGGCGGCGCGGGCCGCCAAGGGCAGCCTGCTGCCCGAAGTGGGCCTGGAGCTGGGCGCTGGAACTCTGAGGCAATCCTGGAGCCAGGGCGGCAATTGGACCTGGGCCGCCCTTGGCGTGAGCTGGAAGGTGTTCTCGGCCCCGGACCAGTCGAAGGCGCGGGCCGCCCGCGCCCAGGCCCGATCCGCGGAAGAGATGTGGGCGTTCAAGCGGCAGCAGGCGCAGCACGAAGTCCGGGCGGCCCGCGAGGCCGTGGTGGCCGCCGAGGCCCGGCACGCCTCCGCGCGGGAATCCCTGGCCGCGGCCACAGAATCCCGTCGGCTGCGGGAGGCCCGGCACCGGGAGGGGCTCACCCCTCTCACGGATGTGCTGGATGCAGAGGCCGCCGTGCAGGGGGCCCGCACCCTTCTCCTCCAGAGCCTCTACGACCTGCGCGTCAGCCGCGCGGCCCTCGACCTGGCCACCGGCGCCCCCATCGAAGGAGTGACCCCATGAAAGCGATGACGACCTCAGCGACCTGGTCCGCCCTGACTGCGGCCGGTGCCCTGGTGGCCACCCTGGCCTGCGGGCACAAAGAAGCCCGGCCCGAGGCGAAGGTGCTGCCGAAGGCGGCGGTGTCCCTGGCGGCCTCCTCCCAGGCGGAAGGGGGCAGCTGGGTGGCGGCCACGCTGCAATCCACGCGGACGGCCACGCTGTCGACGCGCATGGCTGCCCAGGTGAAGCGAACCCCCGTCCAGGAGGGTCAGCGCGTGGCGGCCGGCACGCTGCTGGTGGTCCTGAGCGATGACGACCTCCAGGCCCAGCTCCGGGCCGCCGAGACCGGCTTCGGCACCGTGGAGGCCCATCACCGGCGCATCCAGGCCCTCTTCGCCCAGAAGGCCAGCACGCCCTCCGAAGTGGAGCAGGCCCAGGCTCAGCTGGCCCAGGCTCGGGCCAGCGTGGCCGCGGTCAAGGCCAACCTCGCCTACACGCAGATCCGCGCGCCCTTCGCCGGCGTGGTGCAGGCCCGCAAAGTCAACGAAGGCGACTTCGTGGCTCCGGGCACCCCGTTGGTGGAACTCGTCGGCGAAGGAGAGCAGGAGCTGGAAGCCACCCTGTCCGAGGCCGAGGCCAAGGCCCTGAAGCCCGGGATGAAGCTCCGCTTCGAGTCAGAGGGGACGACCGGAGAGGCTCAGATCACGGCCCTGGCACCGGGCGGCGACGCCTTCAGCCACAAGGGCACCTTGCGTGCCCGGGTGCTCTCCCCCAAGGGGCTGCGCCAGGGGTCCTTCGCGCGCCTGCTCATTCCGGGCGTCAAGACCGAGGGACTGAGCGTGCCGCGTAGCGCCCTGGTGTTGCGCGGAGAGCTCACGGGCGTCTTCGTCGCCAGGGAGGGGCATGCGGAGCTGCGCTGGCTCAGCCTGGGCGAGGGCGCAGGTGACACCCTGCCCGTGCGCGCGGGTCTGAAGGCCGGCGAGGCGGTCATCGACCGCCCCGGCACCCTGCAGGATGGCCAGCCCGTCGAGATCGCCGGGGTGCCGCATGTCCGCTGAAATGAACCTGGGCCTCGCCGGCAGGCTCGCCAAGGGCTTCCTGCGCAGCAAGCTGACGCCGCTGCTCGTCCTGGCTTCGCTGCTGCTGGGCCTTCTCGCCGTCTGGCTCACGCCCCGGGAAGAGGAACCCCAGATCGTCGTGCCCATGGTGGATCTCTATGTTCCGTATCCCGGGGCGAGCCCCAAGGAGGTCGAAAGCCAGGTTTCGACGCCCCTGGAGCGCCGCCTCTGGGGCATCCCCGGCGTGGAGTACCTCTATAGTGTGAGCCGGCCCGGCCTGGCGGTGCTCACGGTGCGTTTCAAGGTGAACGAACCCCAGGAGCCGAGCCTGGTGAAGGTGCACCAGGAGCTGGCGGCAAACCCGCAGCTCCTGCCCCCCGGGGCGCTGAAGCCCATCGTGAAGCTGCAGACCATCGACGATGTGCCCTTCCTGGTGCTGACCCTCCATGGGCCGGACCAGACGCCCGGCGGCCTCCGGAAGCTGGCGGAAGTGCTGGGGCAGGAGCTGTCCGCCGTGCCCGACACGGCCCAGGTGAAGGTGCTGGGCGGTGCCCGTCGCATGGTGCGCGTGGAGCCGGATCCGGACCGTCTGCGGTCGCTCGGGTTCTCCCTGGGCGACCTGCAGCCGGCCCTCCAGTCCGCCGAGGCCCAGCTATCCGCCGGGGCCCTGGTGGATCGCGGCCGCCGCACCGAAGTCGAGGCCACGGGCTTCGTTCTCCAGGCTGCCGAGCTGAACCGGCTGGTGGTGGGCGTCCGCAACCAGAAGCCCATCTACCTGGGCGAAGTGGCCCGCATCGTGGACGCCCCGGAACCCGAACCTCCCGTGACCCTCTTCGCCGGCGGCGGCGTCCAGGGCTTCGAGCCCGCCGTGAGCGTGGCCCTCTCCAAGCGCGCAGGCACCAACGCCACGGCCCTGGCCGAGCGCGTGTTGACCAAGGTGGAGGCCCTCCGGGGAAACCTCATCCCCAAGGATGTCTCGGTCACGGTGACCCGCAACTACGGCGAGACCGCCGGGGACAAATCCAACGAGCTGATCGAACACCTCCTCATCGCCACCCTCAGCGTCATCGCCCTCATCCTGCTGGCCATGGGGTGGCGCAGTGCCGTGGTGGTGGGCGTGGCCGTGCCCGTCACGCTGGCCCTGACCCTGCTCATCACCTACCTGTTCGGCTACACGCTGAACCGGGTCACCCTGTTCGCGCTGATCTTCTCCATCGGCATCCTGGTGGACGACGCCATCGTGGTGGTGGAGAACATCCACCGCCACATGCACCTGCCGGGCCAGAAGAAGAGTTTTGCCCGCATGGTGGTGGAGGCCGTGGATGAGGTGGGCAATCCCACCATCCTGGCCACCTTCGCGGTCATCGCCGCCATCCTGCCCATGGCCTTTGTGCGGGGCCTCATGGGCCCCTACATGCGGCCCATCCCCGTGGGCGCCAGCCTGGCCATGCTGTTCAGCCTGGTCATCGCCTTCGTCATCAGCCCCTGGGCCAGCCTGATCGTGTTCCGCCAGGAGGCGCACTTGCCGGAGACGGACCCCTCGGGCCTGCATCCGGGCGGCCCCGAAACGGCCTCGCCGGAACCCGACCACGCCGGGCCCGACGAGGTGCCCGAGACGCGCTTCACCCGGCTCTACCGGACGGTGATGCACGCCCTCCTGACGCGCCCCAGGGTGCGGTGGGCCTTCTTCGGTGGCGTCGCCCTCCTGCTGCTGGGCGCCATGTCCCTCGTGGGCACGGGGGTGGTGAAGGTGAAGATGCTGCCCTTCGACAACAAGTCGGAGTTCATGGTCCAGCTGGACCTGCCGGCCGGAACGCCGAAGGAGGACGCCCTCGCTGTGGGTCAGGATGTCGCCCGGCGGCTGCTCAAGGATCCCACCGTCAAGGATGTCCAGGTCTATGCGGGCGAGGCGGCGCCCTTCACCTTCGTGGGCATGGTCCGCCACAGCTTCCTGCGGCAGGCCGCGGAGATGGTGGATCTGCAAGTGAACCTCGTGCCCAAGCAGGATCGCAAAGAGCAGAGCCACGCCATCGTGGTGCGCCTGCGCCCCGAGTTGGAGAAGATCTCCGGGCCGGCCGGCGCCCGCATGAAACTGGTGGAGATCCCGCCCGGCCCGCCGGTCATGGACACCATCGTGGCTGAGATCTACGGCCCCACCGAGGCCGAGCGCACGCGACTCTCGGGGGAAGTGCTTGCCGCCTTCAAGAGTGTCGACGGCATCGTGGATGTGGATTCCACGATGAATCCCACGGGCCCCAAGGTGAGCCTCGTCCTCGACCGGGAAAAGGCCGCGCTGCATGGCGTCGCCCCGGCCCAGGTGGTGCAGACCCTCGCCATGGCGGGGTATGGCTATCAGGCCGGCGCCTTCCATGTGCTGCGGGGTTCGAGCCAGGTGCCCGTGGTGCTTCAGCTGGCCCCGGAGAAGCGCCGGCACCTGGACCAGCTGCTGCAGCTCACGGTGCCCGGCGCCCGGGGTCCGGTGTCCGTGCGGGAACTCGTGACGGTGAAGGATGGGACGGAGGAGGCCACCCTGCACCACAAGAACCTGATGCCCGTGACCTATGTCTTCTCGGACCTGGCGGGAACCATCGAAAGCCCCGTCTATGCCCTGGCCGCGCTGAACAAGAAGATCGACGCCATGAAGGGCACCGGCGGCGGTCCTGTCCCGAGGCTGGGCCTGGCCCACCCCGAGAACACGGAATCGCTGTCGCTGAAGTGGGATGGGGAGTGGCACATCACCCTGGAAGTCTTCCGGGACCTCGGTCTGGCGTTCGCTGCTGTGCTGGTGCTGATCTTCGTGCTGGTGGTGGGCTGGTTCGAGAGCTTCCAGATCCCCTGGGTGATCCTGGTGCCGATTCCGCTCTCCCTCATCGGCATCATCCCCGCCCATGGGCTGATGGGCGCCTTCTTCACGGCCACCAGCATGATCGGCTTCATCGCCGGGGCCGGCATCATCGTCCGCAACAGCATCATCCTGGTGGATTTCATCGAATTGAAATTGAGGGAGGGCATGTCGCTGGAATCCGCGGTGGAAGAGGCAGGTGTGGTGCGCTTCCGGCCCATGCTGCTGACCGCCTCCGCGGTCCTCGTGGGCAGTGCCGTCATGCTGGCGGATCCCATCTTCCAGGGCCTCGCCATCAGCCTCATGGCCGGTGAAGTCGCCGCGACGCTGCTCTCCCGCATCGCCGTACCCGTCCTCTACTACCTCGTGGCCCGCCGGGGCCACGCGGCCAACCTCCAACGCCAGGGCGTGCTGAATGCCCCCCAGGAGCTCCCATGACCGTCGACCGCATCGTCCATGCCGTGGCTGGAACCTTCATCCTGCTGAGCCTGGCCCTCGCCCGCTTCCACAACCCCAACTGGATCTGGTTCACCGTCTTCGTGGGCGCCAACCTGCTCCAGAGCGGCCTCACCAACTGGTGCCTGATGTCCTCGATCCTGCGCAAGTTGGGCGTGCCTGAAGGCCCGGGCGTGGGATGTTCCCGGTGAAGGCGACAGCCCTTCGCCTCCTCCTGGGGCTTCTGGTGGGCGGCGCCCTTGGCTACGGCTGGCACCGCCTGGTGGGCTGCAGCACGGGCGCCTGTCCCCTGACGGCCACACCGCTGCGGGGCATCAGCTATGGCGCCGTCCTGGGCCTGATCTGGGCCCTGGCGAAGTAGGCCAAGCCCATTCCCGCAACCCTCATCTGAACCATCACCTGGAGCGGCCATGTCCCTGATCCTGGAGCATTGGATCTACCTGATCCCCTTGGCGGCGGTGGGCTATTTTCTGTGGGCCCGCCGATCCATGCCCGCCGCGGAGGTGAAGGCCCTGCTGGACCGCGGTGCCCAGGTGGTGGATGTCCGCACCACGGCCGAGTTCAAGGGCCAGGCCCATCCCCGCGCGATCAACATCCCCCTGGATCAGCTGGAGGCGCGGGCCGCGGAACTGGATCGGACCAGGCCCGTCCTGGTCTGCTGCGAGACTGGCAGCCGCAGCGGATTCGGGGTATCCGTCCTGAAACGCGCCGGGTTTGCGGAAGTCGCCAACCTGGGTTCCTGGCGCCGCATCCATACGCTGCTCGGCTGAGATCTGAGGAGGCATCAAGTTGACTATGACAACTTCTGTGACCTGGGAATCCGGCCTCGCCTTCGCGGTGGAGCAGGATGGCCATCACTATCGAATCGACGCCAGCCCCGAAGCCGGGGGCCGGGACCTGGGGCCCCGCCCCAAGGCCCTCCTGCTCTCAGGCCTGGGGGGCTGCACCGGGATCGATGTGGTGAGCATTCTGGAAAAAATGCGCGTCTCGATCGACGGGCTCGAGATCCAGGTGAGTGCGGAATCGCGCGACGAACATCCACGGATCTTCACGGGCATCCATGTGCGCTACCTCTTCAGGGGCAGGGATCTTCCCCTGGACAAGCTCGAACGGGCCGTGAAGCTGTCCGAAGATACCTATTGCGGCGTGTCCGCCATGCTCCGGCCGGCCGTGCCGATCACCTCGGAAATCGTGGTTGAGGATCCCCGCGATCTGACATAGAACCGGATTGTTACGCTCAAGGTCCCCTTCGATCGTGGGATACTGGCCGGGTTTCAGCACTCGATGCACCGCAGGCCGGTACGACGGGAGGGACCATGGGCGATCCGCTTTTCTGGCACAGGCTTCAGTTCGGGTTCACGGCGACCTATCACTACCTGTTCCCTCAGCTGACGATGGGACTGGCGCTGGTCATCGTCGTGTTGAAGGCCATGGGCCTGAGGACGGGGGAGGCCCGCTATAACGACGCGGCGCGCTTCTGGATCCGCATCTTCGGCATCAACTTCGCCGTGGGCGTGGTGACCGGGATTCCGCTGGAATTCCAGTTCGGCACCAACTGGGCGAAGTTCTCGCGCCTGTCCGGCGGCATCATCGGCCAGACCCTGGGCATGGAGGGCATGTTCGCCTTCTTCCTCGAGAGCAGCTTCCTCGGGATGCTGATCTGGGGCGAGAAGAAGCTGTCGCCCAAGGGCCACTTCGGCGCGGCGCTGGCGCTGTGGATCGGCAGCTGGCTGTCGGGCTACTTCATCATCGCCACCAACGCCTTCATGCAGCACCCCGTGGGCTACATCGTGGCCGCGGACGGCACGCTGCAGCTCACCAGCTTCTGGGCCTTCCTGTTGAATCCGTGGGCCCTGGGCCAGTACGCGCACAACATGATCGCCGCCGTGGTGACGGGCTCCTTCGTCGTGGCTGCCATCGGGGCATACTGGACCCTCAAGGGCATTCATCCGGAGCAGGCGAAGCTGAACCTGCGTGTGGGCACCATCATGGGCCTGATCTTCAGCGTCCTGGTGGCCTTCCCCACCGGGGACATCCAAGGCAAGCTCGTGGCCAAGTACCAGCCGATTTCCCTCGCGGCCATGGAGGGGCGCTTCGAAAGCGGACCCCGTGCGAACCTGACCCTGGTGGGCCAGCCGGATGTCGCCCGGCGGAGGATCGAGAACCCGATCCAGGTGCCCGCCATGCTGAGCTTCATCGCCTACGGGAGCTTCTCGAGCGATGTCAAGGGCCTGCTGGAATTCCCCGAGGACCAGTGGCCGCAGAACATCGAGCTGCTCTACTACAGCTTCCACATCATGGCGGGCCTGGGCACGATCATGATCGCCCTCATGGGGCTCGCGGCCCTGCTGCTCTGGAAGGGGCGTCTGGACACGGCCCGGCCCATGTTGTGGGTCCTGATGCTGGCCTTCCCCTTCCCCTACATCGCCACCACCGCGGGCTGGGCCGTGGCCGAATTCGGCCGCCAGCCCTGGCTCATCTACGGCGTCCTGCGCACCGTCCATGGCGCCTCTCCCACGGTGAACGCGGGCCATACGGCTTTCACCACCCTGGGCTTTGCCGGGATCTTCGTGGTGCTGAGTGTGCTCTGGCTCTTCCTGATCGGCCGGGAAATCTCCCACGGCCCCGTGTCGCACAAAGCCTAGGAGTCTGCCATGGAAATGCTCTGGTTCTGGCTCGTCTCCGTGATGGTCGCGATCTATGTGGTCATGGATGGCTTCGACTTCGGCGCGGGCATCCTGCACCTCGTCGTGGCCAAGACCAACGAGGAGCGCCGCGAGGTGCTGGGTGCCATCGGCCCCCTCTGGGATGGCAACGAGGTCTGGCTGCTGGCTGGCGGGGGATCGCTCTTCCTGGCCTTCCCCAAAGTGCTGGCCTCGGGCTTCTCCGGCTTCTACCTGGCCATGTGGCTGGTGGTCTGGTGCCTGATGGCCCGCGGCATCTCCATCGAGTTCCGCTCGCACCTGCAGGATGGCCTCTGGCGCCGCTTCTGGGATGCCTCCTTCACCTTCGCCAGCGTGCTGCTCCCGGTGCTCCTGGGCGCGGCCCTGGGCAATGTGCTTCGTGGCGTCCCCGTGGATGGCAGTGGCTACTTCGAGATGGCCCTGTGGACGAATTTCCGCCTCGGGCCCCAGCCTGGCATCCTCGACTGGTACACCGTGCTCATCGGGGTCTTCGCCCTGGTGACCGTGACCGCCCACGGCGCCCTCTTCCTGGCCTGGAAGACGGAAGGCGCGGTGCATGAGCGCTGCAAGGGGCTCGCCCTGAGCCTCTGGGGCCTGGTGCTGGTGCTGTGGGTGGTCTCGAGCTATGCGACCTCCGTGGTGAATCCCGGCATCTTCCACAACCTGCCCAAGGCGCCGCTCGCCTGGGTGGCCACGCTGATCTTCCTGGCGGGCCTCGGCCTGGTCTTCGTGGGCGCCAAGCGGGAGCGATTCCTGATGGCTTTCGTGGGCTCCGGCGCCTTCATCCTGGGCCTGCTGGCCGCCAGCGCCGCCTGCGTCTACCCGGTGATGCTGAGATCCACCCTGGGGCCCCAGTTCGACCTGACGGCCCAGAATGCCAGCGTGGGCCTTCACGGCCTCCGCACGGGCCTGGTGTGGTGGCTCATCGGCTTCCCCATCGCCATCGGCTACATCGCCTTCCTGTTCCGCTTCCACCGCGGGAAGGTGAAGGCGGCGGTGGAGGGGGAGGGCTACTAGCCGGATTCAGGCCCGGCGCCAGCGCCAGGCCAGCCACACCCAGCAGGCCGCCATGCCCAGCCAGCCGACGATGCGGAGGCCCTGGGCGAGCGCGGCGTCCTGGGCCAGCAGGCCCCAGCGACCAAGGAGGTCGGCCCAATCGTGCTCGCCGCCCCCCACCAGGGGAAGGACCTGAGCCCGCGCATCGGCCACATAGCGGGCGATGTTCAGCAGGTTCTCGAACCCCCAGATGCCCGCCGCCGCCGTTCCGGGGGCCTCGCGCCGGAGCCAGAAGGATCCCATCACCAGCAGAGGCACGAGCAGCTGCAGGAGGGTGCCTCCCAGGATGGTCAGAGGCTCCCAGCCGAGGATCCCGAAGAGGGGATGCCCGGCCTCGTGGAAGACCAGGTTCACGCCGTCGAGCAGGGGGATCCAGCCGGGTTCGGATAGCAGCGCTGCGAGGCTGAGCAGGCCCAGGCCCGCGGTCACGCCCGCCATGGCCCCGGTGCCGGCGGGTTGCCAGTCGGTCTCCCAGGCCTCCTGGAGGGGGCCGGGCAGGAGGGTCATGGGTGGGCCTGGTGCCGTGCCACGATCCAGTCCACGACCTGATCGAGGGTGAGATCGCTGGAATCCAGCTCCACGGCGTCTTCGGCAGGGCGCAGGGGCGCGACGGCGCGGGTGCTGTCGGCCTCGTCGCGGCGGCGCTGATCGGCAAGCACCTCCTCGAACACCGCCACCTGGCCCTTGGCCTGGAGTTCCAGGAAGCGCCGGCGGGCTCGGGCCTCGGGGCTGGCGGTGAGGAACACCTTGCAGCAGGCCTGGGGGAAGACGACCGTGCCGATGTCGCGACCGTCCACCACCCAGTGGCCGGTCGCGCCGATGCGGCGCTGCTGGTCCACCAGCACCTCGCGCACACGCGCATCCGCGCTCACGGGCGTGACGCGCCGCGTGACCTCCTGGCTGCGGATGGCCTCGCTGACATCTTCGCCGGCCAAGAAGATCCGCGTCCCCTTCTGGGTGAGGGCTAGGCCCGCCAGCACGCGCTCGAGTTCCTCCCGCGCCTCCAGGGCCAGCCCGGCCCGGTGGATGGCCAGGGCGGCGGCCCGGTACATGGCTCCGGTGTCGAGGTATTGCCAGCCCAGACGCGAGGCGACCCGCCGGGCGGTGGTGGATTTCCCCACGCCCGACGGGCCGTCGATGGCGATCAGTGGAAGGGCGGAAGCGGTCATGCCTTCATTCTGGGGGACCGCTTCCGCCCTTGCCATCACTTCATGCCGAAGTCCTTGAGGATCTTCGGGTCCTTCTCATCCTGGGCCAGGATGGTGTGGCAGGTGTCGCAGTCGCCCTTGATGGTGCGGCCGTCGGCGGAGGAGTGGCTGCCGTCGTGGCAACGGAAGCAGCCCACGGATTCCTCGTGGCCGATGTTGTTCGGGTGGGTGCCCCAGGTGATCTTCATCTCCGGGAAGACATTGCGCAGGTAGATGGCCTTCACGGCCTCGGCCGCGGCGTCCACCTGGGCCCGCTTGTGCTTGAACACATCCGGGTAGCTGGTGCGGTAGAACTCATTGATGGCCAGGGTGATCTTGGCGGCGGCCTCGTCGCGGTTCGCGTACTCGACCTTCAGCACCTCGACGGCCTTCTTCTTGATGAAGGGCAGCTCGGCGCTCATGCGCTTGAGGTTCAGGGCCTTGTCCACGGCGCGATCCGGGAGCTCGAAGGCGTGGGTGGGACGGTTGTGGCAGTCCACACAATCCATCTTGCGCTCGGAGGCCTTGGCGAGCTTCTCGGGAGGCAGCTTCTTGAAGTCCTCGGTGACATATTCAACCAGCTGGCCGTTGTCGTCGCGGTAGGTGACCTTGGGGATCTCCTGGCGGCGGGGATCGGTGGAGATGTAGCTGATGCGCTCCATGGCGTCGAGGTGGCGGCCGTGGATGCCGGTGGTGCCGTTGGCGGTGTGGCCGCCGATCTTCAGGAGCAGGATGCTGGTGGAGGGGGTGTTGGCCTCATCCTCGGCGTACTTGGTGCGGATGAGCAGCTTGTCATCCGTGAACTTCTGCGGCCAGTGGCACTGTTCGCAAGTCTCGCGGGCGGGGCGCAGGTGTTCGACGGGGCTGGGAATGGGGCGGGAGAAGGTGCCGAAGGCCACCGCGAAGAGCTGGCGGCTGCCGGAGATCTTGGCGCGCACCAGGGCGGGGGCGCCGTGGCCGATGTGGCACTGGGCGCAGCCCACACGGGAGTGGGGGGAATTCAGGAAAGCCGTGTACTCGGGGCTCATCACGGTATGGCAGGTGAGGCCGCAGAAGCGGTTGGAGTCCATGTACTCCACGCCCTTGAGACCGGCGGTGCCCATGATGCCGACATTCACGAAGGTGAGGGCGCCCACGACCAGCAGGAGGCGCCGCACACTGGGCTGGGTGAAGTCCACCTTCTGGAGGGGGGTGGGCGCTTCGCCCGCCAGCCGCTTCTTGCGGCGCAGGCGGAGGATGCCCACGGGGATGAGGATCAGGCCCACCAGGAAGAGGGCGGGAAGGATGAGGAACAGGAGGATGCCCGCATAGGGATGCACGGACTTCGAGCTCGTCATCTCCATGATCCAGAACCAGACGAGCGTGAAGGCCGAGCTCGTCGTCAGGGCCACACCCATCAGGGTCATCCAGTTGTTTCCAAGCTGGAAGGCCAGCCGGACCAGGTCTCTGATGCGTTCACCCAAACTCATGAAGCCACCTCCCTAAAACGAAGACCGACAAACGACAACAAAGTGTGAAATGTCTCTTCCCACCCTAATTTCCTCCCAGGGCATTCGCAAGACGGTACTGGACCGCCCGATTATCTATCTCCATTCAAATCAATCCCAGCAATTCCGGGTTGTGACAGAGGTCTATGGCCTTCAACCCCGGAGCAATTCCAGGAAGGCTTCGCCGTACTGCTGGAGCTTCTTCGGCCCCACGCCGCTCAGGGCCAGGAATTCCGCCTCGGTACCAGGTCGGAACCGGGCCATCTGCTGGAGGGTTGCGTCGCTGAAGATCACATAGGCGGGCACGCTCTTGGTGTCGGCCAGCCGCTTCCGGAGGGCCTTCAGCTCGCGATAGAGGGCCTCTTCACCTTCCACCTGGCCTTCGGGCACCGGCGGACGGGAACCCCGCGGCGAGCCGCGCTTGGCCTTTCCCGGCGAAGGCGCAGCCTGGAGCGGATCGCCGCCCGTGCAGCAATCGCAGGAAGTCCCGCAGGCGTCCATCTGCTCGCCGAAATGCGCCAGCAGGGCCTGGTGGCGGCAGCGCGGGGCCTCGGCCAGGCGGAAGAGGTCGCGGGTCTGGCGCTGCTGGGCCTGGGCCAGGGTCGCGTCCAGGCCGTCCGTGAAGCGGTCGTAGCTGAGGACATCGCCCCAGCCGTAGAACATGACGCAGTCCGCATCAGCGCCATCGCGGCCCGCGCGGCCGATCTCCTGGTACCAGCCTTCCACGCTCTTGGGCATGTCGCGGTGGATGACATAGCGAATGTTGCTCTTGTCGATGCCCATGCCGAAGGCCACGGTGGCCACGATGACATCCACATCGTCGCGCTGGAACGCCTCCTGGGCGGCCGACCGGGCGGCGGCGTCCATGCCCGCGTGGTAGGCCGCCGCCCGCACGCCCTCCCCCGCGAGGAAGGCCGCCGTGGCTTCCACGGCCTTCCGTGACAGGCAGTAGATGATGCCGCTCTCCCCGCGCCGGGCCAGCACCAGGCGCAGCAGGGCCTCGCGCACCGGCGGCAGGCCCTCAGCGCCCTTGCGGTAAGCGCTGATCCGCAGGTTGGATCGGAAGAAGGAGCCCTGCACCTCGAGAGGGTTCCGCATCTCCAGCTGCACGGCGATGTCGCGGCGCACCTCGGGCGTGGCGGTGGCGGTGAGGGCCAGCACCGGCACCTGCGGGAATCGCTGTTTCAGGCCCGCCAGGGTGCGGTAGGCGGGGCGGAAATCATGGCCCCAGTGGCTGATGCAGTGGGCCTCGTCCACCGCGATGAGGCGCAGGTCCACCTCGCGGAGCAGGTCGGCGAGGTAGAGCTCGAGGCCCTCCGGCGCGGCGTAGACCAGTTCCAGCTCGCCGTTCTTGAGGGCGCGGATGCGGTCGCGGCGCTCCTCTGCCTGGAGGCTGGAGTTGAGGAAGGTGGCCCGGAGGCCGGCTTCCGTGAGGGCATCCACCTGGTCCTTCATGAGGGCGATGAGGGGCGAGACCACCAGCGTGACGCCGCCCAGCAGTCGGGCGGGCAACTGGTAGGTGAGGGACTTCCCCGCGCCCGTGGGCATGATGCCCACCACATCGCGGCCCGCGAGCACGGCCTCGATGATGGTGCGCTGGCCCGGGCGGAAGGTGCCGTAGCCGAAGGTGGCCTTGAGGGCCGATTCCAGATCTGGTGGGGCCTCCAGTTCGGAGGCCAGGGTCTTCAGGGCCGCGATGGTCGCCCCATCGAAAGCCCTGGGCTCGATCCGGTAGCGGTCCCGCAGGCGGGCCAGCCCTTCCCTGCATTCGACATGCGCGCCCTGCGTGAGCAGGGCGCGCAATCTCCCGATCTCGTCTGGAACCTGCGCCACTCAGCAGCCGCCGTCGAGCAGGGGCGCGGCTGCGGTCCAGAAGGCCCGCATTTCCTCGGGCTTGCCGAAGGTCACGCGGATGTGGTTCGGCAGGCCGTAGCCCTGCATGGGCCGCACGATCACGCCGCGCTGGAGGAGCTCCTTGAACAGGTCCGCGGCCGGGAAGGCGGTCTCCATGAGAATGAAGTTGCCGCAAGTCCCTGAGATTTGGCAGCGGTGCTTTGCGGCTTCCAGCACGAAGGTGGTGCGGGCCTCGGTGTTCTTCTGGCGCGAGAAGGCCTCGAAGGCCAGGTCCTGGACGGCGACTTCCGCTGCGGCCTGGGCCAGGTGGTTGGTGTTGAATGGACTGCGGACCCGCTCGAGGAAGCCCATCAGCTCCTTCGAGCCCAGGCCATAGCCGATGCGCATGGCGGCCAGGGAGTGGATCTTCGAGAAGGTGTGGAGCACCAGCAGGTTCGGGCGCTCATCCAGGTAGGCGGCGGCATCCGGGTAACCGGCGGGATCCTCGTACTCGGCATAGGCCTGGTCCACCACCAGCACGATGTCTTCGCGCAGCTGGCGCACGAGGCGCTCCAGGGCGGCGCGTTCCAGGCGGATACCCGTGGGGTTGTTGGGATTGCCGAGGTAGACGAGGCGCGTGTCCTCGGCGACGGAGCGCAGGATGTCGTCCGCATCGAGCTCCGTGGCCGTGGCCCGGGATTCGATGACGCGGCCGCCGGCGGTCTGGGTGGCGATGCCGTAGATGGCGAAGCTGTGCTTGGGGATGACGGCGCTGCCGCCATCCAGGAAGGCGGCCTTGGCCACCATCTCCAGGATTTCGCTGCTGCCGTTGCCGAGGACCACGCGGTCCACCGCCAGGCCCTTCCGCTCCGCGATGCGCTTGCGAAGGTAGTAGCCGTCGCTGACGGGGTAGAGGCCCAGCCCTTCGAACTCGGAACCGGCGATGACCGAGGCCACCCGGGCCTTCACGGCCTCCGTGGGACCCCAGGGATTCTCGTTGGAGGCCAGCTTGACGATGGAGGTGAGGCCCAGCTCGCGCTGGACCTCCTGGATGGGCTTGCCGGGCACATAGAGGGGAATGCGCGACAGATGCTCGAATCCGGGAAGGGAGGAGAGGCTCGCGCTCATCAGGCCGGCCGCTCGGAGAGGACCTTGTCCACGATGCCGTATTCCAGGGCCTCCTCGGCACCCATGAAGAAGTCGCGGTCCATGTCCTTCATGACCTTCTTCAGCTGCTGGCCGGTGTGCTTGGCGAAGGTGGCGGCGAGGTTCTCCTTCAGGCGCTGGATCTCTTTGAAGGTAATCTCGATCTCCGTGGCCTGGCCCTGGGCGCCGCCCGAAGGCTGGTGGATCATGATGCGGGCGTTGGGCAGGGCGAAGCGCTTGCCCTTGGTGCCCGCGGCGAGCAGGTGGGCGCCCATGGAGGCGCACTGGCCGATGCAGTAGGTGACGATGTCGTTCTTCACGAACTGCATGGTGTCGTAGATGGCCAAGCCCGCCGTGACGCTGCCGCCGGGGCTGTTGATGTAGATCTGGATGTCCTTGTCCGGGTCCTCGCTCTCGAGGAAGAGCATCTGGGCCACGATGGCGTTGGCGACATTGTCGTCGATGGCCGTGCCCAGGAAGATGATGTTGTCCTTCAGCAGGCGTGAGTAGATGTCGTAGCTGCGCTCGCCGCGGGGCGTCTGCTCGATGACGATGGGGGGATAGTAGCTGCTGGGCATGGGCCCTCCGGCTGAAGCTTCAGGATAAAGCAAGAAGGCGCCCGTAGGCGCCTTCCGCATGGAGATCGCGCAGACGGCTACTTCTTGGCCGCGGGCTTCTTGGCCTTGGGCTTGTCTTCGGTCTTTTCCCCAGCCTTTTCCTCAGCCGCAGGCTCCTTGGCCTTGGCGGCCTTCTTGGGCTTCTCCTCGACCGGCTCCTCGACCTTCTTGGCGGCCTTCTTTTTCGGCTTGGGAGTTTCCGCCTCGTGCTCGTGATCGTGGTCACAGTCGGGGCCGTGGACATGGCCCGCGGGCGCCACGGCGGCGGGCTCGCCGCCCTCCTGGTTCTCGAGGTCGCCGCCCTCCAGGCCGCCGGCGTCGAAGCGGTTCACGGGAATCCCGGCCTCGCGCTTGCGCTCCAGCTCGACCAGGGCCTCGAAGGCGGCCTTGTCGAGCAGCTCCTCCGTGACGGTGGCGGTGGTGAGCAGGTGGTCGAAGATCCGGTCGGTGCGCAGGCGGCCCTTGATCTCCGTGGCGTTGCCGCGGCGTTCAAGCTCGGCCTTGAAGGCATCGAAGGGCTGCTGGATCTGGTTCTCGGCCATGAAGGTGCGGATCTCGGCGTCGATGTCGGCCTCGGGCACTTCGATGGACTCGGCGTTGCCGATGGCCTGCAGCAGGTAGCCGCTGCGGACGGCGCGCTCGGCATCGTTCAGGCGGTACTGGCGGTAGGCCTGCCAGTTCACCTTCTTGGGATCCATGCCCTGGCGGGCGACATGCTGGGCGAACTCCTGGCAGTAGTCGTCGAGCTGCAGACCCACCATGGAACGGGGCACTTCGAAAGGCGCGGCGTCCAGCAGGGTGTCCAGCATGGTGGCCTGCAGACGAGCCATGGCATCGCGCTCGGTGGCCTCCTCCAGATCCTTCCGCACGGCGGTCTTCAGGGCCTCGAGGTTCTCGAAGTCGCCCAGGTCCTTGGCGAACTCATCGCCCACCACGGGCACTTCCTTGCGGCGGACATCCTTGACATGCACCTCGTAGGCCAGCGTCTTGCCCGCCAGGACGGTGTTGGCGTCATCGGCGGGGTGGGTCAGGGTGAAGGACTTCTTCTCGTCGCTCTTGAGGCCCACCAGCTGGGCGTCGAAGGGGCGGGTCGCATCGATCTCCAGCACCTGGTCCTGGTAGGTCTGGGCCTTCAGACCCTGGGGCTTCACGCGGATATCGCAGGTGGCGATGAGGCCCTGGGCCACCACGCCGTCTTCCACGGGGAGGAACTTGGTGGCCCGCTGGCGGAGACCCTCGATGTGCTCATCCAGGGTGGCTTCGTCGATGGCGCGCTTCTTCTTGGTCAGGACCAGGGACTTGTAGTCGGGAAGCTCGATGTCGGGAGCGACATCGAACTGGGCGCGGAAGACCGCATCGGCGCCTTCCTTCAGATCCAGCTTCTCCAGAGAGGGGTGGGAGATGGGCAGGGCGCCCGCTTCCTGGGCGGCCTTCCAGAAGTGCTTCTCGACGAGCTGCTGGGCCACATCGGACTGGATTTCGCGGGCGTAGCGCTGCATCAGCACGGGCCGGGGGGCCTTGCCGGGGCGGAAGCCGGGAATGCGGACCTGCGGCGCGATCTTGGCCACCACCTCGTTGAAGACGGCGCTCACTTCGGAGGCGGGCACCGTGACTTCGACGGCTTTCCGAGTGGGGGACTGGTGGTGCAGGGTGGCGGACATGGAGGCTCCGTGATGCGGTAATGACTCGGGGATTATTCGGCTTTCGTGGTGACTCGGGCGCATCCTGTGCCCTTGCCATTCGGGCGGGCATCGCCTGGCGGCGATTCCGTCCGATTTCGCAATCCTGCGAAATGGTGCGAACGGTCGGACTCGAACCGACATGGTGTGAACCGCTGGAACCTAAATCCAGTGCGTCTACCAGTTCCGCCACGCTCGCAAAAAGCCGAATTGTCAAACCGGTGGTGCGCCCAGAGCGACTCGAACGCCCGACCCTCAGGTTCGAAGCCTGATGCTCTATCCAGCTGAGCTATGGGCGCGCACCGAATCCCCTAGTCTACCTGGATCGCCCGGCGGCTTCGACCCCTGGGTTGGTTCAGGCCTCAAGGCACCAGGCATCTTCGGCCCCGTGCCGCCGGAGGGTGGCCAGGGCGACCTCGTCCAGACCCATGCGCCGGGCGGTCTCGGCTTCGGTTCCCAGGTCGCAGGGGATGACACCCGGATCGTCGGTGCCCAGGGCGCAGCGCACGCCGGCCCTGAGCATCCGGGGCAGGGGGTGGGGCCTCACATCGGCGGCGAGGGCCTGGTTGGAGCTGGGGCAGATGTCGACGGGGATGCGGCGGTCCGCCAGCAGCTCCAAGGTGGCGTCATCGGCCCGGATGCCGTGGACGATGCGGGCCACCCCGCCCTCCAGGATGGCCTCGCGGACATGGGACCCCGGCCCGTTCTCGCCCGCATGGGCCGCGATGCGGAGGCCCGCGGTCCGGGCCCGGTCAAAGACGGGAGCCCAGTCCCGGAAGGGGCAGCCCTCCAGCCCGCCGGTGGAGAAACCCTTCACGAAGGACGGAAGGTCCGGCAGTACGAGGTCTAGGACCGCGTGGCCATGCCGGGGGCCGAAGTGGTTCACGGCATCCACCACCACGGCGCTCCGCAGGCCCCAGGAGCGAGCCTCGGCCAACCCGTCCTCCAGTCCGAGCCAGAAGGCGTCGAGGCTGATCTGGCCGCGGTGGACCACCAGGAAGTGGGGCGAGACCCAGAGGTCGAATCCGGTGCCTCCGGCTGATCGCGTGCGCCGCGCCGCGGCCAGGGCGGCCTCGCGCACAGCCGCACGGCTGTCCAGCAGCGCGGCGCCGAAGAGGAAGGCCTCGATGAAGCCCGGAAAGGGGACGGCGCCGCCCGACCACAGGGTCTCCAGCGGTCCGGGCAGCGGCAGCCCACGGCGCTCGGCCTCACCTCGGACCCAGGCGGGGTCGAGGGAACCCTCCAGGTGAGTGTGGCGGTCAACGAGGGGAAAGGGGGCGGCTGAGCTCACTCGGACATTATGCTCACCGCTCGCCGGATCCTCACTGCGCGGGCTGCCTGGGGGGCCTTGCTTGTGATCCGGCGGGGTTCGCTACTCGTCGTAGTCGTCCATGCGCAGGTCGCCGGGATCGAAGCCCTCCCCGCGGCCGCGCTCGATGGGCACGCCGGTCTCGCTGAAAGCCTCTTCGAGGTTCTCGGCTTCGGGCTCAGCCGCGAAGTCGTCCTCGATGACATGCACGCTCTTTTCCTTCTTCACGGCGCGGGGCTTGGCGGGGGCGGCCTTCTGGTTCGCGCCGCACTTGGGGCACAGCGCCTCGGGCTTTCCGAAGTCATAAAACTTCGCCGCGCACTGGAAACATGTGAATTTCTTGCCAAGATTCGCCATTGACTCGTTCCTCGTCCGTACCCAAAGGAACAAGGTTCTACCAGAGTCAATCCCGGTTGTCACCAACCTCCTGCAGGGCGGTTAGGCCCAAGGGGCCTCTCCGAGCTTGGAGGCATCGCCTTCGCATAGGTGGTGGATGACGGTGCTGGTGAAAATCCGGTGCTGCACCTCGATTGATTCTCCGAAGCGGTCCACGAAGGTCGCCCGGCTCCGCTCCAGCTCGTCCCGGAGCAGGCGGTAGAGATTCCCCTTCACCCGGGCCTGGGTGACTTTTTCCGGAAAATACAGTTCCACATCATCGACGAGGACCCGGGCCAGGCGCTCGGCGGCGGCCCGGGTTCTCGGATCCAGGGCCTGGGGTGACGCGGCGCCGATGGATTCGGGCACGACCTGGGTGGGTGCGCTGGCGGAGGAGATGCCCGGT
The DNA here is from genome assembly GCF_020622065.1 of Geothrix sp. Classification (NCBI taxonomy): domain Bacteria; kingdom Pseudomonadati; phylum Acidobacteriota; class Holophagae; order Holophagales; family Holophagaceae; genus Geothrix; species Geothrix sp. The sequence continues at coordinate 289,093 of NZ_JAHRYQ010000002.1, read as the reverse complement.
GCGGTGTCTGATGAGGTGCCCGGCTGGGTATGGGAGGGGTCCTCCTTCCCCGCGGCCAGGGAGGCCAGGGTGGCGGAGGCCGCCAGCACCAGCGCCCGTACGAATTCGGGGTGATCCAGCCCCTGGCGGAGCCCGCTGTCCACCAGCAGCAGGGCCACGGTCTTCCGCTTGTGGCGCAGGGGGAAGACGGCCATGTCCGCGGCCTCGAAGGGGCTGAGGGGGGCGAGCAGGGCGGCGTACCCGGGGCCCTTCTTCCGGAGGGACCGGCCGAGGCCCTGAATGACGGATTCCAGGTCCGGAGGCGGGACCACGGCTCCGGGCTTCAAGGGGGCCCCGGCCTCGAACCCCCGGTGGGCGTAGAGCGAGGCCAATCCCTGCTTGAGGACGAAGAGGGCGCTGCGCTCCACCAGTGGCACGAGGGCGTCCAGGAGGCGCTTGAGCAGGTCGCCCTGGGAAGTGGCTCCTTCCACGAGGTCGAGGGCCGAGGCGAGGGGCTGATCAGTGGCGCCGGCCGGGCCCGCCGGCGGCGCTTCGAATCCGGGGCGGGGCGGAATCGCCCCGCGGAGCCGGTCGAGGAGGGCCCCATCCGGGCGGAAACGGGCCACGGCGCCCTGCCAGGTGGCGATCACTTCCTCGAGCAGGACCTGGTTCTGCTGGTTCAGCCAGGTCTCCAACTCGCTCCGGAGGGCGTCGTGGGGAGGCTGGTCCGCAGGGCTGGGGTCGCTCATCGGTGGACTCGGAAGAGGATTCGCGTTCAGGGTATCCCACTTCAGGCCGGAATCCCGCCCGCTGGCAATTACCCGAGGGAACCGATAGGATGGCCCAGGTTCCTTGGAGATGGCGGATGGCGGATCTTTCCATTGCGGTGAGGCAGGTCGAGGGCGTGTCGGTGCTCCTCCCGGCCGGGTTCATCAATGCCCATACCGTGCGGGAATTCGAGGAGGCCCTGGAGAACCTGGTCCAGAACGGCCACTACACCATCCTGCTCAACTGCAAGGACCTCAACTACATCAGCTCGGCAGGCCTGGGCGCCATCATGGGCCTCATCGAGACGGTGCGGGAGCATGACGGGGACATCCTATTGTCCAACCTCCAGGACAATGTCTTCGCGATCTTCGACACCCTGGGGTTCACCCAGCTCTACCGGGTCTTTGGCAACGAGGATCAGGCTCTGGCGGCGACCACGCCGGAGCGGAAGGGCTGATCGTGGCGGCCAAGATGGACCACGCCCAGTTCAAGCTCGTCATTCCGAGCCAGACCCGCTATCTGAACCTCGTGACCGGCCTGGCCAAGCGGGCCTCGCTGGTGGCCGGGCTCGACGACGCCGCCGCGGCCAAGGTGAGCATCGCCGTGGACGAGGCGGTGACCAATGTGATCCTCCATGCCTATCACGGCGAAGGCGAGCATACGGTGGAGCTGGAGCTGCGCTTCACGGAACAGGCTCTGGAGATCCACATCCTGCATTCCGGGCAGGGCATCCGCAGCGACCAGATGGTGCTGCCGGATCCCAAGGAGTACATCAAGCATCCGCGGAAGGGGGGCCTGGGACTGCTGCTCATGAGCCGCTTCATGGACGAAGTCCAGTTCAAGGCGGACGAGGCCTCTGGCCGGAACGAGTGCTGCCTGATCAAGAAGATCAGCTGAACCGCACGGTTCATCCGCCATGCCGACCAACCCCTTCGACCGCCTCCGCCAGCTGGCGCTGAAGACCCCGGAGGGGGCGCAGGAGCTGCTTCCGCTCATCGACTTCCTGGAGACCTTCCCGGAGCAGGGGACGGAAGAGGATCTGGTCCACCTGGTGGGCATCACGGCCATGGGCATCGCCAAGGCGGGTCAGGGTGGCCTCTGGGACGGCGGGCGGTGGCTCTTCCTGCGGGGGTCGGCGCCGGCCTTCCCCACCCATCCCGGCGAGGGCTGGCAGGTGCTGCCCTGGCGGTACGGGGATGAGACCTACGGTCACCTGGTGCTGAAAACCGGCGACCTGCCGGGCGCGGTGCCTCTGCTGCTGTCCATCTCGGCCCCCCTGCTGGCCTGGCGCCGGGCCGAGGCCGTTCGGAGCACCCAGAACCAGGCCCTGGCCCTGCAGCTCTCCCGCCTCAACACCGTGTTCGAGCTCACCCGCAACCTGGGCGAGGTGGAGACCCGGCACGACCTGGTGCGGCTCATGGCCAACACGCTCATGGGCGAGTTCCGGATCATGCGGCTCCTGGTGGTGGATGCCCAGGGGGTGGTGCTGCACGCGAAAGGGCTGGGCCAGGTACCGGAGGCGCTCGAAGGCGACCGTCTGCACGAGCTGGTGGAGGCGAAGGGACTGGTGCATGCGGTGGAGCTGCTGGACCAGAACCACAGCCACGGCTTCGCCTATGCCGCCGATCCGGCGGTGGGGAAGCTGTCCGACGATGACGAGGTGTTCCTCCACACCCTGCTGAACCTGACCTCCTCCCAACTCTCGAGCCTGGAGCTGCGGGAGGCGCGCATCCAGGCCGGGCGCATGGAGAAGGACCTCGACCTCGCCCGGGATATCCAGCGCAGCCTGCTTCCCAAGGAGCTGCCCGAACCGGACGGCTGGCAGTGTGCCGCCGCGAACCTGCCCTATCAGGCCGTGGGCGGCGACCTCTACGACCTGTGGATGGCGCGGGACGAGGAACTGGGCGACCGGCTCCATATCGCCGTGGGCGACATCTCCGGCAAGGGACTGCCCGCCTCCATGATGATGACCCAGCTCTCTGCCTTCCTGAGGGCCATGGGCGATGCCCGGGTGGAGCACTGGGGTCGGTTGGCGGAACGCCTGAACCGCCGCATGAATGATGTCCGGGACGGCAACCGCTACACGACCCTCTTCGCCGCCAGCCTCAACCCCCAGACCGGCGACCTCCGCTTCGTGAACGGCGGCCACAACCCGCCACTGCTGGTGCGGGCCGGCGGCGAGGTCGTGCGGCTCTCCCCCACGGGGCCCATGGTGGGCCTGCTGCCGGGCGTGAAGTTCGCGGAGGGCCGCGCAGCCATGGGGCTGGGCGATGTGCTGGTGACCTTCACGGACGGCCTGGTGGAGGCGGAGAACGCCGCAGGGGAAGAACTGAGCGATGGTCCCCTGGCCGAGGTGGTTCTCCGGCGGCCCCATGCCGGAGCGGACGAGCTGTTCGAGGCCCTGCTGGTGGAGGCCTTCCAGCACCTGGGGGAGGGACGCTTCCGGGACGATGTGACGCTGGTGGTCGTCAAGCGGATGGGTGCTTGATCGAGTCCGTATCCTGGAAGGTGGAGGAAGCTTCATGAACCAGGCGAAAACCCTTCTCATCATCGTGGCCATGACGGGGCTGCTGGTGTGGATCGGCGACTACTTCGGGGGCCAGTCGGGCATGGTGATGGCCCTCGCCATCGGCCTCGTGATGAACGGAATCAGCTACTTCTTCTCGGACAAGATCGTCCTGGCCAGCTACGGCGCGCGGGTGGTGACCCAGGCCGAGGCCCCCGAGCTCTATGCCATCGTGGCGAACCTCGCCCAGCGGGCCGGCCTGCCCATGCCTCGCATCGCCATCATCCCCGAGGACACCCCCAACGCCTTCGCCACGGGCCGGAACCCCGAGCATGCCGTGGTGGCCGTCACCGAGGGCATCATGCGGATTCTGAGTCGGCCTGAGCTGGAGGCTGTCCTCGGCCACGAACTCGGCCATGTGAAGCACCGGGACATCCTCATCGGCAGCATGGCGGCTGTGCTGGCCCAGGCCATCATGTTCCTGTCCCGCATGGCCATGTGGGTGAGTCCCCGGGACGAGGAGGGCCGCTCCAACCCGCTGGCGGGGATCGCCATCATGATCCTCGGGCCCCTGGCGGCCATCCTGCTCCAGATGGCCGTGAGCCGGTCGCGGGAATACCTGGCCGACGACTACAGCGCCCACCTGACGGGCCGCCCCGACATGTTGGCCTCGGCCCTGGAGCGCCTGCAGAGCTACAACGAGCAGCTGCCCATGCAGTCCGCTCAGCCCGCCACGGCCCACATGATGATCGTGAACCCGCTGAGCGCGGGCGGCCTTATGAGCCTGTTCTCCACCCACCCCCCCATGGCCGTCCGGGTGGAGCGCCTGCGGCGCATGCCCATCGAGGCGAGGTAAGCAGCCATCCGGCTTTGCCGGGGGCTGCGCGGGGATCCCGGGGGTGTGCGAGCATCGTGGAACCCCCGGAGAGGATTAGCCCGAACTGAACGCGGACCGGGTGGGTGCCGATAGGAGACCCATGCGGGAACGGCTCGGCAAATTCGAGGTGGTGCGCCTTCTGGGGAAGGGCGCCATGGGTGAGGTCTACCTGGGGCGCGATCCCAAGCTGGGTCGGGAGGTGGCCCTGAAGGTCATCTCCGCCGGTTCGGCCTTCGGCGAGGAGGCCCAGGCGCGGTTCGAGCGGGAGGCGCGGGCCGCCGCCATGCTGAACCACCCCCACATCGTCACGGTCTACGAGTTCGGCGAGGACGAGGGCGTCCACTACCTGGCCATGGAGCACATCCAGGGCGATGAGCTGGAGGCCTTGATCCGGGCGGGTCAGACCCCCAAGGCCGAGCTTCTGGAAGTGCTGATCCAGGTCTGCGAGGGCCTGGGTTATGCCCACGATCGGGGGGTGATCCACCGGGACATCAAGCCCGCGAACATCCTGGTGACCCGGCACGGGAAGCGCCCCCACGCCAAGCTCATGGACTTCGGGGTCGCCCAGATGGGTCCCTCGGGCCTGACCCAGACCGGCACCTGGATGGGCACTGCCAGCTACATGGCGCCGGAATACCTGGACACGGGCAAGTCTTCGACGAGTTCCGACCTCTTCGCCCTGGGCGTGATCCTCTACGAGATCCTCACAGGGGGGCGGAAGCCCTTCCAGGGTGAAACCACCACCTCGGTGCTGAACCGCATCCTCCTCCATCCTCCGGAGCCCCTGCGGCCGACGGACATGAAGGACCTCTCCGGCCGTCTGCTGGCCGTGGTGGAGCGGGCCCTGTCCAAGCAGCCCGGCGACCGGTATCCGGGTGCGGAGGCCCTGGGCATGGCCATCCGCGAGGCCATGAGCGTCCTGGTCGAGCCCCCCCCGGCGTCCGCTCCCGCCGCGGCCCCGGTTCCAGTCTCGGCCCCCGCGCCCGCTGCCGTCCCCCCTCCGCCGGCCGCTGAGACCTCCGGCCACCTGATCCGGGTCGGCAAAGGTGGACAGGGGCAGTGCCTCAGCTTGAAGGTGGCCCTCCGGCAGGCCAAGCCCGGCATGGAGATTCTGATCCTGCCCGGCGCCTACCGGGAATCGGTGGTGGTGGACAAGGCCGTCACGATCCTGGCCCAGGGGGAAGCTGGCGAGGTGGTGCTGGAGGGCGCCACGGGGGCGGCCATGGTGATCCAGGCCCGCGGCGCGGTACTTCGGGGGATCACCCTCCGGGGGATGGAAGGCGAGGCCGCCTTGAAGATCTCGGGAGGCGCGCCCCTCGTGGAGCATTGCATCATCGAAGGCGGCTTGGCGGGCGCGGTGGTGGATGGTGCCGGAACCTCGGCACTGTTCCGGGACTGTATCTTCACCGGTCAGGGGGCCTGGGGCCTGGTGACCGAGCAGGGGGCCCAGGCCCGGGCGGAAGGAGGGACCCTCACGGGGTTCCGGGAGGCCGGCATCCTGGTGAGGCCCGGGGCCCAGGTCTCCCTTTCCGGAGTTCAGGTCGGGCCCGGCGATGGCGTGGCCTTGCGGGTCCAGGGGCGCGGCCAGGCCGAGGTGCAGGACTGCGGACTGACCGCCGCCGCGGGATCGGTGGAGGTGGAACCCGAGGGCCGGGTGCAACTGACCCGGTGCCGCCTGATGGACAGCCGCTACGCGGGCCTGCTGGCCCTGGAACGCAGCCACGCGGTGCTCGATGCCTGCGAGCTGGGCGGCCACGAGTGCTCGGGCGCGCATGTGCTGGCCGGGGCCAATGTCCTGCTCCGCCAGTGCCGGCTGGTGGGGAACGCCGGTTTTGGCCTGTCGGTCATGGACCGGGGGCTGGCGACGCTGGAGGGCTGCACCGTCCAGGCGAATGGGGGTGCGGGTCTGCTCATCCACCACGGAGCCACGATCCAGGCCCGGAACAGTTCATTCTCCGAGGGCCGATCCCTGGGCGTGGACTGTGCCGAAGGAGGCCAGGGCGTGCTCGACGGCTGCGAGATCCTGGGCAATGCCGGGGCCGGAGTGCAGGTGGAGCCCGGTGGCAGCCTGCTGCTGGTGCGCTGCACCCTCAAGGACGGCCTGGACACAGGGCTGCTCCTCCTGGAGGACTCCCAGGCCACGCTGGAGGAGTGCGTGGTGCACCGCAACGCCCGGGGCGGCATCCTGCTGGCGAAGGATGCCGCGGATCCGGTGATGCGCGGGGCCAACCGCATCGAGGACGGTTTCCAGCGCGTGGACGGAAACGGCCAGCTGGTGAAGGTCGCGCCACTTTAAGTGCAGCGCCGGGCGCTGCCCTGGGCGCGGCTACAGACCCGCGAGTTCGTCCAGAAGGGGCAGCCAGGCAGTCTCTCCGCCTCCGGGCCAGGGGAGGGGGCGGATCAGGGGATCCTCGGTCTCGGCGGGCATGCCTCCGGACCGGATGAGCGCCACGGGCAGTTCCCGGAGTTCGCCCAACTCGCGCTGGAGGTTGCGGAGGTCGGTCACCGGGGGCTCGGAGCCCGGGGGAACCTCGAGGACCAGCAGCCGGCTGGCGGCCCCGGAGTCGGTCCGCAGGCGGTCCAGGGCCTGCTCCAGGGTGTCCACCGGATCCAGACGGAGGTAACCCGCAGCCCTCAGGGCAGCCTGGGCCTCCTCGCGGGCCGGCCCGGGGGTCATGGCCAGCACCAGGCAGGTGCCTCGGCGCCCCAACCGGGTCAGGGCATCCGGCGTCTCGGCCCCTGCCGGATTCATGCGGCTTCCAGGTCCCTTGTTCTCCACCCCGGCCTTGGCCTTGGCCTTGGCCTCCCGGCCGCCGGAAGGGGTCGAGGGTGTCGAGCTGGACACGCGCTGCATCTGTTCCCGGATGGTCAGGACATCCTGGATCTGGTTGAGTTCCGAGTCCTTGAGATCCAGGAACTGGACCCCGATGATGATCTCCCCATCCCGCTCCCAGGCATTGGCCACCCGTCCCCGGGCCTCGAAGAGGGGGTGCTTGGGCAGATCCCGGATCTTCAGCATGGGAAGTTCCTTCCCCTTTTCGAAGAAGCCCACGCCCGGGGTGACGCGCATGTGGTCATCCAGCCGCATGACCCGATCCACCCGGAAGGCGAGCCCGCCGAGGGAGAGGTTCACCAGGGGCCCCGCGAAGCCGAAGCCCGGCAGGCCCGAATCCTGGGCCAGCACATAGGCCTTCTCCCGAGGCCGGAAGGGATACCGCTTGTGGGTGCGCCGGTCCGACTGCGTCATTCGGAGGGGAACGGAGAATCGGTACAGGAGATAGGATTCCCGGCCCAGGAAGGTGAGGGGGGCCTCGAAGCGCTGCTCTCCGACCGCGAAGAGCATCTCGAAAGGAGCGCCGCTCACCATCTCGTGGGGGAGGGGGCGGATGAGCTTCAGATGGAGAACGCCCTTCTCGAAGTCCAGGTGCTGGACCCAGGCGGTGTAGGGCAGCGTGTGCGTGCCCTCCACCTTGATGGGGAACTCCGATTCAGCGCGCTGCAGGTCGGTCAGGGCCCGGCGGATCTGCATGGGATCTTCGACGGTCGATTCCCGTCCGGACCCCCCGCTTGACCTGACCAGGCTCATCGATCCTCACCCGTTCCCAAGGCATCGGGAAAAGGCGCCGGAAGAATGAGTTCAGACATTGAACAGGAAGTTCATGAGGTCCCCATCTTTCACCACATAGTCCTTGCCCTCAGTGCGCATCTTCCCGGCATCCTTGGCCCCCTGCTCGCCCCGGTACTGGATGAAGTCCTCGTAGGCGATGACCTGGGCCCGGATGAAGCCCTTCTCGAAGTCGGTGTGGATGACGCCCGCGGCCTGGGGGGCCGTGTCCCCCTTGTGGATGGTCCAGGCCCGCACTTCCTTCACCCCGGCGGTGAAGTAGGTCTGGAGGCCCAGCAGGTCGTAGCTGGCGTGGATGAGGACATTGAGGCCCGGTTCCGACAGGCCGGCCTCCTCCAGGAAGAGGGGACGGTCCTCCTCGGGGAGGTCCTGAATCTCGGCTTCGAGCTTGGAGCAGATGGGGATGCAGGGGGCCTGGCGCTCGGCGGCGAGCGCCAGGAGCTTCTGGTAGTGGGCATTGCCCTCGGGGTTCCGGATGTCCTCCTCCCCGATGTTGCCCACGAAGAGGGTGGGCTTGAGGGTGAGCAGGCCGTAGGACTTGATGAGGGCCTTGTCCTCGGGCGACAGGCCCGCGGTGCGGGCCCACTTGCCGCCGTCCAGGGCCGCGAAGACCCGCTCCAGCACCGCCACCAGGGCCAGGGATTCCTTGTTGCCGGTCTTGGCGACCTTCCGGTGGCGCTCCAGGCCCTTCTCGACGGCGTCCAGGTCCTTGATGACCAGTTCCGTCTCGATGATGCTGAGGTCCCGCTCCGGGTCCACGCCACCCTCCACATGGGTGACATTGCCGTCCTCGAAGCAGCGCACCACCTGGACGATGGCATCGGTCTCCCGGATGTGGCCCAGGAAGGCGTTGCCCAGGCCCTCGCCCTTGCTGGCGCCCCGGACCAGGCCCGCGATATCCACGAATTCCTGGGCCGCCGGCAGGACCCGCTGGGGGTTCACGATCTCGGCCAGGGCCGCCAGGCGGGGATCGGGCACATCCACCACGCCCGTATTGGGCTCGATGGTGCAGAAGGGATAGTTGGCCGAAGCCGCGCCCGCACGGGTGAGAGCGTTGAAAAGGGTGGATTTTCCCACATTGGGGAGCCCCACGATGCCACAAGCCACAGCCATTCCATCCTCCAAGCCTTTCAGTATCTCAGAGAGCAGATGTGACGAAAAGAACGGCTTCCGGGACTTGCGCGGGGCCGCAGGGCGCCATACTCTCCCCGCCAAGGTCGTGGAGCGAAGACGGGGAGGCAGCATGATCGTGCGGGCGGAATGGCCGGGCTATGTGGTGGATGTACTCGTCCGCCCCGGCCAGGAAGTGGAAGAGGACGAGCCCCTCTTGATCCTTGAGGGCACGGACTCCTCCCGCACCTCCTTCTACATCAATGCCCCCGAATGCGGGAAGGTCCGAGAGATCCTCATCGAGGAGGGCGACTTCGCCTACGAGGACGACGACCTGGTGGTCATCGGCGACACCGACAAGGACGAGTAGCCGGGTAGACTGGAGCCATCGTCCTCATGAGGTGACTGAATGGCTGTAGTGCGTGCCGAGATGGCGGGGAAGGTTCTGGAGGTCTGCGTCGCGGCAGGCGATGCGGTGAACGAGGACCAGGACCTGGTCATCATCGAGTCGATGAAGATGCAGATTCCCGTGGGCAGCCCCGAGGAGGGCACGGTCCAGAAGGTCTTCGTGACCCCCGACCAGTTCCTCAACGAAGGGGACCCAATCGTCGAGCTGGGCTGATGGAGGTCCGCCTCGAACACCTGGCAGGGGCGGATGCGGGCATCGTCCTTCTGGGCCTGGACCGCCCCGCTGCCAAGAATGCCCTGGGCCGCCAGCTCATGGCGGAGTTCCGGCAGGCCCTGGCAGACCTGGGCTCTGACGCTTCGGTCCGGGTCGTGGTCCTGCACAGCCTCGTGCCCGGGGTGTTCTGCGCAGGGGCAGACCTGAAAGAGCGGGCCGAGATGACCCCTGCCGAGGTGGCGGTCTTCGTTCAGGGCCTGCGCTCGGCCTTCTCGGGGCTGGCGGATCTGCCCATGCCGGTGGTCGCCGCCCTGGAAGGTGCGGCCTTCGGCGGTGGACTGGAGCTGGCCCTGTGTGCGGATCTCCGCATCGCCGGGGCCGATGCCAGGCTGGGCCTCGTGGAGACGGCCCTGGCCATCATCCCGGGCGCCGGGGGCACTCAGCGCCTGCCTCGGCTCATCGGGGCAGCCCGGGCCAAGGAATTGATCTTCACGGCCCGGCGCCTCGGCGCCGAGGAAGCCGGGCGTCTGGGCATGGTGGACCGGGTGGTCCCCGCGGGGCAAGCCCTGGACTCGGCGCTGGCGCTGGCCCGGGAGATCCTGCCCAACGGCCCGGTGGCCGTCCGCATGGCCAAGCTCGCCGTGAACCGGGGGCAGGGTCTGGACCTGGGCGCCGGCCTTGCATTCGAGCAGGCCTGCTACGCCCAGGTGATCCCCACCCAGGATCGCCTGGAGGGACTGGCCGCCTTCCGCGAGAAGCGCAGGCCCCAGTACCGGGGCCGATGATGGCCGGCTCCCACGAGCATGGGCCCAGCACCACGGGCCGCCTGGCCTGGAGCGCGGCGATCTTCTTCGTGAGCTTCGTCCTTCAGGGCGTGGGCGGCCTCTGGACGGGTTCCATCGGCCTGGTCAGCGACAGCCTGGAGAACCTGAATGATGTGCTGGTGAACAGCCTCGGGATTCTGAGCCTCTGGCTGGCCAACCGGCGGGCTCCCGATGACCGGTGGACCTTCGGCTGGCATCGTCTCGAAGTCTTCAACAGCCTGGTGGGTGTGGGGTTCCTCCTGTTCCTGGCGGGGGCGGTGGGCTGGGAGGCCCTGGCCCGCTTCCGCCATCCTGTGCCCATCCAGACCGGCTGGGTGCTGGTGTTCTCGGGCATCGGCCTCTTATTGAACATCGCGGCCACGGTGGTGCTGGTACCGCGTGATCGCAGCCTGCTGGAGCGCGATGCCAGCCTGCGGGCGGCCTACACGCACGCCTTCGCCGACAGCCTCACCAGCGTCTCCCTGGTGGTGAGCATGATCCTCATCCGCCTCACGGGCTGGCGCTGGGTGGATCCCGCCATCGCCCTGGTGATCCTGGGGGTCATCCTGCGGGGGGCGGTGCTCCTCCTCCGCGACGCGGTGGGCATCCTCATGCACCGCGCCGCCTTCGAGCACGAGGCGGTGAAGGCCGAATTGATGGCGCTCCCGGGCGTCCTCGGAGTGGAGGACTTCCGCAGTTGGAAGATGTGCAGCCACCTCACCATCGCCTCGGCCCACATCATCGTGGCCACTGACCGGCTGGAGGACACGGAGGCGTTCCTGGAGCGCATCGAGCGCCTGCTGTGGGAACGGCACGGCGTCCGCCACCTCACGGTGCACTTCGAGACCCGGGACATGGCGGATCGCCATCACCACCGGTTCATCCACCAGCACGATGCGGAAGCGGACCACCACCACTAAGGGGGGGCTTCAGTCCGAAGCCTTCAGTCTTGAAGAAAGGGCGGCCGAAGCCGCCCTTTCTTCCGTTACCTGAAGACTTAAGACTGGAGTCTCAATTCCCCATGCCGAACTTCTTCATGACCGCGGCGCGCTGGGTGTCGTATTCGGCCTGAGTGATGAGCTGGCCGTCGAAAAGCTCCTTGAGCTCGGTGAGTTCCTCTTTCAAGGACTTCGCGGGAGCCATGGATGCCGCAGGGGCCGCGGGGGCATTGCCCGCCGGGAATCCCTGCTGGCTCATCTGCTGGGCGGCGCCGGTCATCTGCTGCCCCATCATGTTGCCCATGCCAAAGCCCAGGCCCACGCCCATACCCATGCCGGCGACGCCGCCGGGGTTCTGGGCCGCGAGGGGGATGCTGTCGGCCACCTGCATCTGCGTGTAGGCGCCCATGACGGGAGCCATCATGCCCACGCCCGTGCGCTTGTCCATCATGGCTTCCACTTCCTCGGGAAGGCTGATGTTCTCCACGAAGAACTTGGAGAGCTCAAGGCCCATGGTCTTGAACTCGTCCTGCAGCTTCTGCTTCACGAGGTCGGAGATCTCGTCGTACTTCGCGGCCAGGTCCAGGGCGGGAATCTTGGATTCGCCCAGGGTGTCCGTGAAGCGGCTCATGATGGTCTTGCGGAGCTGCTCGCTGATGTCGGGCACGGTGTAGACGCCGTTGGTGCCTACCAGCTGCTTGAGGAAGGTGCCGCTGTCCACCACCTTGATGGAGTAGATCCCGAAGGCCCGGATGCGCAGCATGCCGAAGTCGGCGTCGCGCATCATGATCGGGTTCGAGGTGCCCCACTTCAGGTCGTTGTAGAGCTTGGTGGAGATGAAGTAGACATCGCTCTTGAAGGGGCTCTCGAAGCCGTACTTCCAGCCCTTCAGGGTGGCGAGGATGGGCAGGTTCTGGGTGGTGAGGTTGTGCGTGCCGGGCTTGAACACATCCGCCAGCTGGCCCTCGTTGACGAAGACGGCCTCCTGGCTTTCCCGCACGACGAGCTTGCCGCCGTTCTGGATCTCCTGGCCCCGCATGGGGAAGCGCCAAGCCAGCGTGTCGTTGGAATCGTCAAGCCACTCAAGAATGTCCAGGAATTGGGCTTTGCCCCAGTCCATCAGACCCATGTGTCGTTCTCCTCGCGGCATTGGCCGCAGGTACGATTCTAGGCCGGGCTGTCAAGCAGGGCAGGGCTCCGGGCGGGAAAAACCGGCGAACGGTCGCCGCGGGTCGGGGAGCCTCCTTCAGCGGCTCCCCTTGACCATGCGCACCGGGCCGTCCGCCTTGGATCTGGCGCCTGGCTGGTCGATGCGCGCCTTGCTGTGGACCATGTGCGTGTCCGAGTCGATGATGCACCGCCAGCCGCGGTCCTCGTTCGGCATCCGCAAGTCCACCTCCCAGCCGCTGGAAGCGCCGTTCAGGGAGATGCGGCGGGCATGAACGGCCCTGCCGCCCGTTTCCCGCTCGGCGATGGCCTTGGCTTCCCCGGCAGTCTTCACGGGGCCCCCCGAATGCTTGCGGGATTTAGGAGTGCCGGCGGACAGGATGAGGGCGGGGATCAGCGCCAGGGCGGCGCCGAGGGCCAGGGGGCGGAAACGCATGGGGACTCCGGAGTTTCCAGGATTCTAGCCCTGGCTCGACGGGCGCGCAATCAGGCTTGGTAGAGCGCCGCCCCCCAGTGCAGGCCGGATCCCAGCGCGGTGAAGGCCACCCGCATGCCGGGCTGGATCCGTCCGTCCTCCTGGCACTCATGGAAGAGGATGGGCAGGGTGGCGGCGGTGGTGTTGCCGTAGCGCTCGATGTTGTGCGGCACCCGTTCCGGTGGCAGGCCCAGGGCCTTCTGCACGCCTTCGATGATGCGGAGGTTGGCCTGGTGGACCAGCACCAGGTCCAGAGCCTCCACGGCCATCCCGGCCTCCGCGCAGACCTGGCGCACCGCCTGCGGCATGAGGGTCACGGCGGCCTTGAAGACCTCCTTGCCGGACATGACGGGGAGGGTCTCGCCGGCCTGGATCTGCTCGATGCTCACGAAGGGGCGCCGCTTGAAGCTGACCCCCGTCATGGTGAGCACGCCCGCGCCGGTGCCATCGGTGAAGAGCCGGGTCTTCAGGAGCCCGGCTTGGCCCTCCCGGGCCTCGATCACCACCGCCCCGGCGCCGTCCCCGAAGAGGACGGTGCGGTCGCGGCTGGCGGTGTTCTCCGTCTTCTCCGCTGCGGTGACTTCCCGGGTGGACTGGCCGATCAGGGTGTCCCAACCCAGGTGCCAGGGCATGAAGGCCGTATGCACCTCGGCGCCCACCAGGAGGATGCGGCGGTACCGGCCGCTCTGGATGAGGAGGTCGGCCAGTTCCAGGCCATAGAGGAAGCCGCTGCACTGCTGCCGGAGGTCGAAGGTGGGCAGGGTGGTGCGGAGGCCCAGCGCCGTCTGCAGCAGCGGGCCGTTGCCCGGAAGGAGGTGGTCCGGCGTCATGGTGGCGAAGATGACCGCGTCGATCTCCTCGACGCCCAGGCCCGCCTTGGCGATGGCGGCCCGGGCCGCCAGCACCCCGAGATCGGTGGAGCCCTGGCCCGATTCCGCGTAGCGGCGCTCCTGAATGCCGCTGCGGGTGCGGATCCACTCGTCCGAGGTGTCCATGATCCCGGCCAGGGCGGCGTTGGTGACGACATGGGTGGGCAGGCCGACGCCGGTTCCGGTGATCACGCTGCGCATGAAGGCTCCTGGGGGGTGGGGCCGACAGGATATCCAGAAGCCGCAACCCCGACGAATGCCGCGTGACGCGGGTTATGGCCCCGGGCGGGGGGATCAGGCCTCTGGAAGGCCCAGGTCTCGGAGCATTTCCGCCTGCTCAGTGGGCCGTTCCACCCGCAGGCCGTCCCTCCGGAGGGTGCGGAGGCTGAGCGCGCCATCGGCGAAGCCCACCAGCACGCCATCCCGCGTCAGGCGGAAGTGGCCGGCGGGGCAGACCTCGTGGCTGGGCAGGGCCCAGGCCACCTTGACGGTGCCGCGGCCCGTTTCGAGGAAGGCGTTGGGCCAGGGGTCAGCCACGGCGCGGATCTGGTTGAAGGCCTCCTGCACGCCCATGGTGAACGCCAGCCTGGAATCCGCGGGCTTGCGCCCTCCGAAGTAGGTGGAGGGGCCAAGGGTCTTCTGATCGAGGCGGGCGATGCTCCCGTCCACCAATCCGGGAATGGCTCCGCGCACCAGGTCCCGCCCGGCGTCCGCAGCCTTCAGGGTGAGGCTGAGGGCGGTCTCGTCCCAGTCGATGGGCAACCGGGCCTGGGCCACGATGTGGCCGTCGTCGGGCTTGGGGGTCATGGCGTGGAGGGTGATGCCGGTTTCCGTCTCGCCCTTTACCAGCACCCAGTTGAGTGGGGCTCGGCCCCGGTATTTCGGCAGGAGGCTGCCGTGCAGATTATAGGCACCCAGCCGTGGCAGCTCGAGGAACCGGGCCTGGATCATTTCCCGGAAGTAGAAACTGAACAGGAAATCGGGACTGAGCGCGCGGATGGACTCGAAGACGCCATCGTCGTTGAAGGCGGGGGCCAGGTGGACGGGAATGCCCTGGGCTCGGGCCACGGCCGCGGGGGGGGTGAACCACAGCTCGTCGGGGCCCTGGGCATAGGTGTACAGGGCCTTTACCTCGATGCCGGCCTCGAGCAGCCCCTCGAGCGCGGCGGTCCCCACGCTGGAATAGGCACACACGACGGCGCTTGGATTCGGCATAATCCCTCCGAGCTCATCAGCATCTCATAACCCGTTGAACTTCCTGTCCGTAGACCTATGTTGTGCCGGGAGGTCCCCTGTGCGCCTGCGAATTCTGCCCCTCCTGCTGGGAGCCGCGTTGCTGGTCGGCGGAGAGGATCCCTTCGAGGCGCCTCCGGAGCTGCAGACCTTCGCGCGTCAGCACACCATCGGCCAGATGGGGGTCTCGGCGAAGGTCTCGGCCCTGCTCAAGGCCTTCTTCGCCCCGCCGGAGGAGGGGGGCCTGGGCATCGTCTACGACAATGCCTACACGAGGACGCCTGTCGAGGCCTGGCGGGACCGCAAGGCGAACTGCCTCTCCCTGACCGCGCTCTATGTGGCGGCCTGCCGCTCCATCGGTCTCGAGGCCCGCTACGGCGAGTCGCTCCGGGTCAGCCGCTGGCGGCGGGTGGGCACCACCGTCCGCTACGAACGCCATGTGGTGGCCGTGGTGCCGACCGGCACCATCGGCCAGGAGCTCGTCGCCGATTTCCTGCCGGAAGTCCGCCGGGATTCCCAGCTCATTGCATCCCTCGAGCCCAAGCGGGTGGTGGCCCTCTTCCACAGCAACCGCGCCGTGGAGCTGCTGGCCGAAGGCAAACCGGAGGAGGCCCTGCACTACGCGCACCACTCGATCGAGGTGGACCCTGGCCTTGGCGTGGGCTGGAACATCCTGGGGGTCGTCCAGCGGGCCAAGGATCAGGACAAGGAGGCGGAGGTCTCATTCCGGAAGGCCCTGGAGGTCGATCCCCGGGATGGTGCGCCCTGCGGGAACATGGAAAACCTCATGCGCGCCCAGGGGCGGGAGGAGGAGGCCCGCCGCTTCCGGGAGCGGGGGCTGGAGATCCGCAAGCGCGACCCGTTCTTCAATGCCTTCCTGGCTGAGGAGGCGCTGGCCGATGATCAATGGAGCGAGGCGGAGAAGCGCATCAAGCAGGCCATCAAGCTCCTGCCCCGGGAGCCCGAGTTCTACCTGATCCAGGCCCGGGTGTGCCTGGCCCAGGGACAGACGAAGGATGCCATCAAGGCCCTGGAGAAGGCGCGGAAGTGGTCCCTCCCCGAAGCGCAATCCCGCTACGACAGCAAGCTGGCCCTGCTCAGGAGCCTGAAACCCGTCTGAAGGTTCAGTTGGCCTCCAGCTCGGCCAGCCGTGCCTGCGCGTCCGCGCTGTCGGGGTGGTGCAGCAGGCATTCGCGCAGGTAGCGGCGGGCACCGTCGAGGTCCTCCAGTTCCCGCCGCGCCTCGGCCAGGTGGATGAGGGCCTCCTCGGACCGGCCATCGACTTGCAGGGCCTGGCGCCAGTGGCCCTCGGCACGGTCCCAGTCCCCCAGCTCGGCACAGCCGTGGCCCGCATCCAGCAGGTACCTCAGGTGCTGGGGATCCAGGCGGACGGCGCGCTCGAGATCGAGGCGGGCCGGCAGGTGATCGCCCAGGTTGGCCTGGGCCAGGCCCCGCAGGTGCCAGAAGGCCGGGTATTCCCGGCAGGCCTCGCCCAGGCCGTTCAGGTAGGGCAGCAGGGCTTCCCAGGTCTCCATGCCCGCCAGGCAGTCCGCCTGGAGCAGCAGGAGCTCCGGGTTGCCGGGCTCGGCTTTGAGGAGGTTGATCACCTCGGCGTAGGCGGTTTCGTACTCGCCCAGGGCCACCTCGACCTGCAGGAGGAGGGGCGGGTGGTGAGGGCCCTGCTGTTCTGGCGGAAGCTTCTCGAGAAGCGACTTCGCCAGGTCCGGCTGGTCCTCCCACCAGAAGGCGAACTCGGCTCGCCGGAGCTGCCATTCCTGCCGGAGGGATTCCCCCTCGGCGCCGCCCGGGATGACCTTCCAGGCCCGCTCCAGGCTGCGGAGCGCCTCGTCGTCGCGGCGGAGTTCCAGCGCGATCTGGTGACGCTCCATCCAGAGGCGGAAGGCCTCCGGAAGCTGGCGGACCGCGGCTTCGGCCACCTGCCAGGAACCTTCGAGATCTCCGAGCCGGCGCCGGGAGATGCTCTCCACCAGCCAGTGCTGGGGCTGCGTGCGCCGCTCCGGAGGCAGGGCCTGGATGAGGGCCAGGGCTTCGGCGGGGTGGCCGCTGCGCAGCAGGTGCATGCCGGCGGCCCCGCGATCCCAAGGCAGGCGCGGATCACCGTGGCGGGCCATGAGCACGGCCAGGGCCCGCTCGGCCACATCCTCGCGGCCATGCTGCAGGCCGGCCAGCATCAGATCGTCGAGGACCAGGGGATCGTCCCAGGCCAGCGGCAGGGCGGCTTCGAAGTGGGCCCAGGCCTGGTGCAGCGCCTCGGCCCCGCCAGACCGGAGCAGGAGGATGCCCTGCAGGTGGCGTAGCCGCGCCATGCGGGGAGCCAGCCGGATGAGGCGCTCGCCCCAGGCGAGGCGGCGCGCCGAGGGAAGGTCCGGAACCTTGCGGAAAGCCCGCGCCACCTCGAGGCGCTTCCACCGCGGCACGCGGGACAACTGCCCCTCCAGGAGATCCAGCCAGGCCCGGTCTCGGTAGCCGAGTGCCTGATGGGCGGCGCTGCGGAGGAGGTGGATGCGGTAGCCCAGCTCCCCGGTGGCCAGGGGGGCCCGGTCCAGGCATTCCGCCACGGACGAGGCCGGCTCGCCCGCACTCCACAGAATCTCGGCCCGGGCCAGGACGGTCGGATAGATCCAGACCTGCCGGATGGCCCAGCCCAGCCACACCCCGGCGATGAGGGTTCCCGTCAGGATCCACCCGAACCGGGGCTCCTGCCGGAAGCCTTCCACGGAAAGGACGACCACCAGGAGGATCAGGAGGAGGCCCAGGACCGGGCGGAGGCGCGCAGAGAGCATGGGCCCATGGTACGCGACACGGGTACGCAACGAGCCCCGGCCGGGACCGGGGCTCGGAAAAGGGGCGGGTTCAGATCTTGTTCACATTCGCGGCCTGAGGCCCCTTGGGGCCCTGCACCACCTCGAAGCTGACGCGCTGCTTCTCGTCCAGGGAACGGAATCCCTTGGTCTGCACGGCGGAGTAGTGGACGAAGATGTCGGGCCCACCCTCATCGGGGGTGATGAAGCCGAAACCCTTCTCGGCGTTGAACCACTTGACGGTACCTTCGGACATGTCCTTCTTCCCGGGGGCCAAGCCCCTCGCGCCTGGAGGTTGATCGCGCGACGCGCGCCAGGCGCGCGAGTCGCGGGGGCTTGCGCCCGAGTGAAACCGGGATCCCCGGCGGGAGTCCCACCCCACTTTCACGGCTGTTGGGCTGGTAAAGATGGTTGGTTGAAAGGGATTCTAGGGATGGGCGGGGAGGTCTTCAAGCCCCAAAATCCCCCCGCGGGAAGGGTCCGGTCCCCCAGCGGTAGAGCTTAGGCCGTGGTCGCCTTCAGGCCCATGACCGCCACCATGAGCAGGACGAGAAAGAAGATCCGGCCGGGCGTCACCGGCTCCTTGAAGAGGACCATGCCCAGCACGGCCGCCCCGAAGGCCCCGATGCCCACCCACACCGGGTAGGCGGTGCCGATGGGCAGCTCCTTGGCGGCCAGTCCCAGCAGGACCATGCTCCCCACGATGGCCAGTCCTGTGAGGACCGAGGCCAGGGGCCGCGTGAAGCCCTGGGTGTATTTCAGGCCGATGGCCCAGCCCGTCTCCAGGAGACCGGCCACGAGGAGGAGGATCCAGCTGCGCATGGGGGCTCCAGGAACTCAGAAGGCGGCCAGGGGCCGCCTTCTGAGGATAGGGCGATCTCTGACGATCAGTTCCCCTGCTGGATTTCCTTGGCGATCACCAGCCGCTGGATCTGGTTCGTTCCTTCATAGATCTGCAGGAGCTTGGCGTCGCGCATGCACTTCTCGACCAGGTAGTCGCGGCTGTAGCCGTTGCCGCCGAGGATCTGCACGGCGTCGGTGCTGACTTCCATGGCGGTGTCGGTGGCGAAGGTCTTGGCGATGGCACTCTGCTTGGAGTTCTTGATGCCGTTGTCGGTCATCCAGGCGGCCTGCCAGGTGAGCAGGCGGCTGGCCTCGATCTTCTTGGCCATGTCCGCCAGCATGAAGCTGATGGCCTGGTTCGCGAAGATGGGCTGGCCGAACTGGATGCGGGTCTTGGCGTACTCCAGGGCGATCTCGAAGGCGGCCCGGGCCACGCCCACGCCTCCGGCGGCCACGGCTGCGCGGGTCTGATCCAGGGTCTTCATGGCGATGACGAAGCCCATGCCCTCCTTGCCCAGGAGGTTCTCCACGGGCACTTCGGCGTCGTTGAAGTAGAGCTCCACCTGGTTGGAGGCGCGCTGGCCCATCTTGTCCATGGCCTTGCCCACCACCAGGCCCGGCGTGTCGCGGGGCACCACGATGCAGCTGGTGCCGCGGGCACCCTTGGTGGGATCGGTGCTGGCGAAGAGGGCGTACCAATCCGCGTAACCGCCGTTGGTGCAGTAGCACTTCGTGCCGTTGATGATGTACTTGTCGCCCTTCTTCTCGGCGCGGCAGCTCATGCCGCCGGCATCGGAACCGGCGTTGGGCTCGGACAGGGAGAAGGCCGCGAACTTGGGCTCTTCCGCGAGCATGCCCAGCCACTTCTTCTTCTGTTCGGGGGAGGCCGCGACCAGCAGGGGCGTCATGGCCAGGCCGTTGGCCATGATGGAGGTGTAGAGGCCGGCGCAGCCCCAGGCCAGCTCCTCGCAGACGATGGCTTCCTCGATCTGCTTGGCGCCGGGACCGCCGCAGTCCTCAGGCACCAGGGCCTGGAGGTAGCCCTGGTCCCAGGCCGCCTTGTAGACATCCACGGCCCACTCGCCCGTCTCGTCGTACTTGCGGGCCACGGGGCGCATGATCTTCTCGGCGAAGGTATGGGCCCGTTCTTTTTCGGCCAGCTGTTCAGGGGAAAGCGAGAAACCGAGCATGAAAGCCTCTTCTGAAAAGGAGGGGAGGTGGCGTGACTGTGTGAATCTGGAATCTCCAGTCTATCTGGCCGCCTGTCCCCGCCCAAGGCCGGAGGCCCTGACGCGGAGTAGGATGACGGCGGTCACAGGGCGGGCTGAGGTTAAACTCAAGGGTTGGAGCGCCCATGACCATCCGTTTGACTGACCTCGGGAAAGCCGTCCTCGAAACGGAATACGCCGTGCGGGGCCCCATCGTGGCCCGGGCCGGGGAGCTGGAGAAGCAGGGCCGCGAGATCATCTACTGCAACATCGGGAACCCACAGTCGTTGGGGCAGAAGGCCCTCACCTGGAACCGCCAGATCCTGGCCCTCTGTGAATATCCGGCCCTCCTGGACCTGGCTCCGGGCACCTTCCCCACGGATGTGGTCGAAACGGCCAAGGCCATCCTCGCCGGCACCCGGCACGGGCTCGGCGCCTACAGCGAAAGCCGCGGCGTGCGGTTCATCCGCGAGGCCGTGGCCGAATTCATCCTGGAGCGCGACCACATCGGGGTGGATCCCGATGCCATCTTCCTCACGGACGGCGCCAGCAAAGGCGTGCAGACCATCCTGCGGCTGCTGCTCAGCGGACCCCAGGACGGCATCATGGTGCCCATCCCCCAGTACCCGCTGTATTCAGCCACCATCACCCTCTATGAAGGACGCATGGTGCCCTACTACCTGGACGAGGCGAACGGCTGGAAGCTGAGCCGCCCCATGCTGGAGGCCTCCCTGGCCCAGGCGAAGGCGGAGGGCACACGCGTGAAGGCCATCTGCGTGATCAACCCCGGCAACCCCACAGGGGCAGTGCTGGACGAGGCCAACATCGCGATGGTCATCGACTTCGCGAAGGCCCACGGCCTCTCGATCCTGGCGGACGAGGTCTACCAGGAGAACATCTACCTGCCCGGCGATGAGTTTGTCTCTTTCGCGAAGGTGCTGCACCAGGCGGAGGCGAAGGAGGTCTCCCTCTTCAGCTTCCACTCCTGCTCCAAGGGTTTCCTGGGCGAGTGCGGTGTGCGGGGCGGCTACTTCGAGTACCGCCATGTGCCGGAGGATGTGGCTGCCCAGATCCTCAAGCTCCAGAGCGTGAGCCTTTGTGCCAACCTCGCGGGCCAGGTCGCCACCTATGCCATGGTGCGTCCGCCGAAGCCGGGCATGCCCTCCCACGCCCGGTACACCGCGGAGAAGGGCGCCATCCTCGAAACCCTGAAGCAGCGGGCCATCCTGCTGGCCGAAGGGTTGAACCGCATCGAAGGCATCGCCTGCAACGAGATCGCGGGGGCCATGTACGCCTTCCCCAGCATCACCCTGCCGGCGGGCCGCACGGACTTCGACTACGCCATGGCCCTGCTGGAGGCGACGGGCATCTGCGTGGTGCCTGGGTCTGGCTTCGGACAAGCCGAGGGCACCGCCCACTTCCGCACTACCATCCTGCCGCCCACCGACAAGATCCAGAAAGTGGTGGATGCGCTCGGCGAGTTCCACAGGAATTACCGCTAGACCCATCTCTCCAGGAGTTCTCATGCGCCCCGAGCATCCCATCGTCCTCATCACCGGCGCGTCCAGCGGCTTCGGCGAAGCCATGGCGCGGCTGTTGGCCTCGCAGGGCTGCCACCTGGCCCTGGGCGCCCGTCGCGTGGAGCGCGTGCGGGCCCTGGCGGACGAGCTGACGAAGGCCCACGGCATCAAGGCCTTCGCGGGCACCGTGGACACCTGCCACACGGCCAGTGTGGATACTTTCGTGGCGGAGGCCGCTGCGGCGCTCGGAGGCCTGCATGTGGTGGTGGCCAACGCGGGCCTGGCCAGCGGCACCTACAAGCTGTGGGAGACGCCGGACGAGGATCTCGAAGCCATGATGCGGACCAATGTGGAGGGCGTGGTGAAGACCATCCGCGCGGGCCTCCCCCACCTCCGCAAGGCCGGCTGGGGCCATGTCTTCTTCATCGGCTCCACCGCCGGCCATCAGCCCTATGAGGGCGGCAGCGTCTACTGCGCCTCCAAGTTCGGCGTGAAGGCCATGGCCCAGAGCCTGCGCCTGGAGCTGAACGGCGAACAGATCCGCGTCACTTCCGTGGATCCCGGCATGGCCGTGACCGAGTTCTCCGATGTCCGGCTGAAGGACGGCGACAAGGCCAAGGCCGTCTACCAGGGCGTGAAGCCCCTCACCGCCTTCGATGTGGCCGAGTGCGTGCGGTGGAGCCTCATGGCGCCCGACCATGTGAACATCGACGAGATCCTGGTGAAGTGCGTGGACCAGGCCTCCGTCCACAAGGTCCACCGGCGGGTCTGATCAGTCCCGGCTCAGCTTCAGGGCCAGGGGCAGCGAGACGAGGATGGCGAGGGCGCCCAGGGCCCAGCCGGCGCGGTAGCCGTAGGCGCCGATGGCCCACCCGAGGCTGAAGCTGCCGAGGCCGATGCCGGCGTCGAAGGCGAAGAGGAGAACGCCGAAGGCCGAGCCCCGGCGCTTCGGATCGGCGGAGGCCATCAGCTTCGCGTTGATGAGGGTGTGCATCATGCTGTAGCCCGCGCCGTAGAGCAGGGCCGACAGCACATGGCGTACCGTGCCGCCGGGCAGGGCCGCCAGGAGGGCCATCCCCGCGAAGGCCCCCAGCAGCATGGCCGGCAGCTTGCGGATGGGCCGCTTCCCGAATCCGCGCCGGAGCATGGCCAGGCGCATGAGCACCATGCCCACGGCCATGAAGGAGAGGAAGGCCGAGGGCACGGGCATCCCCAGGGCCAGGGCCTCCTGGGCCGTGTAAGTGCCCAGCGCGCCATAACCCAGGGCCACGCAGAAGAGGACGAGGCTGGGGATCAGCACGGAGGCATCGGGCCACTTGAAGCCCTCGGCGCGGCCGTGCGGATGATCCTTCGGGAGGGTGGTGCCCAGGGCCCCCAGCAGGAGGAAGAGGACCGCCAGATACCACCCGATGGGCGCAAAGCCCCAGCGCTGCTGAATCCACAGGCCCAGCAGAGGACCGACGATGACGCCGCCGGGACTGGCCAAGCCATAGAGACTGAGGCCATCCGCATGGCGGTCGGCGGGCAGCACATGGGCCAGAGAGGCCATGGTGGCTGTCAGCAGGCCGGACCACACGATGCCGTGGGGGAAGGCGAGCAGGTAGAAGCCCCAGCGGGTGGGCATCACAGCGTAGGCCGCGAGGAAGGCCGCGTAGAGCATCGCCGAGCTGATCACCAGTCGGCGGTGCCCCACCCGATCCCCGAGCGGGCCCGTGAACAACGCGCCCAGGGCGCTGCCCAGGGTGAAGAGGCTCATGAAGCGGCCGCTTTCCGCCAGGCTCGCCCCGAGATCCCTCAGGCGCAGGGGCACCGTGGGGAAGAGCTGGAACGCGGCGAAGAAGGTGACGAAGGTCAGCGCCCACACCAGGGCGAATTGCCGGGTGACGAGGCTGGGGCGGGGATTGGAAAGAGCCTTCATGATCCCAGAATGGCAGGGAGCTCCGCCTCGGGTGTCACGGCCGGCCGCTTCCCCACGACGCGTTGGGCCACGGGAATGGCCAGGGTCATCAGGCCGGCCCCGATGGCCCAGCCCCAGCGGAACCCCCCGTGCTGCATGACCCAGCCCAGGCCGAGCGCACCCAAGGCGGTGGCGGCGTCGAAGGCGAAGAAGAAGGCCCCTGCGGCCGATCCGCGCCGCTGGGGCGCCGTGGTCTCCAGCAGGTGGGTCAGCATCAGGGTGTGGACCATCCCGTAGCCGGCGCCGTAGACGAGGCCCGCGGAAAGATGGCGGACGAGCCCCCCCGGCAGGAAGGCCAGCATCCCGTAGCCCACGGCCGTCAGGGCGGCCATGCCCGGCATCAGGGCCACGGGTCGCCGTCCCATGCCGGTGAGGGCGAGCAGGCCGCGCATGGCCATCATCCCCAGGGCGAAGCAGGTCAGGAAGGCGGAAGGCCAGGCCAGGCCCAGGGCCTTGGCCTCCTGGGCGCTGTAGGGCGTCATCGGGCCGAAGCTGAGGCCCACCAGACCCATGACGGCCACGGGCCCCCACACCGACCGATCCGGCCACTGGAACACCGTTCCGGCGATTTCCCGGGGGGTCTCGCGGGGCAGGACACCGATCAGCGAATGCAGCAGCGCGAAGACGCCTGCGAGCAGAACCATCATCCAGGTGAACCCCAGGTGGGGCATCAGCCAGAGGCCCACGAGGGGGCCCACCGCCACGCCGCCTGGCCCCGTGAGGCCGAAGATCGAAAGCCCCTGCGCCCGATGCTCCAGGGGGAGGATGCCCCCCACCTTGGAGATGGAGGCGGTGCGCAAGGCCGACCACAACAGGCCGTGCACCGGCGCCAACAGGTAGAACACCCAACGCACCCTCAGCAGCGCGTAGACCACCAGGATGCCGACCACCGCGAGGGAAGCCACCCGGAGCACGCGGCGGGGCCCCAGGCGGTCGCCCAGGGGCCCCGTGAACAGCGCGCCGAAGCCCGAGCCCAGCATGAAGGCCGTCTGGAATCGCCCGCTTTCCGCCAGGCTCGCGCCCAGGTCCCGCAAGCGCAACGGCACCACGGGGAAGAGTTGGTAGCCGGCCGCGAAGACCAGGAAGTAGAACGAACAGACGATGAGAAAGGGCACCGTCAGGAACCCGGGCCGCTTCGATCCATCCCCGTCCAGCATCCATCCAGGATCGCATATGCTGAAGGATCCATCCGAGGTCCCCATGCAGCTGGAGCACTTTCATTCGGAAGTTGATCGCGTCAAGAAAGGCGGCTCGCCCAAGGCTCACGAGAAGAACGCCGAAGCAGGCAAGCTCTTCGCCCGGGAGCGCATCCGACGGCTGGTGGACGAGGGGAGCTTCGTCGAGGACGGCCTCTTCGCCAATGCCCTGCACAAGGAACTTCCCGCGGATGGCGTCATCACGGGCACGGCCCTGGTGGGTGGCCGCCCGGTGGCCCTGATGGCCAACGACAGCACCATCAAGGCCGGGAGTTGGGGCGCCCGCACGGTGGAGAAGATCATCCGCATCCAGGAAGTGGCCATGCGGATGAAGGTCCCCATGCTCTACCTGGTGGACTCGGCCGGGGCCCGCATCACCGACCAGCTCGACATGTTCCCCGGCCGCCGCCACGCCGGGACCATCTTCCACATGGAGGTGGCGCTGTCGGGCCTGGTGCCGCAGATCTGCCTGCTCTTCGGCCCGTCGGCCGCGGGCGGCGCCTACATTCCGGCCTTCTGCGATGTGGTGATGATGGTGGAGGGCAACGCCAGCATGTACCTGGGGTCGCCCCGCATGGCGGAGATGGTGATCGGCGAGAAAATCTCGCTCGAGGATCTCGGCGGCGCGAAGATGCACTGCTCCGTGAGCGGCTGCGGCGACTTTCTCTGCAAGACCGAGGTGGAGGCCATCGAGCTCTGCCGACAGTACCTGTCCTACTTTCCCCAGCACTGCGAAGATGCCCTGCCCGCGGCCCCGCCGAAGGCGGTCTCGCCCAAAGCGAAGGCTCTGGGTGCGCTCGTCCCCAAGGACATCAACTCCCCCTTCCAAATGAAGGACTTCATCGAGGGCCTGGTGGATGAGGGCAGCTTCCTGGAGGTGAAGAAGCTCTTCGCAGGAGAGATCATCACCGGCCTGGCCCGGTTGGATGGCAAGCCCGTGGGCATCCTGGCCAACCAGCCCCGGGTGAAGGGCGGCGTGCTGTTCGTGGACAGCGCCGACAAGGCCACCCGCTTCATGACCCTCTGCGACGCCTTCGGCATTCCCCTCGTGTTCCTCAGCGATGTGCCGGGCTTCATGATCGGCAGTGCCGTGGAGAAGCAGGGCATCATCCGCCACGGCGCCAAGATGATCAGCGCCATGGCCAGCTGCAGCACGCCGCGCATCTGCGTCGTGGTGCGCAAGGCTTATGGGGCCGGCCTCTACGCCATGAGCGGGCCGGGCTTCGATCCGGATGCCACGCTGGCGCTGCCCACGGCCAGCATCGCCGTCATGGGCGCCGAGGCCGCCGTGAACGCCGTCTTCGCCAACAAGATCGCGGAGAAGCCGGAAGAAGAGCGGGTCGCCTATGTCCAGCAGCTCCGGGACGAATACAACGAGGACATCAACCTGAAGAAGCTGGGTGCGGACCTGCATGTGGACGCCATCGTGGATCCTGCCGATCTCCGCACCGAACTCGTCACCCGACTCGCCCGGGCCCGCCGCCGGGAAGCCTGGCCCACCAAACGCCGCAGCGTCACGCCCGTCTGACCTTCCTCCTCCCGGGCCCCATTGCGCTATGCTTCCGGGGACCTTTCCGGAGGCTGGCATGTTCCGTCGCGTGGATGACTTCAAGACCATCTGGCAGCAGGAGGCGGAGAAGACCCTGGCGGTCTTCGCGGCCATTCCCGATGCGGCGGCCCATCAGGCCGTGGACGACCAGCATCGCGACCTGCGGCGCATGGCCTGGCACCTGGTGGAAACCGTCCTGGAACTGCCCCAGAACCTGGGCCTGAAGGTGAAGGGGCCTGTGGGCCTGGGGCCCGACGGATTCATCGCCACGCCCCCCCCGCCCACCATGGCCGAGGTCGCCGCCGCTTACCGCGCCGTGAGCGAGTCCCTGCTGGATCACATCGGCAGCTGGAGCAACACCGAACTGGGCCGCAACTTCACCCTCTACGGCGAGACTTGGACCGGTGCTTTCGCGCTCTATGTCCTGGTCAGCCACCAGACCCACCATCGGGGTCAGATGACCGTCCTCATGCGCCAGGCCGGCCTGCATGTGCCCAGCATCTACGGCCCCACCAAGGAGGGCTGGGCGGCCTTCGGAATGGACGCTCCGAAAGTCTGATTCCTTTCGCTGACGAGGGGGGAACCCGGGCTCCGCAGCGGCCCGAGGGACACGGTCTGGAGGGCTCCCCAGCAGGCCCTCGGGAAGTCATATCTTAATGTTTTACTGCACTTCAATCACTCGGGTTGAGGGGAAGGAATTTTTTCAAAAAAGATGTTGCAACTCTGGAAATGGCGCCTATTCTTAATTGCATGGTGAAACACCTATTCTTTGGAGGTCACATGCGACACCCCTTCCGCGTCCTTCTCGCGTCCCTCGCCCTCGCGGCCCTGCCCGCCCTGGCCCAGGATGTCTACAAGATCGACCCCGTCCACAGCGAAGTCAGCTTCAAGGTCGGCCACCTTCTGGCCAAGACCAGCGGCCGCTTCACGAAGTTCAACGGGACCATCAAGGTGGACTCCGCGAACATCAGCAAGTCCAGCGTCGAGGTCACCATCGAGTCCGCCAGCATCACCACGGACAATGAGGCCCGCGACAAGCACTTGAAGTCCCCTGACTTCTTCGATGTCGAGAAGTTCCCCACCGTCACCTTCAAGAGCACCTCCGTGAAGGAAGTGGCCAAGGGCAAGCTGGAGGTCACCGGCGACTTCACCATGCACGGGGTCACCAAGCGCATCACCTTCCCCATCACCAATGCGGGAACCCAGCCCGGCATGCAGCCCGGCAGCGTGGTGGCCGGCTTCGTGGACGGCGCCCTCAGCCTCAACCGCAGCGAGTTCGGCATCAAGACCTTCCCCGGTGTCGTCGGCGAGACGGTCGCCATCAGCCTGAATGTCGAAGCCGGCAAGGTTTCCGCTTCCGCCAAGAAGTAAGGCCTGAACCGCGGCCATCCGGGGCCGCCACCGATTCCTCCTGAAGGCCGTCTCCACGGCCTTCGGGAGGCCGGCGGCTTCGGACATCGGCCCCTGACGGAGATCCCATGTCCTCCCCCACTCCTTCCCCTGTTCCTTCGCTGGGCCCCCTCCAGCTGGACCCGGTTTCCGGCCTGTCCTACCGCCTGCGGTTGCCCTCAGCCGCCCGGCCCAAGGCCCTCGTGGTGCTCCTGCACGGGGTGGGCGGCCGGGAGACGGACCTGGCCGATCTGGCGGAGGGGGTGGATGCCGAAACCCTGGTGGTCCTGGTTCGGGGGGGGCTCCAGCTCGGACCCGATCAGTACGGCTGGTTCCGCGTGACCTTCACGGCCGAAGGTCCGAAGATCGCTGCCGCTGAGGCTGAAGCCAGCCGCCACGCGCTCATCCGGTTCATCGATCACATGCAGTCCATCCATGGCGTCGAGGCCCGCCAGACCATCCTCGGCGGGTTCAGCCAGGGCGGCATCATGAGTGCCGGCGTGGCCCTCAGCGCCCCGGAGCGGCTG
This sequence comes from Geothrix sp., assembly GCF_020622065.1. Classification (NCBI taxonomy): domain Bacteria; kingdom Pseudomonadati; phylum Acidobacteriota; class Holophagae; order Holophagales; family Holophagaceae; genus Geothrix; species Geothrix sp. The sequence continues at coordinate 261,110 of NZ_JAHRYQ010000002.1, read as the reverse complement.
GGTGGTTTCGCCATCCTCTCCGGCCGGATCCTGCCGGAGCTCGAACCCCGCATCGCCGGCCGGGAGTGGCTGGGACACCTGCGGGGCTTCATCGGCCACGGCGAGCGGGACCGGACCCTGCCGGTGGCCTGGGCGCAGCGGGCCGATCAATGGCTGGAGGATCTGGGCATCCCCCACATCACTCGCCTCTACCCGGTGGATCACCGGCTGAGCCCGGAGATGCGGGCCGATGTCCTGGCCTGGATCGAAGGCCTCGCCGGAGCGGCCTGAATCCAGAGGGGGCGATCCGCCCAGTCCGGGCCCGCTCCGCACGGAGTGCCTCTAAACGAACCCCACAAAGGCAGCGTATGGTAGGGGACATCCCCATCGGAGGAGGACCCGCATGTACCTGCCCCAGCGCCTATCCGCGCTCCTGCCCCTGCTGTGCCTGAGCCTGGCCGCCCAGACGGCTCCCAACGGAGGCAAGGCCGCCACACCGGCGCCCGCCGCCGCACCGGCCCCCGGCGCCCTGAAGCCCTTCGCCGAGGTCGTGAAGGAGGCCAAGGAGCACAAGGGGCTCTTCACCCTCTGGACGAAGGACGAAAAGGTCTGGATCGAGGTGAAGCCCGAGCAGCTGGACATGCCCTTCTTCTTCGCCATCAGCAGCACCCGGGGCACCGGCGAGCGCGGCATCTACGGCGGCATGATGGATGACAGCCACCTGGTGAGCTTCCGCCGCGTGGGGAACAGCCTCCAGCTCCTGGCGAAGAACACGACCTTCACCGCGCCCGAGGGTTCTCCGGCAGCCCGGGCCGTGGCGGAGGGCTTCAGCGACAGCCTGCTGTCCAGCGCCCCGGTGCTGAGCCAGCCCCATCCCGAGCGGAAATCCTTCCTGGTGGAGGCCAACGCCCTGCTGCTGAAGGACATCCCCATGGGGGCCACGCGGCTGGAGGCCACCTACCGCCAGCCCTACGGATTCGACGCGTCCAACAGCTTCTTCGAGAAGGTCCGCAGCAGCGAGGACCAGGCCGCCTTCCGGGTCCAGGCCCACTACGCGCTCTCGCGCATCATGCTGCCGCCCATCCAGATGCCCGGGGCGCCCCCCATGCCCTTCGTGCCGCCCCCGGGCACGCTGGAGGACATCCGCAGCCTGTTCCTCGGTTGGCACTTCTCCTTCGCGAAGCTGCCGGAGCAGCCCATGGCCCCCCGCCTCGCCGATGACCGGCTGGGCTACTTCGCCACCACGCGCTGGGACTTCGGCGATGACACGCGGGTGGATCCCAAGGTGCACTACATCCACCGCTGGCGCCTGGAGAAGAAGGACCCCGCGGCCGCCCTCTCCGAGCCCAAGCAGCCCATCGTGTTCTGGCTGGACCGGAACATCCCGGAGAAATACCGGCCGGCCATCACCGAAGGCGTGCTGGCCTGGAACCAGGCCTTCGAGGAGCAGGGTTTCAAGAACGCCGTCCAGGTCAAGGTCCAGCCCGCCGATGCGGACTGGGATACCCACGATGCCCGCCACGCCTCCCTGCGCTGGCTCACGGGCACCGACATCGGCTTCGCCATCGGACCCAGCCAGGTGGATCCCCGCACCGGGGAGATCCTGGACGCCGATATCGGCATCGGGGAGGTCTGGGCTCGCGGCAGCCGCACGGAGGCCCGGGAGACCCTGCCGCCCAAGGCCCAGGACGCCTTCCTGTCCAGGCACGACCACAGCCTGTGCACCTATGCGGCGGAAGCCCACCAGGAGATGGGTTTCGCCCTCGACCTGCTGGAAACCCGGGGTGAGATCACTCCAGGCAGCCCCGAGGAGGATGCCTATGTGGCCGCCGTGCTCAAGGATGTGATCACCCACGAGGTGGGCCACACGCTCGGCCTGCGCCACAACTTCCGGGCCTCGACGATCTACTCCATGGAGCAGATCTCGAATCCGGAATTCACCAAGACCCACGGCCTGACGGGCTCCGTCATGGACTACAACGCGCTGAACCTGGCGCTCAAGGGCCAGCGTCAGGGCGAGTATGTGATGAGCACCCTGGGGCCCTACGACCACTGGGCCATCGAATACGGCTACAAGCCCCTGGCGGCTTCGGAGGAGAAGGGGGCCCTGGCCAAGATCGCCGCCCGCAGCTCCGAGCCCCAGCTGGCCTACGGTACGGACGAGGAGGCCCTCGGCTTCATGGGGCTCGAGGGCATGGATCCCGAAGTGAACCGCCGGGATCTGGGCTCCGACCCGCTGGCCTTCTACCAGAAGCGCCTGAGCCTCTCGAAGGAGCTCTGGGAGCGCCTGCAGGCCAAGACCTTCCGGGATGGCGAGGAATACCAGCCTCTGCGCCGCGGCCTGTTGAGGGCCCTGGGCCAGGTGGGGCTCTCGGCCAACCTGAGCGCCAAGTACATCGGCGGCGTGGTGCACCTGCGCGACCACGCGGGTACGGGCCGGGCCCCCATCACGCCGGTTCCCGCCGCCCGTCAGCGCCAGGCCTTGAAGCTGCTGGAGACCGGCATCTTCTCCGTCGACGCCTTCCGCTTCAAGCCCGAGTTCCTCTCCCGCCTCACCACCGACCGGTTCGGCGGCCCCCTGAACGCGGATCCCTCGCCCGCCCAGTGGGTGCTGCGCACCCAGGCCCAGGTGCTGGCCCAGCTGTTCCAACCCGCCGTGGCCCAGCGGGTCCTCGATGCGCCGGACAAGCTGGCGAACCCCAAGGAGGCCTTCCGTCTCTCGGAGCTCTATGACGCCTTGCAGAGCGCCATCTGGACGGAGCTGAAGAGCGGGCGCGAGGTCTCGGTCATGCGGCGCAACCTGCAGCGGGAGCACCTGCGCCAGCTGAGTGCCCAGGTGCTGCGGGCGAACCCCCTCACGCCCGCCGACGCGCGGGCCCTGGCCCGGGAGGCGCTGCGCGCCCTGCAGCCTTCGCTCAAGGCCGCTCCGACCAAGGCGGGCTTCAGCAAGGAGACCAAGGCGCACTTCGCCGACTGTCTCGCCATCATCGACGAGAGTCTGAAGGCCGGTCTGCAGCGCATGACGCTCTGATCCAGCGCCGGGAAGCAGGTTCGACGCCCCGGGGGTCCTCCTCCGGGGCGTTGTTCCGTTCGCTCTGGGCTAGAACTTCCGCCCGATGCCCAGCCAGGCGTTGGGTCCCGTGGAATCCGTATCGGCCCGGACGGTGCCTGGCGTCAGGGCACCGCTTGCCGCGACATCATGTTTGAGGCGGGCCCAGGAATAGCTGACGCCGACTTCGGCGTACCAGGTGCGCTGATGCGAGAAGTAGACATCGACACCCGCTCCGACCGTGAACATGGGGAACCAGCCGCTGTTATCGACCTGGATCAGGGTCTCGTCCAGGAAGTCGTTGCGCAGGGTCAGGAGGGTCCGGTCCTTTTCATAGGCCAGGCCGATCCCCGCCTGGAGGAAGGGAATCCAGCGACCGTTCCCCCCCAGGGGCCGGAACTGGGCGAGGGCCAGGAGATCCGCGTAGACCGTGTACTTCTGCTCGAAAGCAAGCGTGGCAGGACCGGCGGGCGTGTCCAGGGTGGTCGCCCCGTCGATCTTCCCGCGGGAGTAGTCCAGCTCGAGCCCCACCTTCCAGCGCGGATTCAGGTCGCGGAAAGCCTGCACGCCGAGGTTGAGGTTCGCCACATCGTCCCAGGTCTTGAAGGAGGAACCCAGGGCCGCGTTGACCTCCTTGATCTGGCGGTTGGTCTCCGTCTGCTTCGGCCAGCTCTGTTGGAGGTAGACCGTCATGGACCAGGGGGTTGCCGCGTCCTGGGCCCGGCCCGGGGCACCGGCCAGGAGAAGGCCCGCCGCGAGCAGGCCGGAAGCGGGTAGGCGGAGACCTGCGGAACGCATCGTCATGGCAGCACCGGAAAGGTTGCCCCAGGGATAGTCCTGCCGCCACGCGGTGTCAACGCGAAAAGATGATCCCCGGGTGTTCTTGACAGTGCCGGTCCACCGCGCCGACCCTGATCCATGCCCCTCTTCTCCCGTTCCGATGGCGATCTGATCCGCGGCGAGGCCCCGGTGCGGCGCATCATGCCCTATCTCATGCGGGGCCGGAACGAGAGCTGCGTCTACCAGGAGTCCCTCTACCGCATCGCCGCCGCGCGCATCTGGCTCAAGGCCTACAATCGCGCCCACCACCCCCGGGCCACGCTCTTCCACCTGGTGGCCTACGCCACCGCCGTGGCGCTGGAAACCCGGCCGCGCCTGAACCGCTTCGTCTCGGGAGGGCGGCTCTATCAGCGGCGGGGCGTGTCGGTTTCCTTCGTCGCCAAGAAGGCCTTCACGGATGAGGCCCCCGGGGCCACCGTGAAGCTGGCGGCCTTCGAGGGTGAGAGCTTCCCGGCCTTTTCCGCCCGGATCTCCACCCAGGTGGAGGAGGCCCGGGAGACGGACCGGTCCGTGGACAAGGAAGTCACCCTGATCATGCGGCTGCCCGGGCCGGTGGTACGCCTGCTGGTGGGGCTCGCCCGGGGACTGGATCACTGGAACCTCTACCCGGGCTTCATGATCCGCGACGATCCCATGTACGCGAGCATCTTCCTGGCCAACCTCGGCTCCGTGGGCGTCTCCGATGTCTTCCACCACCTCTACGAGTACGGCACCGTCTCCATCTTCGGCGCCGTCTCCGCCCCGCGTCGCTCGACCTTCGCGACCCGGGATGGCGTGAGCGCGGAGGAGGCCCTTTCCGTGCGCTGGACCTTCGACGAGCGCATCGACGATGCCTTCTCCTGTGCCCGCGCCCTCGTCCTCGTCCAGAAGGTCCTTGAGGATCCCGGCCGGTGGCTGGGGTCGCCGGAGGGAACGCCCGCATGGCTGGGGACGGAAGCGGAGACGCAGGAGCCATGAGGGCCGGGGCAGCCTCGGCCCTGCGGCCCTCAGAGCGCCTCACGGTCCTGGTGCTGGCCATCCTGTTGGCCCTGGCGCTGCTGGCGCGGCCCGAGGGCTGGCTGCTCCGGACCTTCACTTTCGCCGGGCTCCTCGCGTTCAGCCTGGGGCTCGGCCGGGCCCGGGGGCAGGTCGCCCTCCTCCTCCGGGACTTCGTTCCGGTGCTGGTGGTGCTTCTCGTCTTCCTGCTGCTCCAGCCCTTGGTGGTGGCCGTGAATGCCCACCGCTGGGATGCCGTCCTCGCCGAGCTGGACCGGCGTTGGTTCGGATCGCTCGCCGCGGCCTGGCGCGGGGCCCTTGGCCGGCCCGCGGCCTTCACGGATGTGGTCTACCTCGCCTACGCCAGCTTCTACTTCCTGCCCCTGTCGGTGGGGGTGCTGGCCCGTGTCCGCCTGGGCCCGGCGCGGTTCGAGCGGGTGGCGTTCGCGATCCTCCTCGGGTTCTACCTCTCGTTCCTGGGATATTTCCTGTGGCCCGCGGAAGGCCCCCGGGTGCCGGAGGCCCTGGCCCCGGTCCAGCTGGGTGGCGGGGCGATCTCGCAGGCCATCCGCGCCTTCCTGCGCGGCGCGGAAGCCACCACGCTGGATGCGTTTCCCAGCGGCCACACGGCGCTCTCGGTACTGCCCGCCCTCCTGGTCACGCGATGCTTCCCCCGCCTGGCGCCCCTGTTCTGGGCCTGGGCCGGCGCCATCGTGTTCGCCACCGTCTACATCGGCGTCCACTACCTCACGGATGTGGCGGCGGGCCTGCTGCTGGCGGGACTGGCCCTGGCCTTGGCGCGGCCCCTCTCGTGCTGGCTCAGCGCTCCAGAATGAAGGTCACGGGCCCATCGTTGAGAAGCTCGACCGCCATGTGCTCCTGGAAGAAGCCGGATTTCACGCGGGGGTGCTGGGCCTTCAGCAGATCCAGGAACTTCCGGAAGAGCACCCGGGCCGCGTCGGGGCTCATGGCCGCGTCGAAGGAAGGGCGTCGGCCCTTGGCGATGCTGCCCGCCAGGGTGAACTGGCTGATGGCGAGGATCTCGCCGCCCACATCCTGAAGGCCGAGGTTCATCTTCCCGTCGCCGTCCTCGAAGATGCGCAGCGAGGCGATCTTGGCGGCGGCCCAGGCACAGGCCTCCTCCGTGTCGCCGGCTTCGAGGCCCACCAGCACCAGCAGGCCCGGGCCGATGCTCGCCTCCAGGTCCCCGGATCGCACCGAGGCCCGCGTCACGCGCTGGATGACTGCCTTCATCGAGGGCCTCCGCTTCGACTCTGCCAGATCCAGAGGCCAGGTCCGCATCGCCTCGGCAATAATCGCCCCTCCCAGAAGGGGCCGATTGAAGTCTAAAATAATGAACATCGACAAGTTAAGCGATGTGAGTTGAGCAGATGGCCGCTCCCCGGAACGGCCCGGCAGGGAAGGTGGATCCGTGGAACCAGAACAGGTGTGGTGGGCAGGTTATCCCGAGGGCGTGGGACGCGAGGCCCAGCCCTTTCCCTTCGAGAACCTGGGTCAGCTCGTGCGCGCGGCCGCGGTGCGTTACGGCGACCGGAAGGCCGAGACCCTCGTCCTCCCCAACGGCATGGAAGCCTCCCTCAGCTTCAGGGAAGTGGACCGCCTCTCGGACGCTTTCGCCGCCTACCTGCAGCGCGGCCTCCAGCTTCAGCCAGGCACCCGCATCGCCATTCTGCTGCCCAACTCGCTGGCCTATCCCGTGTGCGCTTTCGGCGCCCTCAAGGCCGGGTGCATCGTCGTCAACACCAACCCCCTCTACACGCCCCGCGAGCTGGAGCTTCAGCTTCAGGACAGCGGCGCCGAGGTGCTGGTGGTGCTCGACCACTTCGGCGACAAGGTGGCCGCCGTCGCTCCCAAGACCCAGGTGAAGACCATCGTGGTGACGGGCATCGCCGACTTCTTCCCCCTGCTCACCCGCACCCTCATCCAGGCGAAGCTCAAGCTCTCGCGCCAGATCCCCGCCCTGGACAGGCCGTTCACGCGCCTGCCCCGGGCCCTGCACCAGGGCGCCCTGTACCTGGCGAAGGAGCACCTCCTTCCCGAGGCGGTGAAACCCCCGAGCCCGACGCGCGCGAGCCTGGCCCTGCTCCAGTACACCGGGGGCACCACGGGCACCAGCAAGGGCGCCATGCTGAGCCACGGCAACCTGCTGGCCAACCTCGAGCAGATTGCCGAGATCACCAAGGTCTACCTCACCCACGGGGAGGAGACCGTGCTGACGGTGCTGCCGATGTACCATGTCATCGCCTTCACCATCAACCTGTGCTTCGGCTTCCACACCGGCAGCCACAACATCCTGGTGCCCAACCCGCGGCCCCTCAAGAACCTGCACCCGGCCTTCAAGAACCACGAGATCACCTGGATGACGGCCGTGAACACGCTGCTCAAGGCGCTTCCCGACGAAAGCTGGTTCCAGCCGGCCATGACCCGGAAGATGCTGGGCGCCTTCGCCGGGGGCATGCAGACCCACCCGGCGGTGCTCCAGCGCTGGGAGGCCTTCACAGGCTGCCTGGTGATCGAGGGCTTCGGCCTCAGCGAGACCAGCCCGCTGGTCACCTACAATGCCGCCATCCGCGAGGGGAAGCGCCTCCGCCGCACCATGGCGCAGGTGGGCGGGGTGGGGCTGCCCCTGCCGGGCACCGATGTCCGCATCGTGGATGACGAGGGGCTTCCGGTGGCGGCCGGCAACCACGGCGAGATCGTGGTGCGCGGCCCCCAGGTCATGCAGGGCTACTGGAACCAGCCCGACGAGACCGCCAGGACCCTGCGCGGCGGGTGGCTGCACACCGGCGACATCGGCCGCTTCGACGCCGAGGGCTACCTGGAGATCACGGACCGCAAGAAGGACATGATCATCGTCAGCGGCTTCAATGTGTTCCCCAACGAGGTGGAGGCCTGCATCGCGCTGCACCCCGATGTGGCCGATGTGGCGGTGGTGGGCGTTCCCGACGAGGGCACCGGCGAGGCCGTGCGCGCCTTCGTCGTCTCCCGGAAGGACCTCAGCGTCGACGAGATCCGCGCCCACTGCCGGACCCTCCTGGCCAACTACAAGGTGCCGACCCGCTTCAGCTTCCTGACGGAAATCCCCAAGAACGCCGTGGGCAAAGCCCTCCGCCGCGAACTCCGCACCGCCGCGGGCGCCGAAGGGTGAGCCTGCGGTCAGGGTGCTGAGAGCTTCTTAACAACGCTTAACAAAACTACACAACACTTAACAGCGATGCCCTCCAGGGCAGAGGTAGCCTGGGCCGAAACAATCGACTCGGAGTTTCTGTGTTCCCTGGTGCATCCGCGCTTTGCCGTGATCTTGTCCGTCTTCTGCTGAAGGCTCCCTGCTGGACCCGGCGTGGGTGGGGCCGCCTTCGCCGGCCGGACGCACTTCGCGAAAGCGGACTTGGCGTTGGATGGATGGTGGTTTTGGCCTGCCTCCAGGCCTTCGCGGGAGCTGAGGGTGATCCACTCCACGAGACGCCATCGTCCCATCGGACGATCAAGCTCGGGATTGGCTCTGTCGACGCCGTGAGCGGGAGCCTGAATCTGCGCGTCCCCCTGGGGCCGAGACTTCCGGGCCGAATTCCCATCGGGTTCACCTGGTCCTTCGATAACCAGGATGGTCTGCAGTCGGCCTATGGTCCATCAGGCGGGGCCGGGAGCGCCCTCGGCGGGAATGTCCGGCCCGTGGTCTGGCCGTCGATGACGAATTTTGGCGACAGTCCGCTTCAATGCACCGTCCTGGTGGATGGCCATCCGATGGTTTTTCATCGGCGGTACGAGGCCGGAAGGATGCCCCGTCTAGTGGATCTTCAGAGCCGCATGCAGGAGCGTGGGGTGAACCCGGTTCCACCGAGGACGCCGCCACCTGGCTATCTTCTCGATGATCCCGGGTCTCTGCAGGTGACCGGGGCGCTCCCGTCCAGCGATGGAACCAAATTCCTGGTGGCCTTCTCCTACCTGGCGACGGTCGAGCACTACGACAAGAACACGCAGGAGACCATCGTCTCAACGCGGGCCTTGGCCCCGGGCTACGCGATCATCGATGGCCCCAATGCCATCTGGACCCAGCGGGGAAATGGCATCGTTCCCTTCGGACATGCACGGACGCACTTCAGCAATCGCTGGGGAGATCACATCACTGTGGATGAATCCGAAACGACAGTAGCACCTGATTTCCAGGTTCTCACCACCATCGTGATCCAGGATCAGGTGGCGCCGGGCAACACCTTGACCCTGTCCGTGACCCCGTCGGGCCTGCCGGTCACCCATCGGAAATCCGGTACCGATGCTCGCAGCGGTCTGCCATACGACTACCCCGTCGACCTCCGCTCGACCGGCCAGATGGAAGTGACGAACACGCTCGGCCTGCCCAAAGCAACCCTTCCGGGGGACTATGCCTCCAAGCAGCGCTTTGTTCCGAAACCGGCCAGCGCCTGCCCTGGGTACGATCCGCAGGCGGCCCCTGAGCCTGAATACACCTGGGACTACGGGTTCGTGCCTCTTGCGATTACGCACACCGCCGAGGACCAGTCCTCCCAGAGGCTCGGCTTCGATTGGGGCGAGGGTCCCTGGCCCATGGGCAACCTGAAACAAATCGACTACCCCAACGGGCTTCGGGAGACCTTTCAATACGATTCCGCGGTCCACCTCTCGGCCCTGAGCTTCAGCGAATGCGATGGTGCCTGGATGGGGTTCCGGCATGTGCGGGGAGTCTACGCCCAGGAGGAAGAACTCGGCGCCTTCGTTTCGCGCAGCGTGGCCCGGATCTCCCGGCAGGACATGGTCGGATCCACCCCGGGGGAATGCTATCAAATCCTGCGGGTGCGCCCCTGGTGGGATGGGACGCCACTCGGCCAGACCCGCACACTCTGGACATGCAAGGAATACGAGAGCTCGACCGCCATCCTGCACTATCCCGTGGCACAGCCGGATTCGGGGTCACCCTATCGGGCGGTTCGGCTGACCCACCCCTCCTATCGGGAGGATCTGGACTTGAACGGCCTTCAGGGCTATCTGTTCGCCACGATGGCCGTCATTTTCGAAGAGAACCTGGCGGGCACGGGTCTGTCCGTGCTCCGGCCTTCAGACCTGGGCTCTGCCCCGTTCCAAGTGGTCGTCTACGATGGCTTCGATCTGCGGAGCTGGGCCAACCCGTCGGGATCTTTGGCCAACGGCCTGCCCGTCAATGCCGTGCCGCTGCGCACGGCCATTCATACCAAGGACCTCCCCACCCGTATGACTCTGGCTGGAAACCCCAACACGCCCGGAGCCCGGGATGAATACGGGCCCGTGATCACCGACGAATATACCGATGTGCCGTCTCAGGCCCTGCCAACGCCGGATGGCACATCTGTGCCGATCTGGAGCCATGCCCTCCCGTCAATGGAATCCTCCCGGCCCACCTGGCGGCGCGGCGAGATCCAGCGGGGTTTCGATTGGTCCCGGATGGCCCTGCAGGTCAAGTCGGACCGGAAGAGCCTGACGCTGGATTCAGCCCAGACCCACACAGCGCGCTTCGCCTCGGCGAACTTGGCACTCCCGGCGGCTCCACCGGCCAGCCGAGTGGGCCAAGCGGATTTCGGGACGACGACCTACGACTACGACGACTTCGGCAGGGTCATTCGGCAGCAGGGGGATCGGGCCGGATTCTCGGCGGTTGAGGCTCGAAGCTATGTGCCTGGGCTCCCCCTGATCCTGGATCTTCGGAAAGAACCGTTGTCAGGGCCTGGTGGCCCGTACCTTCCCAACCCAGATCGACCCGAAGTCACGGCAGGGAAGGTCCACACCTGGCTGGATACCCATGTCCAGGCAGGTCCATCCACCGTCCTGGACAAGATCGACGGGCGCGTGGAGTCGTTCACCTACGAGGCCCAACTGGGCCGCGAGATTTCCCACACAGATGTCCTTGGCATCACCACCCGGACGGATTACAACGCCTGGGGTCGCAAGTGGCGGGTGGCGCGACAGCAGAAGGGCGTCGTCGGCTCGGTCACCACCGAGAGCACCTATGATGTCAATGGCCGCTGGAAGGAGGAATCGGTGGCCGCCGACGGCAAGACGCTGCGCACCCGCACGGAATGGGATGCCTTTGGCCGAATCGTGAAGGTGATCACCTTCGATGCGGCCGGGTCGAGGGTTGGAGAGCAGGCCTTCGAATACGATGGCTTCGGACAGAAGACGGCACAAAGCCCCAACCTGAAACCCACCCAGCAGTCTTGGGGCATGGAGCGGTGGGCCTACGATGATCGCGGCCGGATGACGGACCACTGGGATACCCAGGGTCGGCTGCTCCAGCACACGGTTCAGCAGCCCTCGTGGACCTCGATCAGCGGCCTGGCGGCCGTGTGGACCTCCATTCAGGATGACCGGGGGTATATGCGGTCGGAAGGAGTCGATCTCCTGGGTCAGAAACGCGCCCTGGTGGATCAAGCGGGGCAGCTCAGTGAGTATTTCTACGATCAGGATGGTCACCTTCTGCAGACGCTCCAGGGTTATGGAGCGGCCAAGCAGCAGCGCAGCTATGCCTACAACCCCATGGGATGGCTCATCAGCCGGACGGAGCCGGAGGAAGGGACCACCGTCTATTCGAAGTTCACGATGTTGGGCATCCCACTCGTCAGTGAGCAGTACGGCCGCGAAGGCGCCACCGTACGGAACACCTTCACGACCACGCTCGATGGCCACAATCAACCTAGCTCTGTCGTGGCGGCAGGCCCTGAGGGATCTGTCGTGCGCCGCTTCGGGTACGATCCCGCCTCCCGCCTGCCCCTGCTGCTATCCGAAACCCAGGACCTTCCAGACATCTGGGGGGCCCCGCAAACCGTGACCGAGACCTATGGATACGACGACCTTTTCCGATTGAATTGGAAATCCGTTTCTGACGGGCAACAGAGTTTCGTCGTCTCTCAGACGCTCAATGCCCTCGGGCAGGTGACGAGCCTTACCTACCCAGAAGGGGGAGGTCGACCGGCTTCGACCGTCACGGTGGATTACGACAACCAGAACCGGTCTCGAAGCGTTAGAGCCGATGGCAATCTCCGGGGGGTGATGATCTACGACCAGATTGCAGGTACCGCGGTGACGAACACCTTGATCCTCGGCAACGGCGCCACCACGCTCTCGACCTTGGACAAGGATGAGCTGGCTCTGACGCAGCATGCGGCTCCCGGTGGCGTGGTCGAAACGAACGCCATCACATGGTCGGCGGGGGGGCTGATGCTCAGCCGCGGGGATGATGTCTTCAGCTATGACGAACTCCAACGGCTCAGCGCCAGTCGCGTGGTAGGGATCCATGGAGAACGGGTCGACCAGTGGTTCGGTTACGATCCATTCGGGAACCGAATCCAGTCCAATTTCGTCTATGCGGAGGGTGAACCGGGCAGCCTCCAGCCTTCGGAGCTTCGCGCCTGGCGGGCCGATTCCATGGTTGGCAACGATCTCCCGGGTGCCCTCGTGGCCCTGAGCCAGGGGAGTCCCGCGATGGCCACGACCATGGGCACCTACGATACGGGGCGTCAGTACGATGTGCTGGGGCGCCTAAGCCAGGTGTTTGCCTATCCGGGTACCGCCAATGCGCTGGCCTCCTGGCTCTACGATCCTTCGGGGCGGGTGGTGAAGGAGAATGGAACCTCCTATCTGCTAGAGGCATCAGGCCTTCGCTTCAAGCGCATGCGCGCCGACGGGAGCATCGATTACACGGTCTATGGTTTCGGCCGGGAGCCCTTGGCTCAATTTTCCGTGCCCGCACCGATTAGCCCTCCCAAATACCTATCGACAACGACTTTGGGGCGCACCCGTCACCCAGCGGCCGGCGCCACCATCCTGCAACCTTCCACGACCATCACCGTGGCGCCCGGAAGCAGCGTGGCCTTCACGGGAGAGACGACCTTCGGCACTGCCTGCAGTTGGGACTTCGGCGATCACAGCCGAGCGGTTGGCACGAGGACAAGCCATGCCTTCACCCAGGCTGGCAGCTACACCGTGATATTCAGGGCGCGAGCCGCTGGATATCGGGCTTCCGCCGATTCTGTCGTGGTCAGGGTGCTGGCTCAGCCCTCTATCACCCGCCTCGCCGCCAGTCCGGCCAGCATCCTTCCGGGAGAAGGCGCATCCCTGAGTTGGAAATCGAGCGGAGCCACCCGCCTTTCCATCGACCAGGGTGTGGGCGCGGTGGCAGGGAAGGGGCATCTCAAGGTGTTCCCGAAGGTGACCACGACCTACACGCTGACGGCCACGAATGCTGCAGGGAGCGTCACCGCGCAGGTGACCGTGGCGGTCAATGCGCCAGCGCCCCCAAGCATCACCGAGTTTTCAGCGACGGCCAGCACCATCGCTTTGGGACAGAGTACGACCCTGACTTGGAGCGTCACAAACGCCACCTCGCTCACCCTTGAGGGGATCGGGCCGGTTGCGGGGAACAGCCTGGTGGTGTCTCCCGCAGCGACAACGACCTATGTCCTGAGGGCCGCCAATGGCGTGGGCTCGGTCAGTACCTCGGTCACCGTGGTGGTGGAGGCCGGATTGCCCATGATCGAGGACTTCTACGCGGACCCGCAGGAAGTCTTGCCGGGAGGGCTCACCACCCTGGGGTGGTCCGTGAGCCAAGCCGATGGCCTTGAGATCAACGGTGTGCCCGTGACGGGGAACAGCTTCGAGCAGTCGCCCGCGGCGACGACCACCTACACGCTGACCGCCAGGAATCTGGTTGGAGCCGTGACCGCCACCGTAACGGTCATGGCGCGAGCTCCCGGAGCCCTGGTCTGGAGGCGAACCATCGTCTATGGTTTCGGGCAGGAACTATCGGAGGATTCACCCGGCGTGGGAACGATGTTCATCCAGTCGGACCAGGTGGGGAGCCCCTCGGTGATGACCGATGCCTTGGGGGCGATCGTGGGCCGATCCAAGAATCTTCCTTTCGGCGAGCGGATGGTCGGCTGGGGGAAAACGGCCCTTCGTCGCTTCACCAACCACGAGGAGGATCCTGACAGTGAGGCGATCTACATGCAGGCTAGGGAATACCTTCCCGTCTACGGGAAATTCGCCCAAGTGGACCCCGTCTACGACCAGACCAAAGATGATCCCGAATCCTGGAACCTCTACAACTATGTGACGAACAATCCCGTGACGAAGACAGACCCGGATGGACGGGCCGCATTCGGGTCAGATTTGAAGGCAGCACAAGACCAGCTGATGTCCATGCAGTCAAACCCCATGGACTGGGACATCTTTGGCGTGTCGGGCGGCACCGCCATTGGCGGCGGGTCCGGAATCATGGGATACCTGGCGGATGCAATTTCAACCGATAGCGAGACTCGGGGGACGAATGGTGCCGGGAGCGAAGGGGCGAGTAATGCCGCGGAGGGGCAGGAAGCGAGAAAACCTGAAACCCATACGGCACAAACAAATAATGGCGACCTCGGACCCATACCTGACACTCATGGCTCCGATAGGGATATCTCTTTCACCCCTAGGTGGAGGCAGGCGTTGGATGGGGATTTCAAGACAACCGGCAAAGTTCCAACCCCTCTACCGGATAACCTGGATGGATTCATTAGGGAGTTTGTGAAGCAATCAGGTGATAACTTCCCGAAAGGTGTGACAGTCACAGCGACTACCAATGGGGTCCATTCCACCAGGAGTCCACACTATGAGGGACTTGCGGTGGATATAAGATACAATGCAAAAGATCCGAAAAAGGCAATGGCTGATGGGGCGAGGGCAGGTGCCCAGTTTGGCCTGGATGAGAAACTTCATCCGTCTTCATCGTCGAGTGGTCCACACTTCCACTTCCAATTGCGACCTGGCAGAGGTGGAAGTATGGGAGATCTACCATTCAGAGGAGGTGTTCCAAATCGTCCGCGCACTAATCCCAGTATGGGTTTTGTGGGACATTTCGGTATTGCCCTACAGACTTGGATGTTTGGTGGAATTATTCTATAAGGGAGATCGTCTTGATGTTTGCTCCATTAGCTTTTTCAGTCCTGTTAGCTATAGCATCTACTCAAAGAGAGCCAACCCTCCAGCAGGCGCACCATAAAATTATAAAAAATTGGCTAAAGAGCCACCCTGGCTATAGACTTGCGACTGAACAGGATTGCGGTGATTGCATGGAGCAAATCCAATCCATTAGGCGCGGGATGGGTGGACCATGGAAGCCGGTCTCAAATTATTCTCCTTACTACATGGTCGGAGATTTCAATGGTGATGGGAAGAAGGACTTCGCTGTTGCTGTGATTATACCTAGCCACACGCCGAAGAAATTTATTCTCCTTATTTTCAATGGCCCATTTAACAAATCTGAGGCTCAGAATCCTGTTTTCATTTCCGAACCATTGGATCTAATGGAACAAGGGTTGTTTTATGGGCCGCCTCGCCCGAAGCCATTTCGACTTCTTGTAGGTGGATTCGAGTCCGAGGGGACAAAGCTAGTACCTAAGGGGAAGGGCTATGCGTGGAGTCACTCCTCGCATGAGGAATAAAATTATCTATAATTATTGATTAGTAAAGTTTGAAGGTGTTGCAAATTGATTTAAATAAATTTTATTCCAATTATTTGTACATAATCATGATAATCGGTTTGGTTCAGCCTTGAAATTGGGCGAGAGCCAACCACTGAATCAGCGGAACCCCTAATGCTTAGCCTTATCTAGGACATCTTGAAGCTCTGGAATCACACGCGGAAGCCTAGATGCTTGCTCTCTGATTCGTCTGTGCCAACTTGGACCTCGATTACACGCATCTTCGGCTGCTATTGTGATGTCTCCAGGTCTCTCTTCTTCCAAAAAACTGAGAACCAAGTACGCCTGTAACCTATCCTTTTCTATTTTCGAGAAAGATTCCTTTGTTCGGTTACTTGCAACAAGAAGTTTGTGGATAGCAAATCGTGCTGGTTCTGGAACCCTCACAAGGGTTGAACCGCCATTGACTATAATGGCGTTCATGGTTTTATCCAGACAATACTCCATGAAAGCCAAAGGCTGAGCGTGTGTTTTGAAACGAGGAATGAATACGGGAGTATCTCGATCAGCGCCTTGAGGTGTCGTCAACAGATCAATTCTCCAGTCTTTCCCAAGAACGACAAAAGATGTTGGTTTCACATCATTGTGAATATGAATGCGTGGAATGAATCCCATAGCTAGCGATTCAACAGTTGTGGGTAAATCAGCAAGAAGTTGTGGGGTTTGAGGAATGCCGAAATCAATTTGTCTTGGAGTCCCAAAATCGACATCTTGAGTGCTGACTGAAGATGGCCAATTAACGCCCAATGAGTTCCCGATCGCAACAAAAGCATGTGTACCTATCAATACACCACCAAGCTTGAATACGCCTGCCGCTCCGAACCCCTTAATGATCTTTGCAGAGGCGGCGTCTGTCATGGCTAGACCACCGCTACGGAGCATGGAGGTCAAGCGTATCGAGCGGGACTCACTATCTATGACCGCAGTTCTTCCTTCTTTATATGTTGCCATCAGCAGCCGAGTAGCGTCGTTGTCTGGACCGAGATAAAACTCCGAGGGACGACTTTCAGGGCCTTCTGAGGTTCGGAAGTACCAGTATTGACCTTCTCCACGCTCTCTGATGAGAAAGTTCCCACTCAAAGCCGAAAATGACCGCATGAAATCGGCGACCTGAAGATGTTCCAAAAGTTCATTATAAAGGGTTTGCGTTTCGACGGGCAGGCGTTTTATCATGGGTTTAGCCGATTTACCGCTCGCAGCAAAAGTCGCGCTTGATTCGGAAACCAACTCCACATCTTTGGCCTCGCTCTGATCGGTAAATAGGATGGACTCTGTTTCGTTCTTTGATGAAGTGAGATCCCTGACAGGTGACCGCTTGTTGTCCTTAGGTGTTTTGGGAGTCATAACCATCCTCCATCATTTCTAAATATAGCTGACTGCCACAAGTATCGCAATACCTCTTGTGGCAATTATTATTGCTGATATTAATGATTTTGACCATTCGGCTATCGAGATGGCCACCAACCTTTGTGGCCGGGTTGGAGTCCTGGCCGCAGCGGTCAGCAGGCGAGGCAGAATCGACTTCATGTCGAAGCGCCGGTTGAAGCGGCACCGGAACTCCGCCAAGTAGCGGCCCAGATGGACTCTGCTTACCCAGCGGGTCACGCTCTAGATGTTGCCCTTCAGATTCCTAGGAACCGTGTTCACCCAGCGGAAAGTAGGGACCTGGACGCTCGGCCAGCCTCCCGGAGCCTCTAGGCATCGTGACCGTAGTCCGGTTCCAGGAAGTTATAGATCCACCATCCGTTCGTCAGGATCAGGGTGCCCGGCTCAATGAACCTGCGGAACCAGGGATCCAGCTCCTTGGTCGAGACTGACTCTAGCTCCTTCATCTTCATGAGCAGCACTTTCTCAGGGTGTCCCATGTACATCTGGACGGCCACGACGAAGGGCGTTTTCCCCTCGGCTCTCCGCCTTCGCCTCGCCTACCGCCATGGTGCTCGCTGCCCATGTTGGCGTCGCCCATCTCCACCTGGCCACTCAGAGTGGTCCCTTCCTCCCACTCGATCATCACCTGGAGGAGCTTCTGTCTCATCATCCAGGCCGTCTCG
Organism: Geothrix sp.; assembly: GCF_020622065.1. NCBI lineage: Bacteria > Pseudomonadati > Acidobacteriota > Holophagae > Holophagales > Holophagaceae > Geothrix > Geothrix sp. Next base: position 243,690 of record NZ_JAHRYQ010000002.1, on the reverse strand, counting down.
TAACGGACTCCAAGCTGGAGCTCTAATTCCATGGCCGAGGCCGAGTGCTTGCCCAGGGCCAGAAGGGTATGGCCTAGAACCAGACCGTCAGCGGGAGCTTGGTTCCCTGAAAGATGGTTCCCGTTGTGGGACTGGTCTGCTTTCGATAGTCCTGGCATTGGGATTGACCACGGACGAGGCAATAGTGCCCGGTGGAGCCGCACTCAGGGCATACGAACCCCTCCGGATAGCGGGCACGGATCAGGGCATTCCCACAGGTGTCCTCTCTGCCGCAGTCCTCAAGAAACTCTCGAAGGCTGAATTCCTTCTGGAGCTGAACATCATAATTGGTCATGTGGAGCCTCGCGTCTCCCCCCGCCTTCATGATGGCTCCGGAGGCTGGACACATTTTTATCTGCTGACGCTTAGCATAATAAAAGCATGAAGTCCGGACAGCCAATACCCCTGACACTTCAGGCTGAGGCTGGCGGATAATCAGGTATTTAATTGGTGATTATTTTAATATGAACCCGAACTTCCCTCTGATTTTCCTTAGGAGTTCCTTTGCTTCGGGGTGTCCGAATCCCGCGGCAGTCGCCCCGTAAACCACCGCGCAGAGGGCGACGAGGGGCAGGACCCTCAGCGCCAGGGTGGCGCGGGTGAAGGTGTGGGGGGCGTCGAGGGTGAGGAGGCGCGCGCCGCCCCAGGCAAGCAGGCCCATGAGGAGGCAGGCGGCGAGGGCGCGGGCGGTGGCGTCCAGGAGGGGGCGCAGGTCCAGGCCGGGCAGGCGGGGGCGCAGGCGCAGCAGCAGGCCCGCGAGGCCCGCGAGGCTGGCGAGACCGTTGGCCAGGGCCAGGCCGCCGGTGCCGAGGGGCTTCAGCAGCGCGAGGCTGAGGGCCACATTCACCACCAGGGTGGCGCCCGCCAGGGCGGCGGGGCCGCGGTAGTCCTTGAGGGCGTAGAGGGCCTGGTTGCCCAGGCGCTGGGCGGCCACGAAGACCAGGCCCACGGACTGGAACACCAGGGTGAGGGCGGTCCAGTCGGCGGCGGCGGGATTGTAGGCGCCGGTGCGGAAGAGCAGGGCACAGATGGGCCGCGCCAGCACGGCGAGCCCCACGGAGGCCGGCAGCACCAGCAGGACTGAGGCCGAGATGGACTGCATGAGGCTGCGGTTCAGGGCGGGCCAGTCGCGGGCCTCGGCCTGGCGGGAGAGGGTGGGCAGTCCGGCGGTGGCGAGGCTCATGGCGAAGAGCCCGAGCACCATCTCGCCCATCATGCCGCTGTTGTAGAGCACCATCTGGGCGCCGTTGGGGAGCATCGAGGCCAGCATGGCGCTGATCAGGGCGTTGATGGGGTAGATGCCGGCGGCCAGGAGGCCCGGCCCCATGCGCTTGAGGGCCTTGCGGACCCAGGGATCGCGCAGGTGCAGGCCAAGGGCGAGGCCGAAGCCCTCCTTCCGCACGGCGGGCAGGATGACCAGCAGCTGGAGTACGCCCCCCGCCAGCACGGCCAGGGCGCACACCACCGAGACGGTCTCGAGGGGCACGGGGCCGCCCCGTCCCAGCAGGCGCAGCGAGAGCCAGCCGAAGGCGATGAAGGCCAGGTTCCAGAACACCGAGACCGAGGCCGCCAGGGCGAAGCGGTGGCGCAGGTTCAGCAGGCCCGCGAAGCCCGCCGTGAGGCTCACCAGGGCCAGGTAGGGGAACATGATGCGGCCCAGCCGGGTGGTGAGCTCGCTCTGGGCCTCGGGGCGCCCCAGCATCAGCAGGCCCGCCAGGGGCCCCATGAACAGGAGGACGAGGACCACGCCCAGCAGCAGGATCACCAGCAGGGTGCCCAGGAACCGCGCGGCCACGGCCTTCACCGCGGCCTCGCCCTCGGCGGCCTCGGCCTCGGCCAGGGTGGGCAGGAAGGCGGCGGTCATGGTGCCTTCGGCGGTGAAGCGGCGCAGCAGGTTGGGCAGGCGGAAGGCCACGGCGTAGGCATCCGCGGCGGCTCCCGCCCCCAGCACATGGCTGAGGAAGAAGGTCTGGAGCAGCCCCGTGAGGCGGCTCAGCAGCGTCATCAGCCCGACGACCCCGGCGGAGCGGAGCAGGCTGGGACGGGCGCGGGGGGACTCGCTCACGGTCGGGTCTGGGCGGAATGGTCCATGAGGTTCCCCGGCATTGGAGCCGCCTGCCGGAATCGAACCGGCGACCTCCAGATTACAAAGCTGGAGCTCTACCAACTGAGCTAAGGCGGCGCAGGGTCCAGTCTATCGGATCAGGCCCTACCGTGGATCCCCTGTCGGATCGCGCTTCAACTCCTCAAGGTAGCCTTCCAGCCACTTGGTGGAGAAGGTGCCGGCGATGAAGTCAGGCTGGTCCATGATGCGGCGGTGCAGGGGGGCGGTGGTCTTGATGCCCTCGATCACCAGGGTGTCCAAGGCCCGGCGCATGCGGGCGATGGCCTCGGTGCGGTTGGCACCGAAGGCGATGAGCTTGGCCACCATGGAGTCGTAGTGGGGCGGGATGACCGCATCCTGGTGCATGGCAGTATCCACGCGGATGCCGGGGCCGCCGGGGAAGTGCAGGGCGGTGATGCGGCCGGGGCAGGGCGTGAACTTGAAGGGATCCTCGGCATTGATGCGGCACTCGATGGCGTGGCCCTTCTGGACCACATCCTCCTGGCGGAAGCTGAGCTTCTGGCCGGCGGCGATGCGGATCTGCTCTTTCACGATGTCGATGCCCGTGACCAGCTCCGTGACGGGGTGCTCCACCTGGACGCGGGTGTTCATCTCCATGAAGAAGAAGTCGCCGCGCTTGTCGAGGAGGAACTCGATGGTGCCCGCATTGTAGTAGCCGACGGCCTTGGCCGCGCGCACGGCCGTGTCGCAGATGCGCTGGCGCAGGGCCGGATCGAGGACCGCACTGGGGCTCTCCTCGATGAGCTTCTGGTGGCGGCGCTGGATGGAGCACTCGCGCTCGCCCAGGTGCACCACATTGCCGAAGAGGTCGCCCATGATCTGGACTTCGATGTGGCGCGGCTCCAGGAGGTATTTCTCCATGTAGACGCCATCGTCGCCGAAGGCGTTCTTGGCCTCGCTGCGGGCGGTGTTGTAGAGATCCGGCAGTTCCTCGGCGTTGTTGCAGATGCGCATGCCGCGCCCGCCGCCTCCGGCACTGGCCTTGACGATGACGGGATAGCCGATCTGCTCGGCCACCACCAGGGCCTCCTCGACCGTCTCCACGAGGCCGTCGCTGCCCGGCATGAGGGGCACGCCGGCCTCCAGCATGGTGGCCTTGGCCTGGGCCTTGTTGCCCATCTTGCGGATGATCTCGCCGCTGGGCCCGATGAAGGTGATGCCGCAGGCCTGGCAGACTTCGACGAAGTGGGCGTTCTCGCTGAGGAAGCCGTACCCCGGGTGGATGGCCTCGGCGCCGGTGACTTCGGCGGCGGCGATGACCTGGGGGATGTTCAGGTAGGACTTCGAGGAGGGCGGGGGGCCGATGCAGACTTCCTCGTCGGCGAAACGCACATGCAGGGCATTGCGATCCGCTTCCGAATAGACGGCCACGGTCTGGATGCCCATCTCCTTGCAGGCCAGGATCACGCGCAGCGCGATCTCGCCCCGGTTGGCGATGAGGATCTTCTTGAAGGGCGGCGCGTCGGCGGGGGCCGCCGCAGCCGGGGTTGACTTGCGTCGAATGGCTGCGCCCATGGCTAGCCGATCCGGACCGCGTAGAGGCGCTCGCCGTACTCGACGGGAGTGCCGTTCTCCACCAGCACCTTCACGACTTCGCCGGCCACATCGCTTTCGATCTCGTTCATGAGCTTCATGGCTTCGACGATGCACAGGGTCTGGCCGGGCTTCACATAATCACCGGGAGACACATAGGGCGCGGCGCTGGGATTGGAGGCGCGGTAGAAGGTGCCCACGATGGGGCTGGTGACATAGTGGATGCCGGGCTCGTCCACCGGCCCGACGGGCTGCGGGGCGGGGGCGGAAGGCATGGCCGCTGGGGCCAGGGGGGCGGCGACCACCATCGGGGCCGCGTGGACCACGGGGGCGGGGCCGTCCTTGCGGATGCGGAACCGCATGTCGCCGGCTTCGAACTCGAATTCCTGGAAGGGTTCGCGGCCCACGAGCGCGATGAGGCTCTTGATCTCCTCAAGGCCGATGGCGGTGGGGGTGGTGCGGGAGGCGGCGGGCCTGGGGGCGGCGGTGGCCTTGGAGGCCTGGGGGGTCTTCTTGTCGGCAGCGGGCTTCTTGCGTGAAGTGCTCATCAAAGCTCCAACGATCGGATCGGGCTGGGGAAGGGATCGAGCATAGCAAACCAGCCGGGGCGGATCAGGTCATGATTCTTCAGGAGGTTCTGCAGCCCCGACCTTCTTCTTGATCCGGGGGCCGTTTTCTTCTGGGCGGAACTCTTTGCGGGCGGCATCCAGGATGCCGTTGAGGAATTGCGTGCCTTCCTGGTCGCTGAATTCCTTCACGATCTCCAGGGCTTCGTTGATGACGATGGGGAAGGGGACTTCCTTCACATAGATCAGCTCGAACAGCCCCAGGCGGAGCAGGTTGCGATCCACGGCGGCCATGCGGTGGATCTTCCAGTGCTCGGCGTACTTCGCCAGCACCCCGTCGATCTCGTCGAGATGGCCGTGCACGCCGTCCACCAGGCGCCGGGCATAGTAGAACGCATCCCGGTTCAGATCCTGGATGGCGTAGAAGCCGGCGAACACCTGGTCCGGCTGATAGCCGGTCAGGTCCATGGCATACAGCATTTGAAGGGCGTACTCGCGCCCCCGGCGACGGACACCCATCTACTTGCGCCCCTTCGCAGCAGCTTTGAGGGCATGGGCGAGGTCGGTCATCTCGAGGACGCTCTGGGCGGCCTCCCAGCCCTTGTTGCCCATCTTCGCGCCGGCCCGGTCGATGGCCTGCTCCACGCTGTCGGTCGTCAGTACGCCGAAGGCCAGCGGCAGGCCGGTGTCCAGGGCCACCTGGGCGGCGCCCTTGGTGACTTCGGCGGCGATCATGTCGAAGTGCGGCGTACCGCCCCGGATGACCGAACCCAGCACGATGACGCCCGCATAGCGGCCGCTCTGGGCCGCCAGCTTGGCCGCCTGGGGCAGCTCGAAGCTTCCCGGGACGCGGATGAGGTCCAGCTGGTCTTCCCGTCCGCCGTGGCGGAGGATGCAGTCCTTCGCGCCGTCGATGAGGCGTTCGACGATGAAGTCATTCCAGCGCGAGGCGACCAGGGCGAAGCGATCGCCCTCGTGCACGCGGATGTGGCCCTCAAAGATCCCCATGGGAACCCCCCGAAAGGTGGTGTAAGAACTGATGAGGCTAACACAAACCACGCGGACGGTCACTGGGAAACGGCCCGGGGCGATGTCCCGGGCCGCTTCCCAGATGGGGGGAGCCTAGACCTGGACGGTATCGGCCACTTCGCGGAAATCCGCGATCTGATCGAAGTTCATGTAGCGGTAGATGTCGCCGGCCTTGGTTCCGACGATGCCGATCTGGGCCATGTACTCGGCCACGGTGGGGATCCTGCCGAGCAGGGCGCAGATGGCGGCCAGTTCAGCCGATCCCAGGTAGACCCGGGTGTCCAGCCCCAGCCGGTTGGGGAAGTTGCGGGTGGAGGTGGACATGGCCGTGCTGCCCTTGCGGATCTGCGCCTGGTTGCCCATGCACAGCGAGCAGCCGGGCATCTCCATGCGGGCCCCGGTGCGGCCGAGGATGCCGTAGTAGCCCTCCTGGGTGAGGACATACTCGTCCATCTTGGTGGGCGGGGCGATCCAGAGGCGCGTGGGAATGTCGCTCTTGCCGTCCAGCAGCTTCCCGGCGGCGCGGAAGTGGCCGATGTTGGTCATGCAGGAACCGATGAAGACTTCGTCGATCTTGTCGCCGGCCACCGTGGACAGGAGCTTCACATCGTCGGGATCGTTGGGGCAGGCCAGCAGGGGCTCCTTCACCTCGGCCAGATCGATCTCGATGACGGCGGCGTAATCCGCATCCGCATCGGGGGCCAGCAGCTCCGGCTGGGCGATCCAGGCCTGCATGGCGCGGATGCGGTTCTCCAGCGTTTCGCGGTGCTCGTAGCCGTTGGCGATCATCCACTTCATGAGCACGATGTTGGAGTTCATGTACTCGATGATCGGTTCCTTGTCCAAGCGCACGGTGCAGCCGGCGGCGGACCGTTCGGCGGAGGCGTCGGAGAGCTCGAAGGCCTGTTCCACCTTGAGCTTGGGCAGGCCCTCGATCTCGAGGATGCGGCCGCTGAAGATGTTCTTCTTGCCCTTCTTCTCGACGGTGAGCAGGCCCTGCTGGATGGCGTAGTAGGGGATGGCGTTCACCAGGTCGCGCAGGGTGACGCCGGGCTGCAGGTCGCCCTTGAAGCGCACCAGCACGGATTCCGGCATGTCCAGGGGCATGACGCCCGTGGCGGCGGCGAAGGCCACCAGGCCCGAACCCGCGGGGAAGGAGATGCCGATGGGGAAGCGGGTGTGCGAATCGCCGCCGGTGCCGACGGTGTCAGGCAGCAGCAGGCGGTTCAGCCAGCTGTGGATGACGCCGTCGCCGGGCTTCAGCGAGACGCCGCCGCGGTTGGTGATGAAGGGCGGCAGCTCTCGGTGGGTCTTCACATCCACGGGCTTGGGGTAGGGGGCGGTGTGGCAGAAGGACTGCATCACCATGTCGGCGGAGAACTGCAGGCAGGCCAGATCCTTCAGCTCGTCGCGGGTCATGGGGCCCGTGGTGTCCTGGGAGCCCACGGTGGTCATGCGCGGCTCGCAGTAGGTGCCGGGGCGGATGCCCTTCACGCCGCAGGCGCGACCCACCATCTTCTGCGCGAGCGAGAACCCCTTGCCCGTGTCCTTGGGCACGGCCGGCAGGCGGAAGGCCGTGGAGGCGGGCAGGCCCAGGGCGGCACGGGCCTTGGCCGTGAGGCCCCGGCCGATGATGAGCGGGATGCGGCCACCCGCGCGGACCTCATCGAAGATGACCTCGGACTTCACCTTGAACTCGGCGATGACCTGGCCGTTCTTCAGGGCCTTGCCCTCGTGGGGGCGCAGCTCGATGACATCGCCCATGTCCATGCCGTTGACATCCAGCTCGATGGGCAGGGCGCCGGCGTCTTCCATGGTGTTGTAGAAGATCGGCGCGATCTTGGAGCCCAGGCAGACACCGCCGAAGCGCTTGTTGGGCACGAAGGGGATGTCCTCGCCCGTGAACCAGAGCACGGAGTTGGTGGCGGACTTGCGGCTGGAGCCGGTGCCCACCACATCGCCCACATAAGCCACGAGGTGGCCCTTGGCCTTGAGGGCCTCCAGCTGCTTGAGGGGGCCGATCTTGCCGGGCTCGTCCGGCTGAATGCCGGGGCGGGCGTTCTTCAGCATGGCCACGGCGTGGAGCGGGATGTCGGGGCGGCTCCAGGCGTCGGGCGCCGGGGAGAGGTCATCGGTGTTGGTCTCGCCAGTCACCTTGAACACGGTGAGTGTGAGGCTCTGGGGCACTTCGGGGCGGCTGGTGAACCACTCGGCCTCGGCCCAGGACTTCAGCACGGCCTGGGCGTGGGCGTTGCCGGCATCGGCCTTGGCCTTGACCTCGGCAAAGGCATCAAAGACCAGCAGGGTCTTCTTCAGGCCCTCGGCGGCGATTCCGCCCACAGCGGCATCATCCAGCAGGTCGATGAGGGGCTTCACATTGAAGCCGCCGAGCATGGTGCCCAGCAGTTCCGTGGCCTTCTCTCGCGGCACCAGGGCCACGGTCTCAGTGCCCTTGGCCACGGCGGCCAGGAAGCCGGCCTTCACCCGCGCGGCATCGTCCACACCGGCGGGCACGCGGTGGGTCAGCAGGTCCAGGAGGAAGGCCTCTTCGCCCTTGGGGGGATGGGCCAGCAGGTGGGTGAGTTCGGAGGTCTGCGCCTCGGTGAGGGGCAGGGGGGGGATGCCCAGGGCGGCCCGTTCGGCGACATGTTGGCGATAGGCTTGCAGCACGGTCAACTCCCCATCAGAACGCCGCTGGGCGCGGTGCGAACCTTCATTCTACATCCCGTCCGGCGCTGGGCGGGAGGCTGCTTCCCCGATGGCGCGCGGGTTGCCGCCCCGGCGCCCGGTCGGGTATCCCCGAATTCTGGACAGAGGGGGAGGCCGCCCATACCCGACTCATTCTCCGGGCCTTCGGGACCGATTCAGGGGAGAAGGGGAGCGCACGAAGCATGACCATCAAACGGGTGAAGGTGGAGGACCTCAAGGCGGGCATGTATGTCCACGACCTCAATTGTAGCTGGCTTGAACATGGATTTATCCGGCAGCGTTTCGTGTTGAAGCATGCCGATCAGATTCAGAAGATGAGGGACCAGGGGCTGAATGAAATCTACATCGACACCGCCCGTGGGGACGATGTGGCGGGCGCCCTCACCCAGGCGGAGATCGAACAGGGCCTGGAGCAGCGGCTCAGGGCTTCGGCCGCGGGTGGGGCCGCACTCGCCCCGGCCCGCGTCTCCCAGCGGGAGGAGGCGATCGCCGCGCGGAGCATCCTGGGCGAAGCGGCCGATGTGGTGCAGGGGCTGCTCCAGGATGTGCGGCTTGGAAAGCAGCTGGATCCGGCCAAGGCCCTGCCCCTGGTGAAGGCGATGCGCTCCTCCGTGCTGCGGAACCCCGGGGCGCTGATCAGCCTGTCCCGCATCAAGGATGCCGATACTTACACCTTCCAGCACTCGGTGAGCATCTGCGCCCTGCTGGTGTCCTTCGCCCAGGCCCTGGGCATGGATGCCGCCACGGTGGAGGAGGCGGGTCTGGGCGGGCTGCTCCACGATGTGGGGAAGATGAAGGTCCCGAACGAGATCCTCAACAAGCCGGGAAAGCTGACGGAGGACGAGTTCGCCGTCATGAAGTCCCATGCCGACCTCGGCGAGGCGATCCTCAAGGGCGTGCCCGGGATCTCCAGCCTGGTCATCCGCATCGCCGGGGAGCATCACGAGAAGGTGTCCGGCGGCGGCTACCCCCGGGGGATCGCCGCCGGGGAGATCTCCCAGATCGGCCGCATGGCCGCCATCGTGGATGTCTACGACGCGCTTACCTCCAACCGCGTCTATCACAAGGGGAAGGAGCCCTCCGAGGTGCTGAAGCGGCTCCTGGAATGGAGCGGTTCGCACCTGGATGGCGACCTGGTGCAGCACTTCATCCGGGCCCTGGGCATCTACCCGGTGGGGTCGCTGGTGCGCCTGTCCGGGGGCCGGCTGGCCGTGGTGGTGGAGCAGGGGGAAGATCTGCTCCGGCCCACCGTGCGGGTGATCTTCGATGCGAGCCGCAAGGTGCGGCTGCATCCCAGGGATCTCGATCTGGCCCGCGGGAGCGAAGAGATCGTGGATTACGAGGAGCCCCTGGCCTGGGGCCTGGATCCGGTGATGTTTCTTTAGAATCCCGCCGCCTGTCCGTCCTTCCGCGATTCGGAGGCCCCGAAGTAGACCTTCTGCTTGGGGTCCCAGCGGATGGCCTGGTAGCCGCCGTAGCCCCCGAACATCCAGCCCACCCCATGGCCGCGGTTCATGAGCTCCCGCACGGTTTCGTAGGGGAAGCCGCTCTCCAGCTGGATGGTGCCGGGGAGCTTCCCCTTCTCTCCGGTGGGCTCCGGCGAGCCGTCGTGGCTCATGCGGGGCGCGTCGCCGGCCTCCTGGGCGTTCATGCCGAAATCGACCATGTTCATCACGATCTGGGCGTGGCCGATGGGCTGGAACTCGCCGCCCATGACGCCGTAGCTGAGGAAGGGCTGGCCGTCCTTGGTGATGAAGCCCGGGATGATGGTGTGGAAGGGGCGCTTGCCCGGCGCGTAGGTGTTGGCATTGCCTTCTTCCAGGTTGAACAGCTCGCCGCGGTCCTGGAGGCAGAAGCCCAGGTCGCCGGGCGTCATGCCGCTGCCCATGCCGCGGTAGTTGCTCTGGATGAGGCTCACCATGTTGCCCTCGCCATCGGCGGTGGTCAGGTAGACCGTGTCGCCTTCCTTCAGGGGCGGGTGGCCCGCCTCCAGGCGGCGCGAGGCGCGGTCGCCGATGAGGGTCCGGCGCTGGGCGGCATAGTCCTTCGAGAGCAGCCAGGAGAGGGGCACCTTCATGAAGGCGGCGTCCGCATAGAACTTGGCCCGGTCCTCGAAGGCCAGCTTCTTGGCTTCGGTGAACAGGTGCACATGCTGAGGGCTGCCGAAGGGGATCTTCGAGAAGTCGTAGCCTTCAAGGATGTTCAGCATCTGCAGGGCGGCGATGCCCTGGCCGTTGGGGGGCAGCTCCCACACCTCGTAGCCGCGGTAGGTGACGCTGACCGGCTCGACCCAGTCCGAATGGTGGGCGGCCAGATCCTCGTAGCTGAGGAAGCCGCCCTGGGCCTTCATGTAGGCGTCGATCTTGCGGGCGATCTCGCCCTTGTAGAAGGCGTCGCGGCCTTCTTTCCCGAGGATCTCCAGCGTCTTCGCCAGGCGCGGATTGCGGAAGACTTCGCCGCTCTTCGGCCCGCGCTTGCCGTCCACCGTGAAGGTGTCGAGGAAGCCCGGGTACTTGCCCAGCACGGGCACGCTGCGGTCCCAGTAGTAGGCGATGAGCTCGCTGACGGGGAAGCCCTCCTTGGCGTAGCGGATGGCGGGCGCCAGCACCTGGGTCATGGGCAGCTTGCCGAATTTCCGGTGCAGCTCGAACCAGCCGTCCACGCAGCCCGGCACGCTCACGGGCAGGGGGCCGTGGGGCGGAATGTGCTTGAGGCCCAGCTTCTTGAAGTGCTCGAGGCCGAGCGATTTCGGGGAGCGTCCGCTGGCGTTGAGGCCGTGCAGCTTCTTGGTTTTCGCGTCCCACACGATGGCGTAGAGGTCGCCGCCCATGCCGCTGCCCGTGGGTTCCATGAGGCCCAGGGCCGCATCCGCGGCGATGGCCGCGTCCACAGCGGAGCCGCCCTGCTTGAGGACATCCAGGGCAATCTGGGTCACCAGGGCCTGGCTGGTGCAGGCCATGCCGTGCTGGGCCGCCACTTCGGAGCGCGTGGCGAAGGCCCGGCCCGTGACGCGGTCGCCGGCCCGCAGGGGCAGGGCCGCCAGGGACAGGGCGACCAGAGATGGGGCGAGGCATGCCGTCGGGATGCGCATGGGACCTCCGGGGGAGGCCCCCATGAAAACACGATTGCCTCGCAAATTGAGGCTTCAATTTCACTGCCCCCGCGCCAAATTTCATCGCCACCGCGCCATGCTGGGGGTGAGGTGTCCCATGCCCTTCGACGCTGCTGCCCGGGAATCCTTCCTCCGCCGCTACGCGGAGGGGCCCGCCCTCCTCCGGCGGGCCTGGGAGGAGGTGCCCAGAGAGGCCCGGATCTGGCGGCCGGGGGAGGGGCGTTGGAGCGCCCAGGAGGTCCTGATCCACTGCGCGGATTCGGAAACCTACGCGGCCATCCGCATCCGCCTCCTGCTGGCGGAGTCGGAGCCCCTGATCGTGGGCTATGACGAGAACGCCTGGGCCCGACGGTTCGACTACCATGCGGCGGATCCGGAGCTGGCCCTGACCCTGATCGGGGCCGTCCGCGCCCACACGGCGTCCATGCTGGCCGGGCTTCCAGAGGAAGCCTGGGGGCGCATGGGGCGGCACACCCAAAGCGGCCCGTACGGCACCGATGACTGGCTCCGCAGCTACGGGGCGCACCTGGAGATCCACGCCGCCCAGATCCGGCGGAACCTGGCCGCATGGGAGGCCGGACATGGCCGCTGACCTCGACCTGGACGCCTACCTGCAACGGATCGGGTTCGGTGGCGAGACGACCCCGCGCCTGGACACCCTGTGTGGCCTCCACTTCGCCCACGCCACCGCCATCCCCTTCGAGAACCTGGACATCCAGATGGGCCTGCCCATCCGGCTCGACCTGGCCTCGCTCCAGGACAAGTTGGTGCGGCGCCGCCGGGGGGGCTACTGCTTCGAGCACAACACGCTGTTCCTCGCCGTGCTGAAGACCCTCGGCTTCGAGGCCATCCCCTGCGAGGCCCGGGTGCGGCTGGGCGCGCCCGGGGTGCTGCCCCGCACCCATATGCTGCTGGTGATCCGCCTGGAGGGGGACTTCTGGCTCTGCGATGTGGGCTTCGGCGGCGAGGGCCTGCTCTGGCCCGTGGCCATGGATGGTGAGCAGCACGGCCAGTTCCAGAATGCCTACCGGGTGGCCGAGGAGGGCGGGCTCCGCGTGCTCCAGTCCCGCCACGAAGAGGCCTGGACCGACCTCTACGCCTTCCAGTCAGAACCCCAGTTCCCCGTGGATTTTGAAATGGCGAACCACTACACCTCCACGCACCCGGAGTCCCGCTTCGTCCGCACCCTCACCGCCCAGCTGCCGGGCCCGGAGGTCCGACGCATCCTCCGCAACCGCGCCTACGCCGAGATTCGCGGCCCCCGCGTGGAGGGCCGCGAACTGACGCCGGAGGAAGTGATCCCCACCCTCCGGGAGACCTTCGGGATCGAGGTGCCTGACGGCACGCGGTTCCGGGCCTTCGAAGGGGCGTGATCGCTCAGACGAGCGCGGGCATCGAGCGGTCGGCTTCCGCAGCACTTACTGGAGCAGGGTCAGCGGGAAGGTAGGCGGGGTTCCACATCGCCTCGGCGATGGCCCCGGGAATCCGGGCGTCCTCCAGGATGCGGTTCGCCACGCCCGCTTCGCGGGCCTCGCGGACCACGGCCGCCGCCACCTGGGCCGTCACCTCGCGGATCCGGCTCGCGGGCGGGAAGAGGCTCCCGGCCTCGAGGTCGTCGGCGCGGGCCTCCTGCGCGAGCTGCCGGGCGGCGGCGGTGAACATGCCATCGGTCACCTCCCGGGCCTCGGCGACCATGATCCCCAGGCCCACGCCTGGGAAGACGAAGACATTGTTGCTCTGGCCGATGCGATGCTCCCGGCCGGCATGGATCACCGGGTCGAAGGGGCTCCCCGTGGCCACCAGGGCGCGGCCATCCGTCCAGGCCAGCACATCCTTCGGCTTGGCCTCGCACTTGCTCGTGGGGTTCGACATGGGCAGCACGATGGGGCGCTCGGCATGGCAGGCCATTTCCCGGATGGCCTCCTCGGTGAAGGCCCCTGCGGTTCCCGAGGTCCCGATCAACATGGTGGGCTTGAAGGCGCGGACCACCGACAGCAGGTCCCGCTTCTGACCCCGGCCCAGGCCCATCTTCTCAGCCAGGTCCACCGGCCAGGCGAACTCCCGCTGGAGGGGATCGAGCCCCGGATCGTCCTCCACGAGGAGGCCCTGGACATCGAGGTTGGCCATGGCCGCAGTCAAGTCCTCCCCATCAAGGCCTTCGCGCCGGAGCGTCGTGCGCATGAGCCGGGCGATGCCGATCCCGGCGGCGCCGGAGCCGAGGAAGAGAATGCGGTGCTGGCGGAGGGGGATCCCCGTGGCCCGGGCCCCGGCGATCAGGGCGGCCACGCCCACGGCGGCAGTGCCCTGGATGTCGTCGTTGAAGGAGGTGAGGGTTTTTCGGTAGCGCTCGAGCAGGCGGAAGGCGTTGAACTTCTTGAAGTCCTCCCACTGGAGGAGGGCCTTCGGGAAGCAGAGCTTCACCGCATGGACGAACTCGTCCACCAGCGTGTCGTATTCCGGGCCCCGGAGTCGCGGCGCCCGCCAGCCCAGGTAGAACTCGTCCTCCAGCAGGTCGAGGTTGTCCGTGCCCACATCCAGGCTCACGGGCAGGGTCTGCCAGGGCGGGATGCCCGCCGCCGCCGTGTAGAGCGCGAGCTTCCCGATGGGGATGCCCATGCCACCCACGCCCTGGTCGCCGAGGCCCAGGATGCGCTCGTTGTCCGTGACGACGATCAGCCGGATGTCCTCGAAGGGCGCGTTCCGGAGCACCTCGGCGATGTGACCGCGGTGCTCCGGCGTGATCCAGATGCCCCGGGCCCGTCGGAAGATGTGGCTGAATTCCTGGCAGGCCCGGCCCACTGTGGGCGTGTAGACGATGGGGAGGAACTCCTGGATGTGGTCGATCAGGACCCGGTAGAACAGGTGCTCATTGCGATCTTGCAGAGCTGCCAGGCCGATGTACTTCTCCAGGGGATCGGGCTTGCACTGGATGCTGGCATAGACCCGCCGGGCCTGCTGGTCGAGGGTGGTGACGGCGTGGGGCAGCAAGCCTTCGAGGCCGAGGGCCAGGCGCTCCTCCTGGGTGAAGGCGGTGCCCTTGGTGTACATGGGATTCCGCAGGAGGCGTACGCCCCGGAAGGGCACATTCACCCGCTTCCTGCCACTGGGTTCGAGCTTTTGGCCGTAGCGTTCCATGCGGATGCCTCCCTGGGTGGATGACCAGCCGCTTCACGGCAGAGGCCGTGAAGCTCACAAGGCACCCTCCTCTGGAACCGATGCAGCGCATGGGACGGGGCGGGTGCCGGGGAAACCAAGCACGCCCCAATATGCGTTCCGGGAGGGGGCCTGTCCAGCTTGCGGGTTCCAAAACCCCAGCAGGTCCATAAGGATAGGAGCGATTGCCCCGGGCTTTACCAGGCGATCCGCTCCCCATCTCGCCAGAACCCGCCCGTGAGGTCGGGGCCGGCCTGGAGGAGCAGCCACAGGATGCTGTTTGCGCCTTCCTCGAGGCTGCGGGGCGCCTCGGCGCCGCCCATGTCGGTGCGCACCCAGCCGGGGCAGACGGCGTTCACGGCGATGCCGCGGGGCTTGAGGGCCTCGGCCAGCTGGACCGTGACGGCGTTGAGGGCGGTCTTGGAGATGCAGTAGCCCGGAGCCCAGGCGGCGGGGGCGGATAGGGAGCCGCCCTCGCTGCTCACATTCACGATGCGTCCCCCCTTGGCATGAGCGGCGCGAAGGCCTGGGCCATGCGCAGCGGACCCAGGGCATTGGTCTCCAGGGTGCGGCGGAGGGTGTCGGCCTCCAGCTCCATCACCCCCGTGGCGCCATCCAACAGGATGCCGGCGTTGTTCACCAGGGCGTCCAGGTGCCCGTGGTGGGCCTTCACTTCGGCCGCCGCGGCCAGGATCGAGGCCTCGTCCGCCACATTCAAAGCCAGCACTTCCAGGTCATGGAGCGGCTCTGGCCGCCGCATGCCCGTGATCACGGTGAACCCCCGGGCGGCCAGTCTCAGGGCCACCTCCCGGCCCAGCCCGCGGCCCGCGCCGGTCACGAGGATGGTGCCGCCACGAAGTCCTGCATCGCTCATGCCGCCTCCAGCGCAGGAGACGGTCGCCGCCTGCCGAGTCGTGGAATCATGGAGCCATGTCCAAGGCCCCGTCAACGAATGCCACCCGGCTCCTGAAGCAGGCAGGCATCGCCTACACCGAGCACCTCTACCGCTACGAGGACCACGGCGGTACGGCGGTGAGCGCCCGGGAGCTGGGCGTGGCGGAACACGCGGTCATCAAGACCCTCGTGATGGAGGACGACCGCGCGGCACCGCTCATCATCCTCATGCACGGCGACCGCGAGGTGAGCACCAAGGAACTGGCGCGCCAGATCGGCGCGAAGGCCGTGCAGCCCTGCAAGCCCGAGGTGGCCAACCGCCACAGCGGCTACCTGGTGGGTGGCACCAGCCCTCTCGGCACGAAAAAGGCCATGCCCATCCATGCCGAGGCCACGATCTTCGACCTGGACCGCATCTACCTCAACGGTGGCAGCCGGGGTTTCCTGGTGGGGTTGGCCCCGGAGGACCTGGGCCGTGTGCTGAAGATCGTCCGCGTGAATGTGGCGATTCCCTAGGCGCCGACCGCCTGGGCCGCGTTCCTCCGGTTGAGCCTAATCTGTCCCATATCCGCCTCGCCCTTCGGCGCGGACCTTCGGAGGTTTCCATGACGCACGCCAAGCGACCCCTGGGCCGGACCGGCCTCTCGATCTCGCCGCTGGTCTTCGGCGGCAATGTGTTCGGCTGGACCGCCGACAGGCAAACCTCCTTCGACATCCTTGATCGCTTCACCGGTGCGGGCTTCGAGACGGTCGACACCGCCGATGTGTACTCGATCTGGAAGCCCGGGAACCAAGGCGGCGAATCCGAGACGATCATCGGCGAGTGGATGCGGACCCGCGGCTGCCGCGACCGGATCACCCTGATCACCAAGGTCGGCATGGAGATGGCGCCAGGCCGGAAGGGGCTGTCGGCGGCCTGGATCGAGCGCGCGGTGGAGGATTCCCTGCGCCGCCTCCAGACCGACCACCTCGATGTCTACCTGTCCCACAAATACGACCCGGAGGCGCCGCACGAGGAGACGCTTGCGGCCTATCAGAAGCTGATCGCGGCGGGCAAGGTGCGGGCCATCGGCGCCTCGAACTTCGACGCGACCCAGCTGCGCGCGGCCCTGGAGGTGGCCGAGGAGAAGGGCCTGCCGCGCTACGAGATCCTGCAGCCGGAATACAACCTGTACGACCGCAAGAGCTACGACGGCGCCCTGCGCGACCTGTCGATGGCCAAGGGGCTCGGGATCATCACCTACTACAGCCTCGCCCGGGGGTTCCTCAGCGGCAAATACCGGAGTGAAGCCGATCTGGGGCTGAGCCCGCGGGGGGGCGGGGTCAAGGCCTACCTCAACGAGCGGGGCTTCCGCATCCTCCGGGCGCTTGATGAAGTGGCCTCCCGGCACGGGGCGAAGCCTGCGGAAGTCTCGCTGGCCTGGCTCATGGCCCGGCCCGGGGTCACCGCCCCCATCGCCAGCGCCACCTCCCTGGACCAGCTGGGCAGCCTGCTCCGGGCCGCGTCGCTGACCTTGTCAGGAGAAGATGTCGCGGCCCTGGAGCTCGCAAGCCGGTATTGAAGCCCTCCGCGGGCTACTTCCCGTCCCGCTCGAAGGCCTTCACCAGCCAGGGCAGGGCCACGGCCAGATCGGCTTCCGACGAGAGCTCGAGCTTGTGGGTGAGGCGGTCCTTCTTCTTGAAGCCGCCGGTGTCCTTGAGGCGGCCGGAGGGATCCCTCACGGTGGCGGGATCGCCCAGGGCGAGACCCAGGTCCAGGCGGGAGACGAAGGGCCTGATCTCGGCGAAGACATGGTTCCGGTAGAAGGGGACGAGGGTCTCGCAGGGACAGACCCTCACCTCCTTCCCGAGGCTCCGGACCAGCGCGACGGCCTGCTCGAACAGGGGACGGAGGTGCGCCTTCTTCCCGCCGTACTGGGCATCCACATACCCGGGCGCCGCGGCCAGGTAGCCTTCCGGCGTGTCGTCAAAGGCGTGGCCCGGCGCGGCCGCGGCCCGCTGGGCCACGAACCCGGCTTGATTGGTGCCGAGGCCCTGCGCCTTCAGCCAGGCCAGACGGGCCTTGGCCTCGGCCGGACCTTCGGCCCTCACCCGCGCCACCCAGGCCTCCAGGGTGTGCCCGGTCTTCGCCTCCAGGTTGGCCAGGATGCTCTGGACATAGGCCACGCTCGGATGCAGGTCGTAGGAGGCGGAGGTGCTCGCGGGCTTGGACATGGGGAACTCCGGGGCAAGTGTAGCTGTGATCACCGTCATCGTTTCCCATCCTCCGGTCCCGGGGCCGTGCTACCTTCCCTCCCAACCTATCCAATCCAATCCACCTCACCCCGTTCTCGGAGTCTTCCATGAGCGATGTGGAAATCAGCATTACCCAGCAGAAGACCATCGAGGCGCTGCAGAAGGGCGAGGCGGCGATTCCCATGCGGGGTTGGCTGGCCAAGCAGGCCGCCATCAACTACGAGGTGGAGCGCGCCCTGGCCGAGGAGGATCCCGCGGCCTTCTGGGGCGACAAGGCCAGGGCCCTGGATTGGCATGAACCCTGGACGGAAGTCTTCCAGTTCAAGGCGCCCGACCACGCCTGGTTCATCGGCGGAAAGCTCAACGCCACGGTGAACTGCATTGATCGCCATGTGCACAGCGACCGCCGCAACAAGGCCGCGCTGCTGTGGGTGGGGGAGGACGGCGACGAGCGGGCCTACACCTACAACCGGCTCTACCGGGAGATGAACCGCTTTGCGAACACGCTCAAACGCCTGGGCGTGAAGAAGGGGGATCGCGTGATCCTCTACATGCCCCTCACGCCCGAGGGCATCATCTCCATGCTGGCCTGCGCCCGCATCGGTGCCATCCACAGCGTGGTCTACGCGGGCATGGGGGCGCTGGCCCTGCGCACCCGCATCGAGGATGCCGGGGCCAAGGTGGTGGTCTGCTCGGACTTCACCTATCGCCGGGGCAAGGCCATCGCCCTCAAGCCCATCGTCGATGAGGCTGTGCGCGACCTGTCCTCGGTGGACCATGTCATCGTGCACCGGCGGGGCTCCCGCCCCGGCGACGCCCCCGTGACCTTCGCCAGCGAGCGCGAGAAGGACTTCTACGACATCCAGCAGGGGCGCGAGATTCACTGCGACCCGGAAATGGTGGATTCCGAGCATCCCCTGTTCATCCTCTACACCAGTGGGACGACGGGGAAGCCGAAGGGCGTCGTCCACACCACGGGGGGCTACCTGGTGGGGGTGAACTACCTGAGCAGGGCCTTCTACCAGATCCAGGAACGCGACATCTACTGGAGCACTTCGGACATCGGCTGGGTGGTGGGCCACAGCTTCATCGTCTACGGCCCCATGAGCATCGGCGCC
Source organism: Geothrix sp. (assembly GCF_020622065.1). Classification (NCBI taxonomy): domain Bacteria; kingdom Pseudomonadati; phylum Acidobacteriota; class Holophagae; order Holophagales; family Holophagaceae; genus Geothrix; species Geothrix sp. The sequence continues at coordinate 225,177 of NZ_JAHRYQ010000002.1, read as the reverse complement.
ACGATCCTCTGCCGTGAGGGCGCGCCGGACTACCCCAGCCCCGAGGTCACCTGGGAGATCTGCGAGCGCTTCGGGGTCAATGTGATGTTCACCGCCCCCACCGCCGTCCGCATGTGGATGAGCCACGGATCGGAAGCTCCCGGGAAGTTCGATCTCAGCAAGCTCCGGCTCATGGCCTGCGCCGGCGAGCCCCTGAACCCGGAAGCCCACCGCTGGGCCCAGAAGCACCTGGTGGGGCAGGGGAATGGCCAGGTGGTGGACAACTGGTGGCAGACCGAAATCGCGGGGCCGGTCATCGGCACCCTGCCCACCTTCGAGGCCCGGCCCGGCAAGGCCGGCAAGGCCCTTCCCGGCGCGCAGCTCGCGGTGGTGAACCGGGACGGTTCGCCCGTGCCCGACGGCCAGGGCGGCCTGCTGGTGGTGAAGTTCCCGCTGCCCTACATGCTCCGCACGATCTGGAACGACCACAAGCGCTACGAGGACTACTGGAAGGACATTCCCGGCTGCTACAGCGCGGGCGATGTCGCGGTGAAGGATGCCGACGGCTACATCGCCGTGCTGGGCCGGGCCGACGATGTGCTGAATGTGGCGGGCCACCGCATTGGCACCGCCGATGTGGAAGGTTCGCTCATCCGCCACCCCGCCGTGGCCGAGAGTGCCGTGGTGGGTCTGCCCGATCCCATCAAGGGCGAGCGCATCATGGCCTTCGTGGTCGTGAAGGCGGGTGTATCCACAGGGCCGGGCCTCATCGCCAGCCTCAAGGATCATGTCCGTGAAGACCTGGGCGGCATCGCCATGCCCAGCGAGATCGAGATCCGGGCCAGCCTGCCCAAGACCCGCTCCGGCAAGATCGTCCGCCGCGCCCTCCGGGCCGAGGCCCTGGGCCAGGATCCGGGAGATCTCAGCACCCTCGCGGATTGATGCTGTCCGGGGGGCCTCGCTCCGCTTCGCTGCAAGGAGCCCCTTCCTGGGCCGGATGAACAATCCCGAACCTCGGATCTGGCCCCCTCCCCTCTGATGAGTCCATGCTCGGGAGAGGCCCGGGGACGCCGCCGATGGATCCCGGCCGGGCCTCCTCCCCCGGAGCCGCCATGCCTCCCCTGAATCACCTCCACCCTGCGATCGTGCACTTTCCCATCGCCCTGCTGGCGACCGCTCCGTTGCTCTTCGTGCTGGGGGGCCTCCGGCCGGCCCAGCGCCGGGGAATCCATGCCTCGGCGCTGCTCCTGCTCCTGCTGGGCCTCCTGGGGGCGCTGGCGGCCCTGGCGACAGGGGAGGCCGCGGAGAACCTCGCCCACCGGACGCCGGAACTGAGGGCGGCCCTGGAGCAGCACCAGGTGTCGGCGCAGTGGACCGTGGCCATCTTCGGCTGCCTGATGGCCACCTGGCTCGGGTATCACGGGCTGGTCCGGTTCCGTCACTGGAGCCTTTCCCCGGCCCTGGCCCGGTTCCTGTTCCTGCTCTGGCTGCTGGTCAGCGCCCTGGGGGTGGCCGCGCTGTTCCGCACGGGGCACCAGGGCGGCCATATGGTCCACGACCTGCACACCCACGGGGGCGAGGCGCCTTGAGCGCCGCTCCGGTTAGGCTGGTGGAATGAAGCCCCGCCAATACGCCGTCCTCCTGCTCCTCGGCTTCGCGTCGGGCCTTCCGCTCTTCCTCACGGGCTCGACGCTGAAGGCCTGGATGACGGATGAAGGACTGAGTCTCGCCACCATCGGGCTCTTCAGTTTCGTGACGCTGCCCTACAGCCTGAAGGTGTTCTGGGCGCCCTTCCTGGATCGCTACGCCCTGCCGGGATTCGGCCGGCGGCGGGGCTGGATGCTGGCCATGCAGGGGGCCATGGCGGTGGCCCTGGCCCTGCTGGCGCTCAGCGAGCCGCACCTGGACCTCCTGCGCGTGGTGATCCTGGCCCTGGCCGTGGCCGTCACCAGCGCCACCTTCGACATCGCCGTGGATGCCTGGCGGGCCGAGGCCCTGGACCAGAAGCACCTGGGGCTGGGCAACAGCATCCACATCGCCGCCTACCGCGTGGCCATGCTGGTGAGCGGAGGCCTGGCCATGATCCTGGCCCAGGTCTTCGGCTGGCGCGTGACCTACCTGGGCATGGCCGGTCTCACCTTGCTGGGGATGGTCGGCACCTGGCTGGCCATGAACACGGATGCGGTGGCCCAGGCGCCCCGCTCCTTGCAGGAGGCCGTCTCCGGCCCCCTCCGGGACCTGCTTCAGCGCAAGGGCATCGGCTACCTCCTGGCCTTTGCGGTGTTCTACAAACTGGGAGACTGGCTGGCGGAAGCCATGACCATGCCCTTCCTGATGCGGGGCATGGGCTTCACCAAGATGCAGATCGGCACGGTGCAGAAGACCACCGCCATGGTGGCCATCATCCTGGGCGGCTTGATCGGCGGGTGGATGCTCATGCGCATGAGCCTTCGCAAAGCCCTCTGGATCTGCGGCTTCGTCCAGGCGGGCAGCATCCTGGGCTTCTGGGCCATCTCCATGTTGGGCCGGCACCTGCCCCTGCTGGTGGCGGCGAACACCCTGGAGAATCTGGCCTACGGCATGGGTGGCAGCGCGCTGGTGGCGCTGCTCATGGGCAGCTGCAACCGTTCATACACGGGCACCCAATACGCCCTCTTCAGCGCCCTGACGGCCCTGCCCCGCACGGTCTTCGGCGGCCTCACGGGCTTCATGGCGGAGTCCTATGGCTGGAAGCTCTACTTCCCCGTCTGCGCCGCGGCGGCCATTCCAGGCCTGCTGCTGCTGCTGCTGTGGGATCGCTGGGGGCTCCCTGAAACCGACGAGGCATGACACAGTCGTCTCCACGGGAGGTTCCATGATCCGCTTCGTCCTGTGCCTCGGCGCCTTGGTCCTCGGTGCTCCATCCCTGCCGGCCCAGGGGCCGCTGCCCAAGCCGCTGCCCAAACCGACGGCCGAGCCCGCCAAGCCCGCGCCCCGCAGCTCGAATCCCATCAAGGAGGTGGTCCGGGCGGACCTGGGTCCGGCCGAGGTCGGGACCCCCGAGGCGCTCACGGCTTCGCTCTACGCCTTCATCTCGGGGCCGAAGGACCAGAAGCGGGACATCGAGAAGATCCGGGCGCTGTTCCATCCCCAGGCCCGCCTGATGGTGGCGGCCCGGCACCCGGAGCACGGGGCCTTCCTGCGCCCCCTGGAACTGGAGGCCTTCCTGTCCTTTGCCATTCCCCAGTGGGAGAAGGGGTTCTTTGAACGGAGCACGGCCGTGTCCGTCCAGAAGCAGGACGGAGTCGCCCAGGTCTGGTCTCCCTATGACATCCGTCTCACCGCCGACGGGCCCGCGATGTACACGGGCATCAACGCGCTGCAGTGCGCCTGGGACGGGAAGCGGTGGTGGATCACCCACCTCGCGTTCCAGAGCCAGGCCACGGCGGCCCTGGCGGGCGATTCGGGGAAGTGACTACTTCGCCAGGGGCCGGCTGTCGCCGCGCCAGGCCTTCAGGCCGCCCTTGAGGACATAGATCCAGCGGAACCCCCGGGCCAGGAGGAGGTCGAGGGCCTGGTGGGAGAGGACATCGGTCTCGTCCACCAGGACGAGCGCCCGCTTGGCGGCCGGATCCGGGACTTCGAAGCGCCGGGTGAGGTCCGGGAAGGGGACATGCAGGCTGCCCCGGATGTGGCCCCCGCGGAAGGCCTCGGGACTCCGCAGGTCCACGATCAGGACGCCCGGGCCCTGCAGCAGTTCTTCGACCTGTACGGGGGTCAGCACCGGGCGGTTCCGACCGCGATGCCAGGACTGGATCCGCGGCAGGGCCACCACGATCAATACGATCAGGCAAAGGCCGGCAAACACCGCGCCCGGCAGGAAGGGGTAGGTCTTCATCCACCGTTCCAGGACGGACGGATCGGCGAAGCAGGCGGTGGCAAACATGGGGTCCTCGGGATTCACCGCGAGGATGCGCCCGCCTCAGTACCCTGGCAAGCCCAAAGAGGCGGCCAGGGCCCGGAAGGCCTCGGGAATGGGGGCTTCCGCGTGGATGCGCACCCCGGTTTCCGGGTGATCCACGGAGAGCTTCCAGGCGTGCAGGGCCGGGTGGGGCAGCAGCAGGGCTTCGCCGTCCACATCCTTCCAGCGGCCCGGGCCGCCGTAGAGGGGATCGCCCATGAGCGGGGCCCTCAGGTGGGCGAGGTGGACGCGGATCTGGTGGGTGCGGCCCGTGAGCAGCTCGCACTCCACGAGGGCGATGCTCGTGGTGCGGGCCAGCACGCGGATGCGGGTCTGGGCGGGGCGCCCGCCCTCGGCCACCACCATGCGGAGGCGGTCCTGCTTGTGGCGGGCGATGGGCTCATCGATGAGCAGGCTGCCCAGCTGGGGCAGGCGCGGGGAATGGCGTACCAGGGCCAGGTAGCGCTTCTCCACGGTGCGGTCCTTGAACTGGGCCTGGATGGCGCGCTGGGCCTCGGCGGTCTTGGCCAGGCAGAGGCAGCCCGTGGTGTAGCGGTCGAGGCGGTGGACGAGGCCCGGCCAGCCCGTGGCCACATCTTCGGCCAGTTCCCCGGTTTCTTCTTCGGTCTCCTCTGATTTCCCCTCAATGGCCTCGAGCAGCACCGGCGTCTTGAGGCGATGGAGCAGGGCGTTCACGATGGTGCCTCCGGCATGACCGGGGCCCGGATGCACGACCATGCCCGCGGGCTTGTCGACGATCCAGAGGTGGGCGTCCTCGAACAGGGAGGGCAGGTCGATGGCCTCGGCCTCCAGGTGCGCGGCCGGCACCGGGATCACCGGAAGCTCGGTCTCGACCCGGTCGCCCGGTCGCAGCCTCACGCCGCCCTTGGTCACCGGCTCTCCGTTCACCTTGATCCCGCCCAGCCGGACATGGGCATCCCAACGGGCGCGGGGGATCTCGGGGAAGCGGTCCGCGAGGAAGCGGTCCAGGCGTGGCGCGCCGTCCTCGGCGATGAGCTGCATCATGTCGTCCCCTTGCGGCGGTTCCAGAAGATCCACAGGCCCAGGCCCAGCATCATGAAGGCAACCCCCGTGAGGCGCCCCGTGCTGAGCCAGGCCCAGCCCAGCCAGCCCGTGCCACGGTCGATGTCGCCCCGCCAGGTCTCGGTGATGACACGGCCCAGGCCCTCCACCAGGAAGTACAGGGCGAAGATCTGGCCCTGGAAGGCCCGCTTCGGACGGGCCAGCAGCAGGACGGCCATGACCGCCAGATTGGCGGCGGTGTTGTAGAGCTGAACCGGATGGAGCGGAATGCCGAGGGGCGTGCCGCTGAAGGCGTGGGCCAGGGGATCCGTGAAGGTCGTGGCCCAGGAGGCGTGGCTTTCGGTGCCGTAGCAGCAGCCGGCGGAGAAGCAGCCCAGGCGCCCGATGGCCTGCCCCAGGGCAACGCCGGGCACCAGGGCATCGCCCGTGATCCGCAGGGGGAGGCCCTGGCCCTTCCGGAGCTTCCAGAAGAACACGGCCGTGGCGGCGATGATGCCACCATGGATGGCGCCGCCGGCGCGCAGCGTGCCCAGGGAGAAGACCTCGCGCAGCGGCGCGCCGTTGATCAGATCCACCACGACCATGAGCAGCTTGGACCCGACGATGGCCGCGATGAGCATGGCGATGGCCAGGTCCGTGATGGCGGCGGGGGCCAGGCCGTCGAGCCTGCCCTGCCGCTTGGCCAGGGCCGTGCCGGCGAAAAAGGCGATGGCCAGTAGCAGCCCGTAGGTGCCCAGGGGGAACGAACCTATCTCAAAAAGAACTGGATGCATGATGGATTCCGCACGGATGACTGGAAACTGAAGACTGAAGACTGAAGACTGAAGACTGAAGACTGAAGACTGAATAGGAGAGCGCCATGCCGATCATCACAGCCCAGGACTTGGCAGGGCGTCTGGATGGCCACCTCGACCATTGTCCCCCGGATCGCGTCATTTCCGAAGTGAAGCCCCTGGAAGAGGCCGGCGCGGGCTCCGTGTCCTTCCTCGCCAACCCCAAATACGCTGCCAAAGCCAAGGGGAGCGCCGCGGGCCTGATCTTCGCCGACGCGACGGCGGAGCTGGGCGATCTCCCGGTGCTGCGGGTGAAGCATCCCTACTGGGCCTTCGCCCAGGCCATCGGCTGGCTGCATCCCGAACCGGCCCCCGAATGGGGTGATGCGCCGGTGCATCCCACGGCGGTGGCGGGACCGGGCTGCCGCATCGCCCCTGGCGCCACGGTGGGCGCGCGCACGGTGCTGGGAAAGGGCTGCATCGTTCACCCGGGCGCCCACCTCGGCGATGACTGCGTGCTGGGCGACGGCTGCGAGCTGTTCCCCGGTGTGGTGCTCTACCGCCGGACGCGGTTGGGGAACCGCGTGGTCGTCCACGCCAATTCGGTGGTGGGCAGCGACGGCTATGGGTATGTGCTGGTGGAGGGCCGGCACGCCAAGATCCCCCAGGTGGGCTGGGTGGAGCTGGGCGACGATGTGGAGGTCGGCGCCTGCGTCTGCATCGACCGCGGGGTGCTGGGCCCCACACGCATCGGGACGGGCACCAAGATCGATAACCAGGTGCAGGTGGGCCACAATGTGCAGGTGGGGAACCACTGCCTGCTGGTGAGCCAGACGGGCATCAGCGGTTCCACGAAGCTGGGCGACTTCGTCACGCTGGCGGGCAAGGTGGGCGTGGTGGGCCACATCGAGATCGGCAGCCGCAGCGTGGTGGGCGGCAACAGCGTGGTGGCCAAGAGCCTGCCGGAGGGCAGCTTCGTCACGGGCTTCCCGGCGCGTCCCCACCGGGAATGGACCGAGGCCCAGGCCGCCCTGAACCGCCTGCCGAGGCTGATGAAGCAGCTGCGGAAGGGCTGACGCCGGTCAACCCGCGTCAATCCAACCTCAATCCAACCTCAATCCAACATCAGCCCAGGGCCGAGAGCGGCGTTCCTCCCGCGAGGGCCCGCAGGTCCGGGGCCGGATCGGGCAGGGGCAGGATCTGGAGGTCGACGGGACGGCCCAGGGTGGCTAACGCTGCCTCCAGGGCTGGACGGAGGGCGGCGAGTTTGGTGGGATCTTGCAGCCAGAGCCGGGCCCGCAGGCCCGCCGCTCGCTGCTCGAGTCCCAGGCGCACATCTCCCAGGGCGCTGAAGGGGACGCTGAGGAAGACGCGATGGACCGGCTCCTTCCCCTCCTCGGGGCCGGCGTCTCGATCGGCCTCGATCCAGAGACGCAGCGGTTCGGCGCCCACGGCCCAGGGCAGGGGCAGCTCGAACCAGCCGGTGCCCTCCCGGGCCTGGAGGCGGTGGAAGGTGGCCTCGGCCGGCGAGGCGGCGGGATCGGACAGGGCGCGCAGCGCCTCCTTCAGCCAGCCGGACCAGCTCTCGGGTTGGTCGGCGGCCCCGGCCGGCATCAGGGCGCGGAACAGGGCGGCGAGGGGCTCCAGGGCCGCGCCAGGCGCCTGAAGGCGGGCCAGCAGGGGGGCGGCCTCCCCCTGAGTGAGGGGATGCAGCAGCGGCGAGGCCGGCGGCGGCGTGGCGCGGACCACCTGGAGCCGGATGCCCGCACCGCTGGGCAGGGGAAGGGCCTTCAGGGCGAGGGCGCTGCCGGCGGGAAAGGGCAGGTTGCCTTCGGCCACCAGCTCCTTGCCGTCCGCCAGGCGGAGGTGTAACCCCTCCGGTCCGGTGGATTCCAGGGTGGCTTCGAGGGTCTGTCCCACCAGGGCCTTCAGCAGCGCGACGGCGGAAGGGGCCGTGGCGGCCGGGATCCTCAGGGAGGCGAGGACCGCCGGGGTGAGGGGAATGGAGCCGGTCATCAGATCCGGAAGTGGCGCCGGATGTGGCCGGCGATGTCGGGGAGGGGTGCCACGAGATCCACGCAGCCCCGCTCCACGGCGGCGCGCGGCATGCCGTACACCACGCAGGATTCCTCGGCCTCGGCCAGCGTATGGGCACCCTTGCGCTTGAGCTGCTCCATGCCCTTGGCGCCGTCCGCGCCCATGCCCGTGAGGATGGTGGCGAGGGCCTGCCCGTGGAAGAGCTCGGCCACGCTCATGAAGAGCACATCCACGCTGGGCCGGTGCAGGGAGGATACGGGCTCGGAGCTCAGCTCGATGCAGCCCTTGGGGGTCCTGGTCCCGTAGGTCATGTGGAGGCCGCCCGGGGCGATGTAGACCGTGCCGGCCTTGAGGGGCTCGCCCTGCTCGGCTTCCTTGACATGCACCTGGCAGAGGCCGTCCAGGCGGTCTGCGAAGGGCTTGGTGAAGGTGCTGGGCATGTGCTGGACGATGAGGCAGGGGACCGGAAGGCTGGCCGGAAGGGCCGGTAGGATGTCCTGCAGGGCTTTGGGGCCGCCGGTGGAACTGCCGAGCACCAGCAGGTCGGCCTGGGGGGTGCCCGGAAGGGAGGTGCCGGCGGGTACCGCTGCCCGCACGGGAGGGGCCGCGACCGGTTTCACCGGGGCCGGGGCGGCCGCGGGAGAGGCCGGGTGGGGTGCTCCGCCGGGGGGCCGGTGGAACCGGGGGCTGGTGGCCAGCCGGCGCACCTTCTCCTGCAGATCGTGCTGGATCTGAAGGATGCTCATGCTGGCGAAGCTGCTCTCCTTGGGGATGAAGTCGAGGGCCCCGATGGAGAGGGCATCCAGGGTGGCCTGGGCGCCCTCCTGGGTGAGGCTCGAGACCATCAGCACGGGCATGGGATGGTCCGCCATGATCTTCTTCAAGCAGGTGAGGCCGTCCATGCGCGGCATCTCGATGTCGAGGGTGACGATGTCGGGTTTGTGCTCCTGGATCTTCTCCAGGGCATCGACGCCATCGCGCGCGGTGGCCACCACCCGCAGGTCGGGGGCCTCCTCCAGCATCTTCTGCAGGGATTTCCGCATGAACGGGCTGTCGTCCACCACCAGGATCCGGATCGTCGCAGTCATGGTCGTCCCTCAGGCCTGGAATGCCGCTTCGACGAAGGCCAGGGCGTGATCCACCTCGTCGTCGATGGAGAAGGTCAGCCGCTCCACATCCAGATCCTTGTGCAGGGCACCGGCAAGGACGGCCTTGAAGGCGGGCAGCTCGTCCAGGCTGATCATCAGGCGCGCGTCCGCAGGGCCCATGGGGATGCGCGTCCGCACGAGCAGATCCGCCAGGTGGATGAGGTTGGGGAGGAAGTCTTCGGGCTTGGGTTCGTGGTGGTCGCGGATGACCTCCACGATGGTCTGGGGGAAGGACCATTCCGCCGCGAGGAGGGCGCCGGCCTCGGCGTGGTCGAGGCCGAGCACTGCCCGCTCCGCATCCACGAAATGGGCGCCTTCGGCAACCTTCTGGAGCACCTCCGCATAGATCTCGGGGAAGCAGGTGTCCAGGGCGATCTTCCCTATGTCGTGCAGCAGGCCGGTCAGGAAGGCGGTCTCCGCCTGGCCATGCCGCTTGGCGAGCACGCACACGCCTTTGGCCGTCAGGCCCACGGCGACGCTGTGCTGCCAAAGCCGGACGGCATCCAGGTGAGCACCGCCCTTGAGGGTGCGGATGACCGCGGCGCCGGTGCCCAGGTTGGAGACGGCGTCAAAGCCCAGCCGCAATACGGCCGTGCGCAGGTCCATGACCGAGTCGGTTCCGGCATAGAGGGCGGAGTTGGCCATGCGCAGCAGGGCCGCGGAAAGGGGCGGATCTTTCGACAGGATGCTGAGGATGCGGTCCACGGTGCAGCGCTCGTCCTGGACGGCCTCGCCCAGCGCCACCACCGTGAGGGGGAGGCTCGGCAGGGCTTTGGCCTTCAGTCGCGAGGCAAACTGCTCCCGGGTGATCATTCAGAACTCCGCGATCTTCATTTAAAACTCCGCGATCATCGTCTTGTCCTGCTCGATGGCGCTGCGGACCCCTTCCTTGAGACCGGCCAGGGCTTCGGGGCCGAGCTTGAGGATCTCCATGGCCTGCTGGGAGGCACCTTCCAGGTGGGCGGGATCGCCGATGCCCACCTTCTCTTCCAAGGCCAGGTGGTTGGCCAGGGCGACGATGGCCGCCAGGGGCTGATGGTCGGCGCCGGCCTGGATGGGGTCGTGGTGCCAGCGCACGGCAGCCTGCAGGCTGGGGGCCAGGTTCCACTGGGTCACCAGGGCCTCGCCCACCATGGCGTGGTCGAACCCGAAGGTGTCCAGTTCCAGCTGAATGCAGACGCCATTTTCGTTGTAGACGGTCCGGAGCAGGGACGAGTAGCGCTCGGGAAACTTCACGCCCATGACGGATTTTCCGATGTCATGCAGCAGGCCGCCGATGAAAGCCTCCTCGACCCGGGCGAAGCGCAGGCTCTTGGCGAAGGCCCGACTGGCGATGGCGGAAACGAGGGCGTGCTCCCAGATCAGGCGCTCCTGGAGGCCCACGGTGCCGCGGTGGTACAGGTTCTTGGCCGAGCTGGCGATGACCACGCTCTTGATGGTGGAGAACCCCAGGGTCATGATCGCCTGGGTCAGGGTGGTGACCTCGCGCATCATGCCGAACATGGCGGAGTTCGAGATCTTGAGGATCTGGCTGGTGAGGGCCTGATCCATGGAGATGACCTTGCGGAGGTCCTCGGCCGTGGCATCGGGGTCGGCGGATACGCGCAGCACCTGGGAGGCCACCTGCGGAAGGGGCGGCAGGTCTCCGAGGTTCGCGATGAGTTCTTGGGGGGTGATGGGCATGATCGCTCCTGGCCGCTCAGGTCCGCTTCCGGTATCCCATGGCCTTGCTGAAGTGCAGCAGCTCGAAACCGGTGTTGAAAGCATGGATGCTTTCGCTGTGTCCGACCAGCAGGTAGGCCCGGGGATGAAGCAGTTCGTGGAAGCCCTTCAAGACCTGGGCCTTGACCACCTCGTCGAAATAGATGAGCACATTCCGGCAGAAGATGACATCGAAGGAGCCCAGCTGGCGATAGGCCGCGTAATCGACCAGGTTGAAATGGCGGAGGCTGGTGAAGCGCTGGACCTCGGGCTTCACCTGGTAGAGATCCTTGCCCAACGGGATGAAGTGACGCAGGAGCTGTTCCGGCGTGAGGTTCCGCAGGGTGTAGCTGTTGTAGACCCCGTCCTGGGCCTGGGACAGCACCTTCTCGCTGATGTCCGTGCCCAGGATCTCCACAGTGATCCCGCGGAGGACGGTGTCCTTCAGCTCCTGGCAGATCATGGCCAGGGTGTAGGGCTCCTCGCCGCTGGAGCAGGCCGCCGACCAGATGCGCAGGCGGCTCTGGCCCCGTTCGCGCGCCTGCTTGGCGGCCTCGGGGAGCACGATGTTCTGGAAGGCTTCGATCTGGGGCGGATTGCGCCAGAAGCTGGTCTCGTTGGTGGTGATCTCCACGAAGAGCCGCTTCAACTCCACGGGCCCCTGGATGCCCTGCAGCAGGGACAGGTAGTCGCTGTAGCTCCTCAGCTTGAGCTCGCCGATGCGCTTGTTGAGGCGATTTTCCAAGAAGTACTGCTTGGACTCGCTGAAAAAGATGCCTGATTTTGCATAGATGAAGTCCCGGAGGCTCCGGAACTCGGCGAGGGTCATCTGTTGCTTGGCCTGGAGGGGATCCATCGGGTCGTCCTTTCCGAGGGATCGGCGGGGGGGACTGATCCTTGAGTTTCCGCCGGGTCAATCTTCCAGGATGACCACGGCCAAAGCCAGGTCCCCGTCATGGGTGAGGCTGCCGTGGAGTTTCTGAACGCCCCGGGCTGCCAGCAGCTCCGCCAGGGCCCCCACGGCCCAGAGCCGCCCATTCACATAGCGCAGCTCCTTCCAGGACCAGCCGTCGAGCCCGGTGCCCAAGGCCTTGCCGAAGGCCTCCCGCAGGGCCCAGCGGCCCGCCAGGCGCTCCGGCAGGCGCTGCCGGTTGCCGTGGAGCAGGTAGTCCGCCTCCTCCGGGTGAAGGATGCGTCCCGCGCACTTCTCCGCCCCGAAGCGCTCGACCAGGTGCCGCCAGCGGCTGGGGGGGCAGAGGTCGGTTCCGAGGCCCCGGATCATGCCGACTCCCCGGCCAGGTCTTTGGCGAACCACCGGTCGCAGCCGCCGTGGCCCGTGTTCCCCATGGGGCTGCAGAGGGGGCGGAAGCCCAGCTTCCCGTAGAGTTTCTGCGCCTGATCCATGCCCGTGAGGGTCTCCAGGTAGCAGGTGCGGTAACCCAGCCCCATGGCCACCTCGAGGCAGTGGCGCAGCAGAGCCTCGCCCATGCCCATCCCGCGGGCTTCCGGCAGGAAGTACATCTTCCGCAGCTCGCAGACGCCCTCGGGGCCGCCTTCCAGCTTCGCGATGCCCCCTCCGCCCACCAGGCGGCCGGAGGGATCCTCGACCACGAAGTAGGCGGCGCCCGGGGCCGCGTAGGCCCGGCTCATGTGGTCCACCTCGGGGTCGTGGATGGCGAAGCCCGGTCCGTCCGCTCCGAATTCCGGCATCACGGCGCGGATGATGGCGGCCATGGCGGCGTCGTCCGGGGGCTGGATGGGGCGGAAGGTCAGCATGGTTCCAAAGTAGCTCGAAAGCCTCCCTCCGGGATCCGGTCCAGTTCAAGCTGGCAGGGAGGTATGCCATGGCCCGCCCCCCCTTTCACGACCGCCTCCGCGCCGGCGAGCGCCTGCTGGGCACCCTCGTCCAGATTCCCCGGCCCGAGGTGGCCCTGCGCCTGGCCGGCCAGGGCTTCGACTGGCTGTTCCTCGACGGTGAGCACGGTGGCTTCGGCCCGGCTGAGACCTCGCGCACCCTGGCCGCCCTTGCCCGGGCCGGGGCTGGCGCTGGCGCCGTGCCCTGCCTGCTGCGGGTGCCCTCCCTGGAGCCGGAAGTCCTCGCCGATGCGGCCTCCTGCGGGGCGGCCGGCCTCATCGTGCCCCATGTGGACACGGCGGCCCAGGCGGAAGCCGCCGTCCGCGCCGTGCGCGGCCGCGGCCTGGTGGTGGTGCAGGCCGAATCCCGGGAGGCGCTGGCGAACATCCAGGCCATCGTGGGAGTGGCGGGAGTGGACGCCGTCTTCGTGGGCCCCTACGACTTGAGCGCCAGCCTGGGGATCGCCGAGCAGTTCGACCATCCCGACTTCCGGGGCGCCGTGGCCACCCTGGCCCGCACCTGCCGGGAGGCCCGCATGCCCCTCGGCATCTTCCGCATGACCGCAGCGGAGATTCGGACCCATGAGGCCGCGGGCTTCACGCTGCTGGCGGCGGGCCTGGACGGCACCCTGCTGGAGGCCGGAGCGCGGGAGCTGCTGGCGGAACTCCGGGGCTGAAGCTACTCCGGCCAATGATGCTTGGGGTACCGCCGCGACAGGCCCGGTCGCAGTTCCTTGTAGACCCGCTGCCAGAAGCCCGCGAGATCGGTGGTGACCTGCACGGCCCGCATGTTGGGGGCCAGCAGATGCAGCACCAGGGGCACGGCACCCCCGGCCACGGCGGGGCTCTTCTTCAGGCCCCAGAAATCCTGGAGCCGGGAGGCGATCCAGGGCGGGTCATCCTCGTAGTGGACCTTGGTAGGCCGGCCCCTGGGCAGCTGGATGGCTTCGGGCGCCCAGGCGTCCAGAAGGCGCAGGGTTTCCGCCGGAAAGGCCTGGCGGAGGGCCCTGGGCCAATCCACATCCTGGACCTCGCGCAGGGTGGTCCGTCCCGCGCAGGCGCCCGCCAGCAAGGGGCCCAGCAGATCTTCGGGCAGATCAAGATCCGCGCGATGCCGGCGCAGGAAGGCCAGCCGGGCCAGGAGGCGCGCCGGAACTTCATCGAGGGGCCGCTCCCGGAGGGCCTCGGCCAGCAGGAGGGCCACCCGGGCATCCGAGGGATCGGCGGGACCGCGGCTCGCGTCGATGGCCAGGCCGTCGTAGCGGATCTCTGAGCGCCGCTCCACGCGGCCGGCCGCCGCGTTGAACAGGACCTCGTCCGTGTCCTCCAGGCGCTCGGGGAAGGCCTCCAGCAGCCAGTCGGCCTCGCAGCGGGAGGCGAGGCGGATGAGGGTCTGCCCCCCGGTGCCCTGCTTCACGGCCTCGGCCTCCAGGGCGAGGATCAGGCCCGGTCGCCGGATGCGGGAGGCCGGATCCAGCTTCGCGCCCCCACCCCCCGCAAAAGCGCAGGTGCCATTGGCGGAGAGCTGCCCCACGCGGTCCGGGTAGGCCCAAAGCAGCGCCTTCAGCAGGCGCGCCTCGGCGTCTGCCGGCTCGGCAGGCGAGGGCAGGAAGCGCGACAGGGACTGCACGGCCCGCTTGGCGCGGTGGATGGCCGAGGCATCCAGCCCCGCGGCCCGGCAGGCGCCTGCCCCGAAGCCCGCGGCCTCCGCCTCCTCGAACTGGTCGAGGCGCAACAGCAGGTCCGAGTCCGCGCCGTGGCCGGTCTTCACGGGTGTTCGATCGAGCCCCTGCCGCGCGGAGAGGTTGCCGGTCTCCAGCAGAGCCGAGGCGCGCAGGGCCAGCTGCGGGATGTTGAGGTCGCTTCCGGCGATGGCCAGCCGGGCCAGGCGAGGGTGCAGGGGCAGGTCGGCCATGCGCCGGCCGATGGCGCTGAGGTGTCCGTGCTCCAGCGCACCAAGGCGGGTGAGCAGGGTTTCCGCCGAGGCCACGGCGGCCTCCGGCGGCGCCTCGAACCAGTCCAGGTCCCGCGGCTCGGCGAGGCCCAGGCCGTGCAGGGCGAGCAGGGGCTCCGCCAGATCCGAGCGCTGCAGTTCTGGCGCGTCGAAGGCAGGCCGGGCGCCGAAGTCGGCTTCGGTGTAGAGGCGCAGGCAGCGGCCGGGCCCGGTGCGGCCCGCGCGCCCCGTGCGCTGGGTGCAGCGGGCCTGGCTGATGCGGACGGTGCGCAGGCCCGAGATGCCCGACCAGGGCGAGTGGGAGGCTTCCCGGCCCAGCCCCGAATCCACCACGGCGTCGATGCCGTCCAGCGTCACAGAGCTCTCTGCCACATTGGTGCTGAGGATGACCTTGGGCGCGCTGCTGACTTCCAGCGCATGGGCTTGGGCGTCCGGTGACAGCTCGCCGTGGAGGGGGCGCAGGCTCAGCCCCCGCCGCGCAGCCACGGCCTCGCAACCCCTCAGGCAGGCCCGGATCTCCGCGGCTCCCGGGAGAAAGACCAGCGTGTGGCCGCGGAGTCCTTCGCCATAGAGACAGTCCAGGGCCTCGGCCACCTGTTGCTCGAGGGGGCGATCATCGGGCCGCGGCAGGAAGGTCGTGGTCACGGGGAAGGCCCGGCCCTCGCTCTTCATCACGGGCGAATTGAGGTAGACGGCTACCGGGCCCGGATCCAGCGTGGCGGACATGACCAGCAGCTTCAGGTCGGGGCGCGCGGTACGCTGGAGACGCCGCAGCAGCGTGAGACCCAGGTCCGTATGCAGGTGCCGCTCGTGGAACTCGTCCAGCACGACGGCGGCGATGCCCTTCAGGAACGGGTCGCCGTGCAGGCGGCGCAGCAGGAGGCCTTCGGTGACGAAGCGCAGGCGCGTGGTCTTCGAGACCTTCTGCTCGAAGCGCACCGCGTAGCCTGCCCGTTGTCCCAGGGGCTCGCCCAGTTCCTCGGCCACCCGGGTGGCGGCGAGACGGGCCGCCAGACGGCGGGGCTCGAGAATCCAGCACTCGCCATTCCCCAGCAGGCCGGCCTCCAGCAGGGCCGGGGGCACCCGCGTGGTCTTGCCTGCGCCGGGGTCCGCCTGTAGCACCAGATTCGGGTTTCCGTGCAGGCTGTCCACGATCTGGGGTAGCAGAGGGTCGATGGGGAGGGCTGAACGCATCCATTCAGCCTATCGGATATGGCAGACCGCCCTTGACGATCTGCCATGCGGCGCAAGGCAGCGGCGGTGACCTTCCTTCGCGTAGAATGGAGGCTTCGACGGGAGTGATCATGGCGGGTGCGGAAACGGCGGGCGTGGGCGGCAGGGCGGGTGGGGTGATGGACAGCCTGCGGGACGCCTACGGCGACACCCTGGTGGAACTGGGGAACGAGGGTGCCAACCTCGTGGTCTTTGACGCCGATCTGGCCGGCTCCACCCGCACCAGCAAGTTCGCCAAGGCTTTTCCCGAACGCTTTTTCAACATGGGCGCCGCTGAGCAGGGCATGGTGGCCGCTGCGGCCGGGGCCAGCACCACGGGCGTGGTGCCCTTTGTGAGCACCTTCGCCATGTTCGCCACGGGTCGGGCCTATGAATTCGTGCGCCAGGCCGTGGGCGTGGGTCACCAGAATGTGAAGATTGTGGCCACCCACGCAGGGCTCACCGTGGGCGAAGACGGCGGTACCCACCAGTGCCTGGAGGACCTGGCCCTCATGCGCATGATCCCCGGCATGACTGTCATCTCTCCGGCCGACGCCCTCGAGACCCGGCAGGCAATCCGTGCGGCCTATGCCCACCACGGGCCCGTCTATGTCCGCCTCACCCGGGACAAGTTCCCCCGCATCCACTCCGAGGACTACCGCTTCCAGATCGGCAAGGCCGTGGTGATGCGGCCCAGCACCGGCAAGGATGTGCTGCTGGTGGGCTGCGGCCTGGGCACCTCCATCTGCCTCGACGCCGCGGACCTGCTGGCCGCCGAAGGCATCGAGGCCACCGTGCTGCACAGCCCCACGATCAAGCCCTTCGACCGCGAGACCCTGTTGGACCTGGCGAGGACCCACAAGGCCGTCGTCACCTGCGAGGAGCACCAGTCCCACGGCGGCCTGGGCGGCGTGGTGGCGGAGATCCTCTCCGAGGCCCATCCCATGCCTTTGCGCCGGGTGGGTGTGCAGGATCAGTTCGGCCAGAGCGGCAAGCCCGAGAAGCTGCTGGAGGCCTACGGCATCACGCCCCAGGCCGTGGCCGCCGCTGCGAAGGGGGCCCTCTGATGGCCACCGAGACCTTCAAGGCCAGCCGCTGGACCCAGGGCAACCACCTGTTCACAACCGTCATCGAGGTGACGGACACCGCCGTGGTCCGCCGCAAGCGCGCCTGGTTCACGGTGAACGAGATCAGCATCCACCTGTCGAAGGTGGCCAGCGTCCGCATCGAGACCGGTCTGCTCTGGTCCGACATCACCGTCGAGAGCACCGGCGGCAGCGACCCCCTCACCAGCCATGGCCACACCAAGGCCGATGCCCGCCGCATCAAGGAACTCATCGAAGCGGCCCAAAGCCGGGGCATGAGGTAAGGGGAGACCGGCACCCTTCCCACCGGCCCCTTCCTTCAGGCCCGACCATGCAGATCGCGACGCCATCGCCCTCGGATTCGGAGCTTCCAAGGCCTCTCAGGGCCGGTACGCTCGCCCCCGGGGCCCAGGTCGGCCGCTTCCATGTGCAAGCGCTCCTCGGCCAGGGGGGCATGGGGGCGGTGTATCTGGCCTGGGATCCGGTGCTCGAGCGGAAGGTGGCCCTCAAGTCGATCCGTCTGGGAGACCACGGGAAGGCGGCCGCCACGGCGCGCTTCCGCCGGGAGGCCATGGCCCTGGCCCAGCTCAACCACCGGAATGTCTGCCAGGTGCACGATTGGGTGGAAGCGCGGGGAAGCGCCTTCATCGCCATGGAGTTCATCGAGGGGGAGACCCTCTCCAAGCTGGCGGCGGGGCTGGACCTCCGCCGGAAGCTGCAGATTCTCAGGGCCATCGCTTATGCCCTGGAGGCGGCCCACGCCAAGGGGATCGTCCACCGCGACCTGAAGCCCAGCAATGTGATGGTCGATGCCGCGGGACAGGTGAAGGTCCTGGACTTCGGCCTTGCGAGGCTGGTGGATTCCACCACGGTCCAGGGGAATGATCCGACCGGGAATGTCCCGAACCTCTCAGGCCTGGCGGAGGCTTCGGGAGACGGCCCCACCCTGGTCGTTTCCCCCTCCGAGGGCGAAGGAGGGAGGACCCGGGTGGAGGCCTCACAGGATTCGCCCTCTCCTTCTCCCTCCTCCTGGGGCGAGATGACGGAGGCGGGTGTCTTCATGGGCAGCCCCACCTATGCGTCGCCCGAGCAGATGCGGGGGAAGCGCGTCGGCCCGCCCAGCGATGTGTTCTCCCTGGGCGTGGTGGCCTGGGAGCTGCTGCTGGGGGACTACCCCTTTCCGGGCGAAGGCCAGGCCAGGATGGCGGCCACCATCGAGGGGCAGATCAGGTCGCTGCGGGGTCGAGGGCTTCCCCGGCAGGTGGGGGCCCTGCTGCGGGCAATGCTTCACAAGGATCCGGATCAGCGGCCGACGAGCCGTCAGGTGGCGGAGAATCTCGGCCGGCAGCTGGCCGGGAATCCAGCGGCCTGGTGGGTGGGAGGCGCCCTGGCGGCGCTCGGCCTGGTGCTTGGGCTGGGCTACTACCTGTTCGGCCGCAGCATCATCGCGGACCTCGTGAAGGAACATCCCCCCCGCATGGCGGTCATGCCGATCCGCAACGATACGGGAGATCCGGCCCTGGACGCCCAAGTGGGCGTGGGCATGACGGAACTGCTCTCCACGGCGCTGCAGGGATCGCCCCACATGGCCGTGGTGGAGCCCGAGTCCGTGGCCCGGGTGATGTCCAACCTGCGGATCTCCCCGGCGGAGGCCATGGATCCGGCCAGCCAGCCCCGGATCGCGAATGCCCTGGGCGCCCACCTCTTCCTCAGGGGGGCGCTGAGCCGGGATCCTGCGGCGGGCGTGAACCTGCTGACCTATGAGCTGGTGGATGGCGCGGGGCGGACCCGGTTCTCGGGTGTCGCGAAGGCTCCCCAGCAGGGAGCCTTCGCCCCCTACGCCCTGGTGGATCCGGCGGCTCACGACCTGCTCCACAAGGTGGATCCCCTCCGCTCCAGTGCGGTGCAGAACGAGCCGGTCCCCCCGGAAGTCTTCGCTCTCTATGCCGAGGGGAAGGCGCGCTTCCTGAAGGGGGACTTCAAGGGCAGTGAAGCCTACCTCCGGGAGGCCTCCCTGAAGG
Organism: Geothrix sp.; assembly: GCF_020622065.1. Lineage (NCBI taxonomy): Bacteria > Pseudomonadati > Acidobacteriota > Holophagae > Holophagales > Holophagaceae > Geothrix > Geothrix sp. The sequence continues at coordinate 206,429 of NZ_JAHRYQ010000002.1, read as the reverse complement.
CGCCCTCCTTCTCCAGCGCCGTGTCGGGTTACGCCGCGTGCCTGCGCCGCTTGGGCCGGGACCAGGCACCGGCGGTTGCCAACTGGGCCCTCATGTCCGCCAAGGCCACGGGGGACCGCTGGGCCGAGGGGCGCGCCCTGGGCCTGAAGGCCTACCTGGCCAAGGATCTCGGGCACCTCGATGAATCCCAGAAACTGCGGGAGGCCACCCTGGCCCTGGCCCAGGCCATCGGCGACCGGGATGGGGAGACCATCGCCTACAACCACCTGGGCCTCATCGCCGCCGAACGAGGCAAGTACGCGGAGGCCGCTGAGTTCTATGACCGCTCGCTCAGGCTCAGCCAGCAGACCGGGGACAAGGTGTATCTGTCGCTGGCCCAGAACAACCTGGCGAACCTCGCCCTCAAGCGGGGCGATCTTGGGCGGGCGGAGGCCCTCTACCGGAACAACCTCAACCTTCAGCAGGGACTCGGGAATCGGTGGGGCGAGGCCCTGGCGCTGAACAACCTGGGAGTGGTGGCCCTCATGGCCCGGGATCTCCCAGCGGCCGAGGGGCGCCTGACGGCGGCCCTGGCGATCCGGCAGTCGGTGGGCGACCAGGGTGGGCAGGTCACCTGCCTGAGGAACCTCGGGATCCTGGCCTTGATGAAGGGCGATTCGTCCGCCTCCGCCTCCTTCCACGGCCGGGCTCTGGATCTCGCGCAGGCCTCGGGCCTGCGGACCGTCGAGGCTGAATGCCGGTTCTACGGCGCGGAAGTGGATCGGCTCCAGCAGCGGTTCAGCCAGGCCCTGGCGGGCTACCAGAAGGTACTGGAGCTCCTGCCGGCAGGTGTGACGCCGGAGATCCGCGCGAACGCCCAGGCCGCCAGCGCCGAGTGCCTGATCCGCAAGCCCAGGCCTGAGGTGGCGGAGGCCGAGAAGCGCCTTTCGTCGCTCACCGCCGAAGAAGCGAACTCACCCTATGTCCACCGCGCCAAGGCCTGGCAGGCGTTCCGGTCCGGTCAGCGCGAGGCCGCCTTGGCGGAACTGGCCCGGGCGACGGAGGATCCGCGCCGTCAGGCCCCGGAACTCCGGACGGAACTCGAGGCCACCCGGGCGCTCTTCCTCGCGGACGGTGGCCGCTAGGACCTGTCGTCTGACCTCAGCTCCTGCTTGCCCGGGCCGTGCCCGTGAGCTTGGCGGCCACGGCATCGAGGTCATCACCGGGCGCCAGGTGGTGCCGGACCTCCCGCTCACCGCGGGCCAAGGCCACGCAGATCTTTCCGAAGGGACAATTCCGAAGGCAGGTCACCCGGGCCACCTGGAGACCCTGGAGGTGCTTCCGGCCGAGGAGGAGTCTGGTGAGGCAGGTCAACGCCTCGGCCACGGCCTTGCCCCGCTTGGGGTGCCGGAGGGCCTGGCGCTCGCAGTCGGCGCAGATCGTGAGGACGGTCGGCATGGATCCCACCATGCCACACCTCCGGGAGGTTTTTCCCAAGGACGGCGGTCCGTCCAGATTTGCCTTCAGGCGAACCTGGGGGCGCGCTTCTCCAGGAAGGCGGCCAGGCCCTCGCCGGCATCGGCGTGGCGCATGGCCGCCTTCATCTGGGCGCCCTCGGCCATGAGACGGGCGCGCAGGCCCTCGGCATCCAGTCCCTGGTTCCGCAGGAGGGTGGCCTTGATGCGGGCGAAGGTCTCGGAAGGCCCGGCGGCGAGGCGCTGGCCCAGGGCCGTCACCGCCGCCTCGAGCTGGTCCGGGGGCACCACGCGGTTCACGAGCCCCAGGGCCAGGGCGCGCTCGGCGGTCAGGGTCTCGCCGAGCAGCATGAGTTCCCCAGCCTGGGCGGGGTTCACCAGGCGCGACAGCATGACGCTGCCGCCCCAGTCCGGGTGCAGGCCGATCTTCACGAAGGCCATGCTGAACGCGGCGTCCGATGAGGCGAGGCGCAGATCCGCGCCGAGCGCCAGGCTCATGCCGGCCCCGGCGGCCGGCCCCTGCACGACAGCCACGACAGGCTTCGGCAGCGTGGCCAGGCCATGTGCCACCGTGGCGCCCAGATCCAGCAGAGCCTCCATCTCGGTCCAGCGGCCCTCGGCGAGGGCCCGGGCCATCCACCCGATGTCGCCCCCGGCGCAGAACGCGCGCCCGGCGCCCCTCAGCAGCAGCACCTTCACGCCGGGCTCGGCGGCCTTCGCCAAGGCCTCCTCGAAGCCCTCCTTCATCTCCGGAATCAGCGCGTTCAGCTTGTCCGGGCGGTCCAGCGTGAGGGTGGCGATCCGGTCGCGGACCTCGAAGCGGATGGGAGCTGACATGGGGACTCCAGGGGGAAAGCGGAGACAGGATGAGCAGAGCTAGAAGGATGGACAGAACCTAAGACAATCCAACCATTCATCCGGTCAATCCCGTCCCTGCCTTGCGATCTGCACGAATGCCGTGAAGAGGTCCCGGGCCGCATCGCCCGCGGGGCCCTTCAGGCCGACGAGATTTTCGGGATGCCACTGGACGCCGAAGACCCAGCGGCCGGGATCGATGGCTTCCACGGCCTCGATGAGGGGGCCGGTATCGGCATGCACCGTGTCCAGATGCCAGCCCACGGCCACCAGGGGCGGCGCCACGCGCCGGACGGCCTGGTGGTGGCGGCTGTTCACCAGGAACACATCTTCGCCCAGCAGGGCCCGCAGGCGCGATCCCGGCGCCAGCTGCACCCGGTGGTGCATGTCGGGATGCTCGGGTGTGCCGTGCTGATGGCGCGAGGGCTCGCAGCCGTAGTGGTCGGGCACATCCTGGATCATGCTGCCGCCCAGGGCCACATTGAGGATCTGCTCGCCGCGGCAGATGCCGAGGATGGGCAGGTTCCGGTCCCAGGCCGCGCGGATGAGGGGGACTTCGAAGGCGTCACGGTCTTCATCCACCTCGGCCTTGCGATGCACGGCCTCAGCGGCGTCCCAGTGCCGGGGATGGATGTCGGCCCCCCCGGTGAGCAGCAGGCCCGAGACACCCGCCAAGTCCGGCAGGGGGTCGCCGGGAGCCACCAGGAGGGTGGGGCCTGTCCAACCCGCGGCCGCTATGGCCGGAAGGTAATGCTTCTCGGCGCCGGACTTGTTTTTGCAGCTCACCAGAATGCTTGACATGGAAGGGCCCCAGGGGAATGGTGATTACCCTACCACCCCCTCAGATGGTCTGAGTCGACGGTGAGGCGGAGAGCTCCGCCGATACATGAAGGAGGACACATGTCCGGATCCTTGAACAAAGTGCTGCTCATCGGCAACCTCGGGCGCGATCCCGAGCTGAAGGCCACCCCCTCGGGGCAGAGCGTCGCCCGGTTCTCCGTGGCCACCACGGAAACCTGGAAGAACCAGGCGGGTGAGAAGCAAAGCAAGACCGAGTGGCACAACATCGTCGTGTGGGGCAAGCAGGCCGAGATCGCCGAGAAGTACCTGCGCAAGGGCAAGCAGGTGATGATCGAGGGCCGCATCCAGTACCGCGAATACACCGACCAGGCCGGCGTGAAGAAGACCGCCTGCGACATCCGCTGCGACAACTTCGTCATGCTTGGCCGCATGGAGGATGGCGGCACCCGCGATTCCGGCGGCTACGGTGGCCGCGCCTCGGGCGGCGGTTCCCAGGACTTCGAGGATCACGGCGCCCCCAGCCCGGCGGGTGGCGGCAGCTTCCCCGATGACGACATTCCGTTCTAGATCTCGACCGTCGGTCTTTGCAGAAGGAAACGGCGCCCGGATGGGCGCCGTTTCCTGTTCGGGATCAAGGCCGGGGTGGCGGTGGGGGCGGTGGGGGCGAGGGCCGGGCCCCAAACTGGTTTACCCGGTTGACCTCAGGCAGGGTTTCGTTAGGACGCTGCCAGGGATACGCCGTCCGCCAGTGGATCACGCGGTCCTTGTCCACGAGGACGGTGTAGGACGAGCGGGGGGATGAGGAGGCCTTCTGCTCGTCGATCGGTTCAGGGCGGAAGGTGATTTCCCAGCCTTCCAGATCGGGAATGCCCTGGATGACCGGCGCCTTCCTCTCCTCCTCCTTCTTCGGGAAATGATCGGTGAATGCGCCGTTCCACCGGGTGGCTTCCCCGATCTTCAGGATCAGGACATTCGAGGTCGCGCCCCAGGAGGTCCTCTCGGCGAGGCGCTGGACGAGCTGGTGGGCCTCTTCCAGGGAGGGCTTGCCTGCGGCCCCTTGGCTGGACCCTGTCTCGGGGGCCCGGGGCGCGGCCACCCGGGGGGCGAGCGCCGCCGCCACATGGACGCGGATCTTCCCATTGCCCGGATACCCCTTGGTGGTCCGGACGAAGAAGATGACGGAGACGGGCTGTTCGGAATCATTGGCGAACGACGCCCAGGGTGTCCCCATGGAACCCTTCATGCCCCGCAGCGGGTTCCCCCACTTGTCCGCCACGCCCACCCGGAAATAGGCTTCTCCCGATTCGCAGGTGATGCGGAGCGAGACGGTGGTGTGGCCAGGGACATCGACGGCGTAGCCCTTGTTGGGCCAGGTGAGCAGCTCATCCACGATGACCGCCGGATACTGGGGGACCTTGAGGGTCCGGATGGCGAGGCCCGGAACGATGTCGAGGTCCCTGGCCTGGAAGACCGGGATTGAGGCTGGGGCGAGGGCGGGAGCTGCCTTCGGAGCGGAGCCCTGGACTGGCGCAGATTGGGATTCCGGTGAAGGCGTGGCGGCAGGGGACCAAGGCGCGGTGGTCAGCAGAATCTCGATCTTCCCGTCCCCCGGGTATCCGGGATTCGCGGATACGACAAAGCAGACGATCGTGGATGCGTCACTGGTGTTGAGGAAAGAAGCCTCCGGGGTTCCGAGGCCTTGGCGGCTGCCTTCGAGCGGGGCGCCCCACTTGTTGAGGGCCCTGACCTGTAAGTAGGCCACGCTCGACTCGCTCCGGAGGGTGGCCCTGGCCAGAGACCGGCCGGGCACCTGCACCGCAAAGCCCTTCGTTGACCATCTGGGCGATGTGACCTTGATGAGGACTGGGCAAGGGGGTGCCTGGAAGGTCCGGACTCTCATTCCCGGCAGGATGGACAGGCTCTCCGCGTCGACCATCGGAATGGCCATGGGCGCAGGGTGGGCCTGGGTGGGCGTGGGATAGAAGGTCTCCTTGACAGGCGGCTGTGTGAGGCCGGGGCCCGACTCAGCACTCGCTGGAGTCGAGGAGGGCGTCATCACTGGCTCCTGTGCGATCGGAAGGGTGCCGGCAGGTCCTGCTGTTCCAGGAAGCGTTATGGAACCGAAGGATGGGATGACCCCTGGGTTCGAGGCAAAGGGATCGTGGGGAATCTCCGCCGGCATTGGGGCCGCAACGGGCTGATGGGATACGATCTCCTCGATCCGAGTCAGGACGGTTTCGAGTTTTTCCGCCTGGGCGGGCAGTGATGAGACCAGGGCGAGGGCGGCGGCGAGGAGTAGGCTGGGCGTGGCGAAGCGCAGCTGGGGTGGGTCGGCGAGGAGCAGGCGGCGCAGGCGTTCCATGAGGTTGCCTCCTCTGGCGCGGAGCGCCAGGGACGGGGGCCGGTCGCGGAATTCATCGAGGCGGCTCAGGGTTTCGGCATAGAAGACGGCGTCTCCGCAGGCCAAGACGGCGGCATCGTCACAGCAGTGTTCCCGTTCGGTCCGGATCCGGCGGGAGATCCACCACACGGCGGGGTGGAAGAAGAAGAGCACCTCGATCACGCACTGGAGGCCGTTGACGAGGCCATCCAGGCGCTTGATGTGGGCGAGTTCGTGGGCCAGCACCGCCTCGGCGGCCAGAGGATCCAGGTTCGCGAAGAAGCCCAGGGGCAGGAGGACCACGGGACGGAGCAGCCCCATGCACATGGGCGTGAGCACGCGGGCCGACTCGAGAAAGCGCACCGCGCGGCGCAGGCCTGCGTTGCGGACCAGGCGCTCCAGCCACTCGGGTTCGGTCATGGGCGTGGCCGCGGCCTTCAGACGGCGCAGCCAGAGCCACCCCCCCGCGGCCCGCAGGCTGAGGATGAGGACGCCGGCAGCCCAGGCGGCCAGGATCCAGGGCAGGTACGGTTGCAGGCGAGCGTGCCAGGGAAGGGCGGCCCCCGAGACAGCGGCTTCCGGCAGGGCGATGGGTCCGGTCGGGGTGTCCAGCACCCCGGGGGCGACAGTGGCGAGATTCATGGGCTGGCCCGCAGCCTGGAGGGGCGGGGCCAGCAGTCCGTAGGTGAGGATCGCGCTTCCGAGACAAGCCAGCAGGAAGGCGCATCCCACCAGGTAGCGGAGCTGCGGGCGCCGGTGGCGGAGGAGCGCGAAGGTTGCCCAGGCCGCCAAGCCCAGCAGGGCGCCCTGCCAGAGGAAGTGGAGCAGGGTCCAGGCGAGGCGCTGGGCCGCGGGGGATTCGAGCAGGGGGATCATGGCCGCTTCTCCTTGGCCTTGGCCAGCAGCTGGGCGATCTCCTCGCGCTCGCTGGAACCCAGCTTGCGGCTCGACAGGGTGGTGGCGAGCAGATCCAGGGCGCTCCCTCCGAAGGCCCGCTCCAGCAGGTCGTCCACGAGGTGCTTCAGGGTGTGCTCCCGGGCCTGGGAAGGCCGGTAGATGTGGGAGCGGCCCGATTCGTCCCGGAGCAGCAAGCCCTTGTCCACCATGGTCTGCATCATCTTCAGCACGGCCGTGTAGGCCAGGTCGCGGTCCGAGGTCAGCACCTCATGGACCTGCCGCACGGTGGCAGGGCCGAGGCCCCAGAGGGCGCGGAGGATGGAGAGTTCCACATCCGTGGGGCGGTTCAGGGGGTGGCGCATGGGGGTTCCTGGGGTTACACCGGAAAGTCTACGAATGAAAGTGTATGTGTCAAGGCGGCCCGCTCCTTTTTTTTGACGGGCCGGGGCAGGCAAGGATCCCTGCGGCTTCGGAGTGGCTCTTCTCTCGGGGGACCTCCGACGGAGATCCCTCCTCGGAGAACGCCTGTCCCCGCGCTACAATCACCGGTTCGGGAGTCTCCATGCTTGCAGTGCAGAATGTCACCATGCGCTACGGCGCGAAGATCCTGTTCGAGGATGTCACCACGACCTTCAACCCGGGGCGGCGCTATGGCTTGACCGGGCCCAACGGGGCGGGCAAGTCCACCTTCATGAAGATCCTCGCGGGCGAACTGGAGCAGCAGACCGGGAATGTGATCCGCCCCCGCAAGATGGGCATCCTTCGCCAGGACCAGTTCGCCTTCGACCAGTTCCGGGTCATCGACACGGTGATCATGGGCAATGCGGGCCTCTGGAAGGCGCTGCAGGAGCGGGACGCCATCTACGAGAAGGCGGAGATGACGGATGAGGACGGCATGCGCGTGGCCGAACTCGAGGGGGTGGTGGCTGACGAGGATGGCTACACGGCCGAGGCCGACGCGGCCGTGCTGCTGGACGGCCTGGGCATCCCCGAGTCCCTGCATGAGCGCAAGATGGGCGAGCTGCAGGGCGGCCAGAAGGTGCGCGTGCTGTTGTCCCAGGCCCTCTTCGGCAATCCCGAGGCCCTGCTGCTGGACGAGCCCACCAACCACCTGGACCTCGACTCCATCCACTGGCTGGAGGAATTTCTGGACCGCTACAAAGGCACGGTGGTGGTGATCTCCCACGACCGGCACTTCCTGAACAATGTCTGCACCCACATCGCCGACATCGACTATCAGACGATCATCCAGTACACCGGCGGCTACGACGACATGGTCATGGCCAAGATCCAGGTGCGCTCACGCATTGAATCAGACAACGCCCAGCGCGAGAAGAAGATCGCCCAGTTGAACGAGTTCATCCAGCGCTTCGCCGCGGGCACCCGCAGCAGCCAGGTGAACAGCCGGCGCAAGGAGGTGGAACGCCTCCAGCCCAGCGACCTGGCCCGCAGCAACATCCAGCGCCCCTTCATCAAGTTCAACCTCGGCAAGCCCGGCGGCCGCTACGCGCTGGAATTCGAGGGGGTGAAGAAAGGCTATGACACCAGCAAGGATGGGACGGGAGGCCGCCACGAAGTGATCAAGGGCTTCTCGGCCATGGTGCAGCGGGGCGAAAAAGTGGCCGTCATGGGCCGCAACGGCATCGGCAAGACCACGCTGCTGAACGCGCTGCTGGCCAACGCACCCCAGGTGACGGAGCTGGGCCTGAAGCTGGACGGCGGCGAGGTGAAGTGGGGCCACGAGGCCAATGTGGGCTACTTCTCCCAGGACTTCGCCGAGAGCATCCCCAAGGGCTACGAGCTGGTCACCTGGCTGCACCAGTTCGATCCCGAAGCCACCAAGGAGCAGATCCGCGGCGTCATGGGCCAGATGCTCTTCCGGGGCGAGGAAGGCAACAAGATGACCGATGTCCTCAGCGGCGGCGAATCCTGCCGGCTGCTGTTCTGCAAGCTCATGCTGCAGAAACCCAACATCCTGGTGCTGGACGAACCCACCAACCACCTGGACCTGGAAGCGGTCATCGCCCTGAACGACGCGCTCCAGCGCTACGAAGGCACCATCCTCTTCGTGACCCACGACGAGGACATCATCGACGAGGTGGCCACCCGCATCTGGCACCTCACCGACGACGGCATCGAGGACTTCCAGGGGACTTACGCGGAGTACGGCGCGCCAACCGGCCACTGAGCCTTCCTGGCCGGGCGGCGGAATGGTGGCCTCTGGGCAGCGTCTACCCGCCTCAATTTATTTGTTTTCACAGTTTTTGGATCCCTCCTTGTTCGAGGGAGGTGAATATCTATACTGAGTCCTGTTCCGGATGACCCTGAACCTGGAAAGAGAGCAATCCGTGACGCTTCGGCAGGGGAACAAGGACGACGCACCGGGGGGAGACGAGGCTCCCGGGCGGCCCGGCCGGCCCCTCCGGCGCATGGCGCAAGCCCTCCGCGAACTGGAGGACTTCAAGCGGGCCCTGGATGAGCACGCGATCGTGGCCGTCACCGATGCCCGCGGCCGGATCACCTATGTGAACGAGAAGTTCTGCGACATCTCGAAGTACTCCCGCGAGGAACTGCTGGGCCAGGACCACCGCATCATCAACTCGGGCCACCACCCCAAAACCTTCATGACCCAACTCTGGAAGACGATCCTGGCGGGAAAGATCTGGAAGGGGGAGATCCGCAACAAGGCCAAGGACGGCCGTTTCTACTGGGTGGACACCACCATCGTGCCCTTCCTCGATGACGACGGGAAACCCGCACGGTTCGTGACCATCCGGGCGGACATCACTCAGCGCAAGGACGCGGAGGATGTCCTGCGGCAGTCCCAGAAGCTGGAAAGCCTCGGAGTGCTCGCCGGAGGCATCGCCCATGATTTCAACAACCTGCTCACCGCCATCCTGGGCAACGCGAACCTGGGTGCCATGCAGCTTCCGCCGGAGAGCCCGGCGCTGCCCTACCTGAACCAGGTCGAGCAGGCCACGCTCCGGGCCGCCGATCTGACGCGGCAGTTGCTGGCCTACGCCGGGAAGGGCCGCCTGCAGATGATCGAAGTGGACCTGAACCGCCTGGTGGTGGAGATGACCCAGCTCCTCACCGTCTCCATTTCCAAGAAAGCGGTGGTCCGGTACGACCTCGCCCCGGGGCTGCCCTACCTGGCCGCCGATCCCTCGCAGATCCAGCAGCTGGTGATGAACCTCGTCACCAACGCGTCGGAGGCCATCGGCGAGGAGACCAGCGGGCTCATCACGGTGCGGACCGGCGTGCAGGCGGTGGACGAGGCCACCCATGGAGGCCTGCTTCCCGGCCTGCCCTTGGCCGATGGGACCTATGTGACGCTGGAGGTGAGTGATACCGGCTGCGGCATGACGCCGGAAGTGCGGGAGCGGATCTTCGATCCCTTCTTCACCACCAAGTTCACCGGCCGCGGACTGGGCCTGTCCGCCATGCTGGGCATTCTCCGGAGCCACCACGGCAGCCTCAAGGTCTACAGCGAGCTGGGGCGGGGCACGGTCTTCAAGCTCTTCCTCCCCGCTTTGGCGCTTGGGGCAGGTCTGGGCCTTCCCCGTCAGCAGGGGGCGGGTTGGCGGGGCCATGGCCTCCTGCTGCTGGTGGATGACGAACCCAGCGCCCGGGCCGTGGCGCGGGAACTTGCCGAGTCGCTGGGGTTCCAGGTGCTGGAAGCGGCGGATGGACAGGAGGCCGTGTCGATGTTTGAGCTGCGCCACGCGGAGATCACGGTGGTCCTGATGGACCTGACCATGCCCCACATGGATGGGCGCCAGGCTTTCCAACACATGCACGCGGTGGATCCGCAGGTCCCCGTGGTGCTCTCGAGCGGCTACAACGAGCAGGATGTCCTCGCGGACTTCCTCGGCCGGGGGCTGGCCGGGTTTCTTCCGAAGCCCTATCAGAGTAGCCAGTTCCAGACCGTCCTCCGGGAGGCGATGGAAAAGGCCTAGGAACGCCCCTCGAGCAGGAGCCGCAGCACTTCCTCGGCCACCTTCAGCCCCACGATGCCGGGCATGTACGAGATGGTGCCCACGGGGCGGCGTTGCCGCCCCGGCCCGCGGTGGGGCTCGATGTCGATGGGGTTGGCGGGGCGCTTGTTGTCGGCGGGCTCCAGGGAATAGACGCAGCGGATGCCCTGCGTGATGCCCACTTTCCGCAGCTCTTTGCGGACCCGTGCGGCCAGGGGGCAGAGACGGGTCTCGCTGAGATCGCCCACGAACAGCCGGCTGCTGTCCGTGCGCCCTCCGGCCCCCATGGCCGTGATGATGGGGATGCCCTGCTCGTGGGCGGTGCGCATGAGCGCCACCTTGCAGGTCATGGAATCAATGGCATCGACCATGACCTCGGGCCGGGGCGTGAGCAGGTCCGGAAGCGTGTCCGTGTGGATGAAGGTCACCCGAGGTTCCACGGCGCAATCGGGGTTGATGTCGCGCACGCGGGCCGCGGCGACCTCGGCCTTGGGTTGGCCGAGGGTGGAGCGCAGGGCGATGAGCTGGCGGTTGAGGTTGCTGGGACCCACCACATCGTGATCCACCAGCCGCAGGTGACCCACGCCCGCCCGGGCCAGGGCCTCCACCGCGAAGGACCCCACGCCGCCCAGGCCGAACACCGTCACACGCGCACCGCGCAGCCGCTCCAGCGCCGCCTCGCCAAGCAGCAGCTCGCTGCGGGAAAACCACCTCATGCCATCAGCTCCTTGAAACACCGCTGCCCATTCTCCCAGGTCCGGGCGGCGAGGTCTTCGGCCGTCACCCCGCGCAGGCTGGCGGCCATCTCGATCACGCGGACCAGATCCGCCGTGCCGTCGGTTTCCAGGAGCAGGTGGCCGTCGTCCACGGCCCGCAGTGATTCCCGGGCCTTCAGGCGATCCGGTTTCAGAAGCGCGCCCGAGAAGGACAGGAACACGCCCATGGATTGAAGGGCGTCGGCGGTCTCGGGACTGCCGCCATAGGCGTGGACCAGGGCCCCGGCCGGTGGTACGCCCTCTTCCCGCAGGAGGTCGAGGAGGGGCCCCCAGGCCCGCACCACATGGATCGCCACGGGGCGCCGGAGGGCGTGCGCCAGACGCAACTGGACGCGGAAGGCCGAGGTCTGGGCCGCCCAATCCTCATCCTTCCGGGCAAAATCCAATCCGCATTCTCCCACGCCGGTGCGGCTGCCGCGCAGCAGGGATTCCAGCCGGGACGCCCAGTCCGGCGAGGCCTCGGCCACCTGCCAGGGGTGCAGGCCCAGCATGGGGAGGATCTGGCCGTCGGAGGCGGCATGGGCGAGGACGGCCTCCCAATCGGCTTCGCAGGTGCCGCAGACGACCCGGTGACGCGAGTGGCCCGGCTCCGCCGAAGGCAGTGCTTCGGCCGTGGGGAGGTGGCTATGGGCGTCGAAGAGGGCGTGCATGGGGGGCGGAACCAGGTGACCAGGATCCCCCATTCCCGGGGGAAACCCAGGATAAACAAGACCACGCCTTACGGGCGAGGCGGACGGGCGCCCCGAGGGATCAGGACCGGCCCCGGATGTGCGAAACTGGAGGCTCAGGGTCCCGTAGCTCAGCTGGATAGAGCAGCTCCCTCCTAAGGAGCAGGTCGTGCGTTCGAATCGCATCGGGGCCACCAATCCGTCCGCTCGTCCCGCTCGTCCCGTTCGTCCACCCATCCGCCTCAGTGGATGGGTGCGTAAGCCAGCCCGCCGCCGGGGGCCAGGAAGACAGCCTCGTGATCCAGGAGGCCGACCAGCCGATGACCCTCGGCCAGGGGGGTGGGCAGCCAGTCGAGGGTGCCCTTGAGGAGGTCGAAGCGGGCGAGCACGAGGCCCTGGGACTCCGGTGCGCCGCAGGACTTCACCTGGGCGGGCGTGAAGACCCCGAAGACCACCTCCCGGCCGGCCCAGGGCAGGATGGGACCTCGCCCCTGGCGGCCCAGGAGGGCGCGGGCGGGGAGATCCTCTCGGCAGGTGAAGAAGGTCTGGCCGGGCTGCTTCGGCCCCCTGGCCGGATCCAGCACGGTGAAGGCCAGGCTGGCGCCTTCCGCCAGGAGCACGGTTCCGTCGGCGCCCAGGGCCATGCGGTTGAGGGGCACCAGCAGGGGCTGGGCGGCGGCCTCCCTGAGCTGGACCCGGTCTCCGTAGGACCACAGCACCGCGCCGCTCTTCAGATCGCGCTTCTCCAGGTAGGGCTTGAGGGTCCGGTAAAGCAGGAAGAGGCCGTCGCGACCCAGGGCCATGTCCTCGACCTGGCCGGGCAGGGGCCACAGGGTTTCGGTCCGGCCGTCCTTCCCGAGGACGGCCAGCTGCCCGTCGCACACCATCCAGATCCGATTGTAGGCGTCCAGCACCCAGCGCTCGGGCTGAGCCTCGCATGGGGCCTCGGCGGACGCTTCGGCCTTGGCCCCGGCCGATTTCGAGGGGGTGCGCTGATAGGTGGGGATGCCGTAGAGCAGGGCCCCGGCCGCATCGTAGTCCGTGGCGCCCTTCACCACGGGCGCCACCCGCGGGGACTTGACGGCAGGTTTCCGGACCTCAGGCAGGGTAAGCGTCAGGCTCGCCAGGAGCCCGGCCTCCTTCATCCAGGTCTTGAGGGCGCGGGAGGCGGGATCGAAGAAGATCAGCGATCCGTCCACCTCCTGGAAGGCCCACCCGTGGGTGGACCGGTTGGGATCCCAGGCCTGGCCTCTGAGGGGGGCGAGACCGGAGGCCAAGGTGGCGGCGAGGAGGAATGCGGCGCGGAAGCTCATTTATCACCTGCCTATATTTTATTATTCTCATTTGCGACTTCGATTGAATATTGAAGGCTGTGACGGGAAGCACGACTCAGACCGGAGACCCGCGTGTCTGTTGAATGTCCAGGGCCCGCTCCCGGAGACCCCCGGTTCTTGCGATGATGGATCCTCCCCATGAGGTCCGCATGACGCGCTCCCAACTCAAGGACGAAGTCTTCATGAACATGGCGCTGGAACTCAGCCGCCTGGGAACCTGCTGCCGCCTGAAGGTCGGAGCGGTGCTCCTGCGGGGGGATGGGGGCATCGCCGCCGCGGGCTTCAATGGGGCGCTTCCGGGCATGGCCCACTGCACGCCGGAGACCTGTCAGCCGGGTCAGCGCTGCCTGCACACGAGCCACGCTGAGGAGAACGCCCTGGGCTTCTGCGACGGTCCCGTGGCCACGGCCTATGTGACCCACGAACCCTGCCTCACCTGCTGCCGTGCCTTGGTGCGGCGGGGCGTCCGACGGGTGCTCTACCGCCATCCCTACGCCAGCATCGCCGAGCAGGAACGCGCGGAACGGCAGGCGATCCTCGATCATTTCGGGGTGAGCTGGGTGCAGCTCGGCGAGGCTTGAAGTCCCGGGGCGGCGGCGCATACTGCTTGGCACCACCCCTGCCCAGGAGACAGCTCGATGCCCGGTGCCCTCATCCGCCTGCGGGTGAACGGCCGCGATGTCGCGGCGGCCGCGGGGACCATGCTGCTGGAGGCCTGCCGGCAGAACGGCATCGAGATCCCCACCCTCTGTTCGGAGCCACGCCTGAAACCGGCCTCCAGCTGCCGGCTGTGCGAAGTCGAAGTGGCAGGCCGGGAGCGTCCTCCCTGCGCCTGCGCGACTCCCGTGGAAGACGGGATGGTGGTGGCCACGCACACCCCCGCCCTCGAAGCCTTTCGCCGCACCATGCTGGAACGGCTGGCCGCGGACCTTCCGGCGGAAGATCCGGCCCGCATGGCCGGGAAACCCTTCCAGAAACTCCTGGAGGCCTATGGTGTGGTCCCCTTGGGGAAGCGGCGGGTGGACCGGAAGCAGCCCGATCACCCCTACCTGGATGTGGACCTGTCCTGGTGCGTGGCCTGTGGGCGCTGCGTGCGGATCTGCGCTGAACTCCAAGGCCAGGACATCTGGACTTTCATGGGCCGTGGAGCCGACCTGGGCGTGTCGCCCGGAGGCGCGGCTGGCCTGATGGGAACCGCCTGCGTGAGCTGCGGGGCCTGCGCCGACACCTGCCCCACCGGCGCCATCGAGGATGGGGCGCGCCTGGCGGAGGGCCTTCCGGACCACTGGGTCCGCACCGTCTGCCCCTACTGCGGAACCGGCTGCGAGATGGACATGGGCGTGAAGGGCGGGCGCATCACGGAGGCCAGGCCCGTACTGTCCTCTCCGGTGAGCCGGGGACATCTCTGCGCGAAGGGCCGCTACGGCTTCGGCTTCAACGAGGCTCCGGACCGGATCACCGAGCCGATGATCCGGCGGAACGGCGCCTGGGAAACCGCGACCTGGGAGGAGGCACTGACCGCCGCCGCCGCCGAGCTCCAGCAGGCACTGAACGCCGGAGGGCCGGGCACCGTGGGTGTGCTGGCCTCCAGCCGGGCCACCAACGAAGAGAACTACCTGGCCCAGAAATTCGCCCGGCTGGCGCTGGGCACCCCCAATGTCGACTGCTGCGCCCGGGTCTGCCACGCTCCCAGCGCCGCGGGCCTGGGGTCGACCTTTGGCACCGGCGCGGCCACCAACGGCTATGCCGACATCGAGCGGGCAGGGCTGCTGATGGTGGTGGGCGCCAATCCCACGGAGAACCACCCCATCGTGGGGGCCCGCATCCGCCAGCGGGCCCGGGCGGGGGTGCCGCTCATCGTGGTGGATCCGCGGCGCACCGAGCTGGCGGAGCTGGCCACGGTGCACCTGGCCCCGCGGCCCGGCACGAACCTGCCCCTGCTCCAGGCGATGGCCCAGGTGATCCTCGGCGAGGGGCTGGCGGACGGAGACTTCCTCGCGGCCCGCACGGAAGGGGTCGAAGCCTTCGCGGCCTCCGTTCAGGCCTGGACGCCGGAACGGGCCGCGGATCTCTGCGGCATCGCGGCCGACGGCATCCGCCGGGCGGCCCGCCTCTACGCCACCCTGCGCCCCGCCATGGCCTTCCACGGCCTGGGTCTCACCGAACACCGTCAGGGGACGGATGGCGTGACGGCCCTGGCCCACCTGGCCCTCCTCACGGGGAATGTGGGCCTTCCGGGAGGCGGCGTGAATCCCCTGCGCGGGCAGAACAATGTCCAGGGCAGCGCCCAGATGGGGTGCGAGCCCTCCCGGCTCACGGGCTATCAGAAGCTGGCCGAGGCCCGGGAGATCCACGCGCAGGTCTGGGGCGCGGAGCCGCCGCAGGGGCCCGGTCTGAATGCCCTGGAGATGATCGACGCCGCCGGCGAGGGCCGGATGAAGGCGCTGCTGGTGATCGGCTACGATCCCCTGCTGAGCCATCCCAATGCGCTGGAAACCGCCGAGAATCTGAACGGACTGGAGGCCCTCATCGTGGTGGACCTCTTCCTCACGGAAACGGCCCGGGCCTTCGGTACGGTCTTCCTGCCGGCGGCCAGCCCCTTCGAGAAGGAGGGCACCTACATGAACGGCGAGCGCCGGGTCCAACGCGTGCGGCAGGTGGTGCCGCCGAGGGGCGGCAGCCGCACCGACGGGGCGATCCTCAGCCAGCTGGCGGAACGGCTGGGCGCCGGGTCGCACTTCCGTTTTTCCGACGCCGCGGCGGTGTGGGATGAGGCCCGGCGCACCTGGCCCGCCATCGCCGGGATCAGCCACGCCCGCCTGGATCGGGAAGGCGGGCTCCAGTGGCCCTGTCCCACCGAGGGCCACCCCGGCACCGCCGTGCTGCATGCAGAGGGGTTTCCGCGAGGGGAGCGGGCCCGCTTCCGGCCCCTCGCCTGGCGGCCCAGCCTGGAGTCGCCGGATGACGAGTACCCCTTCCTGCTGAACACGGGGAGGAGCCTCTTCCACTTCAACGCCGCCACCATGACCCACCGGACCCGCCTCGGGGAGCTGGCGGCGGATGACCGGCTCGAGATCCATCCCGCCGATGCCGAGGGCCTGGCGCTCACCGAGGGGGATCCGGTCCGCGTGGAAAGCCGGCATGGGGCTTTCATCCTCCGGGCCCATCCCACGGATCGGGTCCGGCCGGGGGAACCCTTCGCCACCTTCCATGCCGCGGCCGCTTTCGTGAACCGCGCCACCGGGCTAGGCCGGGATGCCGTCACCGGCACGCCCGAATACAAGGTGACGGCCGTGCGGCTCCAGAAAAGGTGAGCCCTCAGATCCCGCCGTGCTCCCAGGCGGGGATGGCGGACGCCGACTCCAGCGCCACCTCCGTGCCGTCATCCAGCACGAGCAGGGTGGGGTCGCCGGGGCGCACATCTACGATGGTGCGGCCGAGCAGCCGCTCGCGGGGATCCCGGTGCCAGGGGATGCCCACGGGGTAGGTGCGCCGATAGGCGTCCAGGGGGCCCTCCAACTGGTGGCAGAGGTGGTGGAGGGCCGCCTCGAAGGCGGGCTCGAAGCCCTTGGGCGGCTCCGGATCCAGGCCGGCGGCCAGCAGGAAGGCTTCGGCCTTGGGCCTTTCTCCCAGACCTTCGGGAACCCAGTGCCGGGCGGGGTAACGGGAAGGGGCCGGCCCTTCCAGCACCACGGCCCGCTCGCGGTGGATGCCGAGCCAGAGGGAGGCCCGGCCGGTGGGACCGATGCCTTCGAAATCCAGGGGCAGCTGGGCGTCGTCGTGGAAGACCACGGCCCGGAGGGGCAGCCACTCGAAGGTTTCGGCCACCTTGGCGCCCACGGGTCCGAGGCTCTGCCGTCGCAGGTCGGCCACAGCCTCTGCGAAGGTCTGGCGCAGGCCGGCGAGGCTGAGGACGCCCACCGGAAGCCCCAGGGCATCCAGGTCGAGGGGCGGTTCGTGCCAGTCCGCGGCGAGGGCGGGAACCACTTGATGGAAGAGGATCAGGGCCGGATCCCAGTCCCAGTGGTGGGCCGGCTCGTAGCCCAGCTCCCGGCAAAGGTCGAACCAGGCCCGGTCCGGGGCGGGGGCGCCCGGCAGGAAGATCGACCGCCCATCCAGGAAGATCTCGCAGCCGGGCTGCGCGGAGGCGGTCTGGCGGCGGCAGAGCCCCAGCTCATGGCGGCCCAGGGTCGCCAGGGTGGTCTCGTGATACGGATGATCCTCCCGGCGCAGGACCTTCAGCGGCGCTCCGAGGACCCACGCATCCAGAGACATGCCCACCTCCCGGGGAGGGAAGGCTGGGGCCGATCCCCAACCCCGTCAATGCCCGAATGGGATTTACGGGTGGGAAATCAATCCACCCGGCGGAGCTCGGTGCCCGGGTAGTAGTGCGTCAGGATCTGTTGGAACGAAGCCCCCTCAAGGGCCATGCCGTAGGCGCCGGTCTGGCACATGCCCACGCCGTGACCCCAGCCGCGGCCGTAGAAGATCCAATGGCGCTGGGCACCCTGGCCCACGGTGAGGAATCGGAAGACATTGTCCTTGAGCCCCAGCAGCCCCCGGATGTGCATGCCGCGCACACGATGGGGTGCCCCCTGGCTATCGACGAGGGTCAGGTCCAGCACGCGGCCCTGGTCGTTGTGCTGAGCCCGCAGCTCGCGGATGCCGGAGACCTTGATGCGCTTGCGGACCAGCGCCAGCAGGTCGGCCTCCGCATAGTCCACCCGCCAGTGGGCGGTGGGGTTGTAGCGGTCCCAGGCGGCGCCGTCGGGATCCAGGCGGCGCACCAGCACCGCGGCCGAGCCGTCCTCGCCGGGGATCCACTTCAGGCGGTCGCCCACCTGGATGTCGGCCTTCTCCACCAGCCGCAGAGCGCCATCCGGACTCTCCTCCGCGAGGAGGAGCCGGGGCGACAGGGACAGGGGCTCGGGGCCCCCCCGCTTGCGGCGCACCTGGCGGTCCATCAGCAGCGAGCCTTCCCCCGGGGTGAGGGGGTCGAGGTCCTGCCACAGGCGCCCCAGGGTCACCAGGGCCTGCCGCAGGGTGGGGGGAGCCTGGGTGGCCCAGGCCGCGGCGGGGACGATGCCGCGGCGCGTGAGGAAGGTGGCCAGGAGGCGATCCCCGGCGGGCAGGTTCCCCGGCAGGAAGTAGGCGGCATCCTGGGGCCGCTCCTGGCCGTCCACCACCCGGTGGAAGCCGAGGGCCTGGGCCAGGGCGAGGAGCAGGTTCCCGTCCCGGGCCAGGGGCTCCGGATCAAGGGCGAGGCGCTGCTGGAGGGCCCGCACCGGAGCCGCGAGATCCTCGGCCCGCGCGGGGCGGGCGAGCCGTTCGCCGCTGAGCCAGTCGGGGGGCAGGATGCCTGCCGCCAGCCTCAGCAGCTCCCAGTTGAGCCAGGGCTGCTGGGCCTCGGCGGTGACCGGCAGGCCCGAGGCGTAGGGCAGGGTCATGGGTTTGGCTGGGTAGCAGGGCGCCGCCTTGAGGTAGGGGGCATCGCCGCCGAAGACATGGGCCACATCCACGGTGTGACCGCCGCAGTTGGCCATGAACAGGGCCTGGATGGGCTTGCCGCCGTAGGTCGCGAAGAGTCCCTCGGTCTCCTGGATGGCGCGGTCCGTGAGCGACTGTTCGCCGTCACGACCGCCGTAGACCTGATCGGCCACGGTGTCGCCCATGTCGAAGCCGTCCACCATGCGCTTGCCCCGGTTGGCCACGGCATAGGTGCGGGCCGCCACGGCCTGGGCCTTGAGGGCCTCCAGGGACGGGAACTCCCAGGCGCCCATCTCCTTGGGCACCACGCCGCGCAGGTAGGTCTCCAGATCCAGGGTGTTCACCACGGTGAGTCGGCCCTGGGCATTGGGGAAGATTTCCACCTTGCCGCGGTAGCGGCCCTTGCCCTGCAGTGAGGTCAGTTCGCCCGTGGGCTTCAGCCACACGCCGGCCGCGGGGAGGGCCCGGCGCTCGTAGCGGTCGCTGACGGCATAGAGGGCCCGGCCCTTGCGGGGCACGGTGTCGCGGGATTCCGTCGCCACCCACAGCTCGTCGAAGCCCAGATCCTGAAGCTTCTGGAGCACGGGTTCAGCCTCGGGCGCAGTCTTGAAGTGGCCGGTCAGCACGCGCCAGGTATCGGCGTCGGGAACCTTCACGCGGTCCGGGGCCTCGCCCAGGTCCTTCAGGCGCTTCATGAGGGCCGCCGCCTGCTGGGCAGTGTGGGGCGGGCCCACCTGGACGCGGTATTCGCTGGTGGGATCGGCCGCGCCCCGGCTATCCCACCAGATCCGCAGTTTCTCGTCCGGCGCCAGCTTCAGCAGGGGCGTTCCGGCGCGGTCGCAGACCTGGCCTCCGCCTTCCAGCGACACGATCCATTCCGTGGCCTGCGTGTCGAGGCCGATCTTCAGCGGGGGCTGGGCGGCGCTGACCGGAAGGACCGAGAGGATCAGGGCAGGGACCAGAAAGGGCTTCATCCCTCGCATTGTCCCACGAATCGCGCGAGGGCCGCCCAACGCCGGGCCCGCAGCGCCTCCACCTCCAGCAGGCCTCCCGCGGGGCCCTGCCGATGGACAAGCAGGGCGAGGCAGCTCTGGTCCGAGGGCCGGTAGAACAGGGCGGGGCCGGTGTAGCCGAGGTGGAACCACCAGCCCGAAGGCGGGCCAGGATCGGGATCCTGAAGGGGGGCCGCAGGAGGGAGCGCTTCCGTGGAATCCTCGAGGACGCGGAGACCGAAACCCTGGGGGAGGTTGGACAGCAGCTGTCCGAACCACCCACCGCCGGAGAACATTACCTGGAGGCCCAGCCCCCAGCGGGTTCGCGGCCCGTCGACAGCCGCATCCACGGCCATGCGCCCGGGCCAGCCCGCGGCCACCCACCGGGCCAGGGCCGCTTGCAGCTGCGGGGCGGTGGTGCCGAAACCGGCATGGCCCGGCATGCCGGCCCGGGCGTTGGCATCATGGGGCAGGCGGAGATCCCGCTCCGGAAGGGGCCGGTCCGTGGCCAGCCGCCAGGCCTCGGCATCAGCCGCATCGGGAATCACCACGGGCGGCACGGCCCAGGGAGCGGGGCTGAGACCCGAGGCCGAGCCGAGCTTCGGAAACGGAACACCCGTTTCCATCTCCAGCAGCTCAGCCAGCAGGCGGTAGTTCAGGTCCGAGTAGGTGACCGGTCCCGGCGTGGCAGAGCGCAGCAGCGGGTGGTCCGGGACCTCCCGCCGCAACTGCGCGGCCACGGGTTCACCCGTGAAGGGCCGCCAGGGCGGGAGCCCCGAGCTGTGCGACAGCAGCTGGCGCACCGTGAGGGGCGACTTGCGGTCATGGAATCCGAGGGCCCACCGCCGGTCCGCTTCGAGGTCCAGGAAGGCCAAGGCCAGCGGCGCCGTCACCAGGGGCTTGGTGAGGGAGGCGAGGTCGTAGAACCCGCTCACGCCTGGCTCATCTCCGCCAAGCTCTTCGCCACGGCCTTCTGAACCTGGTCCGCCACGCGCATGGCTTCCTGGCCCTCTTCCCAGGTGACGCCCTCCTGGCTGTGCCCAAGGCAGGCGGCGTGGAAGGCTTCGATCTCCAGGCGGAGCGGTTCGCCCTCCTCGATGTCGGCGGTTTCCGGCTGGACCTCGGGGCCGTCGGGGCCCATGACGAGGCGCAGCAGCTCCAGCTTCTGGGCGGCGAAGTCGAGGCTGGCGTATTCCTTGTCACCGAAGGCGCGAAGGGTGCGCTCCTTCTTCCGGGCGACTCGGCTGGCGGTGACGGTGGCGAAGGCGCCGCCCTCGAACTTCAGGCGGGCATTCACCAGGTCGGCGTAGGGCGTCAGCACGGGCACACCCACGGCCTCCACATCGATCACCGGCCGGCCCACCAGGGCGCGCAGCAGGTCCAGGTCGTGGATCATCACATCCATGACCACATCGACCTCCAGGCTTCGGGCCGGGAAGGGCGAGACGCGCACGGCTTCGAGGAAGCGGGGCCTGAAACCGCGATCGCGGAGGGCCGTGACGGCCGGGTTGAAGCGCTCCAGATGGCCCACCTGGGCGACGATCCCGGGCGCCGCGGCGCGGGCCGCGGCCAGGGCCTTGAGCAGGGCCACGCCTTCCTCGAGGGTGGCGGCCAGGGGCTTCTCCATGAGCACATGCTTGCCGGCCTTCAGCGCCTGCAGGCCGAGGGCGTGGTGGAAGCCGGTGGGCGCGGCGATCTGCACGGCGTCCACTTCGGCCAGGATCTGGTCCAGGGAGGCGGCCCAGGGCGCCTTGAACTTGGCGGCGATCTCCGGGCCGCGGCTCGGGTCGGGATCCACCACCGCCGTCAGGATGGCCTCCGGGGCGGAGGCCGCGATGCGGGCATGATGCTGACCCAGGTGACCCACACCCACGACGGCGACGCGCAGCTTGGCCATGACTTCCTCCTGACCAATCGAGCCTAGCAGGGCTGCTACCCTGGGGTTCTTCTTCACGAGGCCACCATGAATCTCAAGCTCGAAGCCGTGAACCTTGTCCGCTGGCTGCATTTCGTGACCCTCGCCGTGGGCGGAGGCGCCGCCGTGGTGGCCCTGCTCCTGTCGGGCTTCGAGGAGGGCCGTGAGGACCTCCGCGGGCTGGCCGCCACGGTGTGGTCCAAGGTGGTGGCCTGGTCCTTCCGGCTGGCGCTCATCGCAGGCATCCTCATGCTGGTGCTGATGATGCAGGGCGGCCAGAACCCCCTGAAGAACGGCCATTACTTCCACATCAAGCTGCTGCTGGTCTTCGTGCTGGTGGGCCTGTCTGAGATGACGCCCAAGGCCCTGGCCGCCGGGAAGCGCGGCTCCGCGCTGCTGGCCCTGGTGCTGTTCCTGGCTTCCAGCTTCACGGTCTACAACAAGGCGCTTTTCGGTGGCCGGCCCCAGTCCGGCCTCGTGATGCCGGTGACCGCGGACACCACCTTCACCGCCCGCTGAGCCATGCGAAACCTGATGTTGGCCCTGGCGGGGACGGGCCTCCTCGCCGGGTGGCCCGAGACCGTTCCGGAGCGCACGCATCTCCAGCGCACCTCCACCGTGGCCGAGGTGCGGGCCTTCATGGAGGAGCTGTGCCAGCGGGCGCCCGGCCTGGAGCCCTACCGGCCCAAGGGCGCGCCCCGCGCCACGGAAACCGGCAAGCCCCTGCTGGCCTGGCGCCTGAAGGGGAGGGGCCCGGATCCGCTGCGGGTCTATGTGAACGCCAACATCCACGCGGGTGAAGTGGAGGGCAAGGAAGCCATCCAGCAGATCATCCGCGAGCTGCTCCAGGGGAAGCACCCGGCCCTCCGGCGGAACCTGGACCTGGTGGTGATGCCCGCCTACAACGCCGACGGCACGGATGCCCTGGATCCCGCCATCCGCCCCTGGCAGCCCAACCCCTCGGAAAGCGGCGTGGGCCGGCGCGAGAGCGCGCTGGGGCTCGACCTCAACCGCGACCTCATGAAGGCCGCCGCCCCCAACACGCGCTGGCTGCTGGCCATGCTGCAGGACTTCGATCCCGCCGCCGTGCTGGACCTGCACACCACCAACGGCAGCACCCACGGCTTCCACCTCACCCACGGACCCGCCTGCACCCTGGGCGCGGATGAGGCCCTGCTGGCCTTCAACCGGAAGCTGCTGGTGGAGGTGCGCGAGCGGCTGAAAGCCGAAGGCATGCCCACCTACGACTACGGCAACTTCGTGCCTTATGGGCCCACGCCGGAGAAACCGCCCACGGCCTGGGAGACCTACGACGCCCACCCCCGGCTGCTGACGAACTACCCGGCCCTGCGCCACCGCCTGGCGGTGTTGTCGGAGAGCTATGTCTACCGCAGCTGGCCGGATCGCATCTCCGACACCCGACGCTTCGTGCTGGCCTGCCTGGGCTGGATGGCCGAGCACCGGAGCGAGATCCGTACCCAGATCCGCGATGCCCAGACGCGCTGGGCCGGCGCATGGGCGAAGGGCTCCGTGACCTTGCCCCTTTCCGCGAAGCTCAAGCTGGTCGAACGGGCCGCCTTCGACTGGGTGGACCCCATCCGGGACGAGAGGGGCCGCCTGACGGGTGAGAAGAGCCGCACCCACCTGGAGCTGCCCAGCTTCGTGGGCTTCGAGGGCCAGGACTTCGTGACGGCCCCCGCCGGCTACCTGGTGGACCCGGCCTTCGCGCCCACGGTGCTGCCCCTGCTCCAGGCCCACGGCCTGAAGGTCCTGAAGGGGGATGCCCGACCCGGAGGGCTGGCGGTCCTCCACTTTCAGGAAACGGGCCGGAAGGTGTCTCCCTCGGCCTACCAGGGGGTCTTCACGCTGGAACTCCAGGGAAGCTGGAAGACCGAACCCGTGCTGAAGAAGCTGCAACAGGGTTGGACGCCCGCCGACCTGGACCGGGCCCTTTACATCCCGCTGGATCAGCCTCTGGGCCGCCTGGCCTTCTACCTGCTGGATCCGCGCAGCACTGACAGCCTGGCCTACTGGGGCCTGTTCCACAGCGCCCTGATCCGCGGGAACGGCATGTGGGGCGAACCACCGCGCTTCCCCATCCTCGCCGTCGGCCTCGCGGCTTCCCCGGCCCCGGCGTCGGCCGCGACCCAGCTGCCGGAGCCCCGCACCCAGGAATAGGCGGGGCCCCTCAGGGGCGCACCCCGACCTGCCGGGTCAGCTCGCCCAGAGCTGCCTCCAGCACCGTGTCGCGGCCCTGGCGGAAGTCCTCCACCCGGGGTTGCACCAGACGGTCGGGCTGGACGCCCACGCCGACGAAGGGTTTGCCGTCGGGGAAGGTGTCCCGCTTGGTGCAGATCCGGGCACTGCCTCCGCCCGGTAGCCGGATGAAGAGAGGCTGACCGGTGCTCCCGCCGGTGGGTTCCCCAATGACGAGGCCGCGCTTCATGGCCACGAAGGCCACGGAGAAGTCCTCGGCGGCGGAGTAGGTGGCCGGGCTGGTGAGCACTGCGACGGGGCCGGGGAAATGCCGGGCCCCATCGGGCGGCATGGGGCTCGGGCTCTGGCGGTAGACCTGCCGGGGTCGTTCCCAGGCCCGGAAGGCCGGCTTGTAGTCGCGGGTGGCCCAGGTGGTGCCGAAGAAGGGCTCTTTCGCGAGGGTGGCGAGGATCCGGTAGCCCACGCTGGAATTGCCGCCGCCGTTGGCGCGCACATCCAGGATCAGGGCCTTGGCCTTCGAGATCCCGGGGAAGGCCTCCATGAACTGGTCGGCCGCCTCGCTGGTGCCGAAGGTGCCGAGGGTCACGAGGGCCACATCTCCAGGCAGCATGCGGAAGGAGAAGGGCGGCTCCAAGGGCATCGCCTTGCGGCGGATGGCGCCGGCGACCCGGGGCACGGGTAGTTCGAAGGCACGGCCCGATTCATCCCGGAAGCCCACCTTCGGCGTCTCCCCGAGGGGGCCCGCCAGGAAGGCGTAGGTGTAAGTCCGAGTCTCCAGGTCCTGAGGCGTGGACGCGCTCTGGAAGGGGGCGAGGGCGCTCTCCGCGTAGGCCTTCACCGGTTGTCCATCCACGGTGACCACCTCGACCCCGGGTTTGACGCCCCGGGCCTTGAGGGCGGCATCCTCCACCTGGGTGACCAGGACGCGGCCTTCCACAAGCCGGGTGCGCAGGAGGGGCTGGGCGCTGTGGGCCTCCCGGATCTCGGGGGCCGGGTAGACATTGGTGTGGCCGTCCTTCAGCTGGGCGCAAAGTCCGGCGAGGAGCCGGTAGTAGGCGGCGGTGCTGGTGGTGGATCGGACTTTCGGCAGGTAGCGGAGGTAGAGCCCGTCCCAGTCGAGGGCATCCAGCCGGTCCGTATCCACGAAGTTGAACTTCACCTCCGACCAGAAGCGGGAGAGCCCGGCGATGCGCTCGTCTTCGCTGAGGGTTTCCCGGTAGCCCGTGGCCATGGCGGAGGAATCCCAGAAGGCGCGCTCCCGCAGGCCCCGGTCGCGCATCCGCGCCAGGAGCCCGTCCCAGCGCGCATCCGTGCGAAGAGGGGCGAGGTCGGTGTCGCGGGCGGCGCCGTCGGCATTGGCGAAGCCCGCCGCGACGGCACGCTCCAGGCTCTGGAAGGCCGCGTCGGCCCGGCCCAGCAGCGCCTGGCAGCAGGCGGCGTTGTAGGCGAAGCTGGGCTCTGCCGGGTCCAGTTCAAAGACCCGAAGGTAGGTCGTGGCGGCCTGGGCGTACCGCTTCGCGGCATAATCCCGGTCTGCTTCGGCGATCAGGGCCTGGGGGGACTGGGCCCATGCGCAGGTTACGGCGGAGGCTGCGGCGAATACGGCCAGAGGCGCGATTCGAAGGGACATGGTTACTCCAGGACGACGGGTCCCTCGGGACGCGGCCATCGGTTCAGGTCCAGATGAGGACGGGTTCCTGGAATCAAACGGATGAACTGACCGGCGGCTTAGTACGGCCAGAGACGCGAGCGGCCGGGAGGACCCGGCCGCTCAGCGTTCACCCGGAGGGTGGGTGGCCGGTATCTCAGTCTTCGGGTTCCTCGTAGTCGGCGTTGTGCCACACATTCTGCACATCGTCATTGTCTTCCAGGAGATCCACGAGCTTGAGGAAGCTGGTGAGCTTGGAGCCCTCGAGGGCGGTGCTGGTGCTGGGGTCCATGATGATCTTGGCCTCGATGACGGGCAGCTTCGCGGCGTCCACGGCATCCTTGACGGCCTGGTAGGACTCGGGGCTGGTCTTGATGACCCAGGCCTCCCCCTCGTTGATCACATCATCAGCGCCGGCCTCCAGGGCCACTTCCATGATCTTGTCTTCGGAAACTTCGGGCTCGACGACGATCTGGCCCTGCTTGCTGAACAGGTAGGCCACCGAGCCCTGGGCGCCCAGTTCCCCGCCGAACTTGGTGAAGTAGCTGCGGACTTCGGGCGTGGTGCGGTTCTTGTTGTCGGTCATGGCCTCGACCATGATGGCCACGCCGCCGGGACCGTAGGCCTCGTAGACCACTTCCTCGTAGGTCACGCCTTCGAGTTCGCCGGTGCCCTTCTTGATGGCGCGTTCCCAGTTGTCCTTGGGCATGTTGCTGCCCTTGGCCTGATCCACCGCCAGGCGGAGGCGCGGATTGCTGGCCACATCGCCGCCGCCGAGGCGGGCGGCCACGGTGATCTCCTTGAGGATCTTCGTGAAGACCTTGCCCCGCTTGGCATCCGCGGCGCCTTTCTTGTGCTTGATGGTGGACCATTTGCTGTGGCCTGACATGGGGTGTGCTCCTTCAGTCGTTCGTGTCGTCCCGTGCAGCAATCGCTTCGCGTTTGCTGAAAAGTTAAAAGAGTCGTTTCAATGCTGCGGAATCGACGCTGGAGGCGATTCCGTGGGCAGGCCTCAACCTCGCAGCGCCCGGCGCGAGACCCGGGCGAAGGGCGGGGCCTCCTGCCGGAGCATGGGGCGCTCGAGGAGGAACTGGTACCACTGCTCGCCGTAGACCTTCATCTTGAGGGCCTTGCCGTTCTGCAGCAGGTTCCGGTTGGTGATGAGGCGCTCGTCGCCCTTGCAGATGCCGAGCCCCTGGTTGAGGATCTCGATGGCCCGGTCGCGTTCGCCCATCTCCACCAGCATGTAGGCGTAGACGGCGTACAGGAGGCTCTCCTTCTTGCCGGATTTGAGGGCCAGGTTGAAGGTCTCCTTGGCCTTCTTCTTTTCGCCGCGCTTCCACTGGAGGATGCCCAGCATGGCCTTGGCGATGTAGTGCTGCATGGAGGCCGAGGTCAGGAGCGGCTCGGCCTCCTCGTTCTTCTTGCGGAGGTACTGCACCACGCCGATCTGGCCGTCGATGCTGCCCTTCACCAGGAACTGCTTGGAGGAGAACCGGTAACCCTCCTTCATGACCTCGATGGCCTTCTCGAACTGCTGCTTCTTCAGCAGCTCACCGGCGCGGGTGAAGATCTTCTCAAGCTCCTGCTGGACTTTGCGCCCCTGCCAGATGAAGAGACCGGCGCCCGCGAGGATGCCGATGGGCACACTGATCCAGAGCTTGATGCTCAGCAGGCTGGACAGCAGGATCACGGCAAGGGCGGCGCCCAGGCCGAGCAGGAGATTGATCACGAAGACTCCGATGGCGCGGCCCGTGGCCGGGCCAAAGGGCCATTTTATCGGCCTTCGGGCCCGTTTTCCATGCGGAGCTTTCCGCGATTTACGAGATCACGCCGCTGCGCGACGGGGCCGCCTTCCGCCGGCGGACCATCCGCTTCACGGGAGGCGGGGCGACGGCCTCCTTCCGGGGTCGGCCGGGTCCGCGCTTCGCCGCGACCTCCTTGGGCTTGACCGTCTTGCGGACCTTGACCTTCTTCTCCTTCTTCACCCGTTCGCGGCGGACCAGGGCCGCGGCGGCCCGACCGGTGACCACCACGCGGCTGCCATCCTTGAGCTTCTTGACCTTGCTGCCGGGCTTGCGGCCCCGCTTGAGGCTCATGGCCAGGGGCTCGACTTCGAGGAGTTCCCGTTCGAGCTGTGCTTGAAGCTCCATCATCTCGCCGTGATCTTTTTCGTGATCGTAGCCGCAGAGATGGAGGAAGCCGTGGATCACCAGCGTCTCCACCTCGCGGCGGCGGCTCACTCCGAATTTCTTGGCCATTTTCTCGGCGGTGGGCAGGCTGATGACGATGTCGCCAAGGTGCGGGAAGGCGCCCTTCTCCACGCTGGAGGGGAAGCTCAGCACATCGGTGGTCATGTTTTTTCCGCGGTGTTCGCGGTTGAGTTTTCTCATGCCGCGATCATCGACATAAGTCAGTGATACGCCTTGGGACTCCGGAGCGAGGCGATCTCGAAGGCTTTGAAGGAGCTTGCCGAGAGACTGCTCGCCGGGCCCGCGCATTTTGCTCCGGCTCGACCAGTCGACCAGAAAGGGCGGATGGTTCTGATTCATAGCCGGCTCCTGTGGAAGATCAATCAAAGGGGAATCATCATCGGATCTATTGCTCGATCCGTCAATGTCATAATTCTAGATGCAGGAAATGCATCGATGTTGACACCTCAGACAATAGAGTGTTTTTCGCATGAAACAAGTTCTAAAAATTTCAAAAAGTATTGAATACAAAGAAGAAATAATTCAAATGATAAGAATTCAAGCGGAGGTCTACCGCTTCCCTGGCATCCTTGGAGCATGGAGCCTCGCCTTCCTGCAGCCCTCAATGCCCCCCTGGGGCGTTTCCTGGTCCTCCTGGACCGTTGGAACCGGACCCATGCCCTGACGGCCCTTCCCCCGGGGGAGCGCCGGGAGGAACTGCTGCTGGACGCGGCGATTCTCCTGCCCTTCCTGGAGGGCCTGCCTCCGGGGGCCCGGGTGGCGGACCTGGGAACGGGCATGGGTTGCCCGGCGGTCGTCCTGGCCTTGGCCCGCCCCGATCTGGAGATCCTCGCCGTCGACGCTTCGACCAAGAAGCTGGCCTTCGTCCGGCAGGCGGCCCTGGAATTGCCCGTTCCCAACCTGAAAGCCATCCATGGTCGCTTGGAGGAACTCCCCCCCCTGGGCGCGGACCTGGGCACGGCCAAGGCCCTGGGAGCCCTGGGCCAGCTGGCGGGTTGGTGGGGGCGGCACGGGAAGGCCGGGAGCCCCTTCCTGGCCCTCAAGGGACCCGAATGGGCCCACGAGCCCCTGCCGATGGGATGGATGGCCACCCCCCATCCCTACGCCCTTCCCACCCGGGGGCAGCGGGTCGTGGTGGAGCTGAGGCAGACGGTCCAGCCCTCTTGATGCTGAAAGGCCCCCGATCCGGGGGCCTTTCAGGTTTGCAGTGCAGGTCAGCGGGTGAGGGTGTCGCCCATCCGGATCTCTTCATTGGAGCGCAGCACCCGGCAGGTGGCCGTCTGCGCCTCGGTGCGGACCACGATGGCCTGGCCCAGGTAGTGGGTGGTGGTCTCCGTGGCGCCCTTCTTGTCGTCGTCGGGGCCCACGGGGAAGGTCTTCACGCGGACCGCGAGCAGCACATCGCCCACCTTCAGCCCATCGTTGCCACCCTTGTCCACGATGATCATGTCGCCAGCGGCGGTGTGCTGATGCTCATCCCGGGCGAACACCACGACAGCCGCGCCGGAGGCCACCTTCACAGGGTCGCCCGTATCCGTCCGGAGCTGAAGGGGGATGTTCGCCGGTTCCGTGAAGCGGACGAGATGGTCGCCCACTTCCACGCCGTCGAGGCAGCGCTCGATGGTGGCCACGGAACCCTTATTCTGGGCGGTGATCACGCGGATGACGCCCACCTGCTGCACCACATCCCCCAGGTGCCGCTTGGCGGTGGGGTGCACGAGCTTGCGGGCCACGGTCTTGAGGACGAGGAAGCGGTCGCCGACCTTGACGCCCTGCTCGCTGCCGCCATTCATGTAGACGGTCTCCCCCTCGAGGAGGAGACGCCGGTCTTCGCGGCGGTTCGAGGTCAGGGTGAAAGCGCCCTGGCTCTTGTAGTGGGCTTCGGCACCCTGCGGAGCCAGGAAGGGCAGCTGGATGAAGTCCTGGAAGGCGAAGGCCAGCTCGGGCCGGCGGTGGGCGCTGGGGTCCAGGCGCCGCTGGTCGGGCTGGAGGTTCGAGACGGCATCCGGCACCGAGCCCGCCGTGGCGACGGCCCGGGTCAGGTCGATGATCAGCGGGTCGCCAGGGTAGATCCAGTGCGGATCCTTGATCCACTGGTTCAGTTCCCAGATCTGCGGCCAAGCGTAGGGGTTGCCCAGGTACTTGCCAGACAGGTCCCACAGGGTGTCGCCCTTCTGGACAATGTGGGTCCGGGATCCTTCGGGAACCTTGAGCTCCTTGGGATAATCCCATTTCGAGCTGTGGGCCTCGACCTTGATTGTGCCAGGGGTGGCTTCCTGGGCATGGAGGCCCGGGGCGAGGGCCAAGGCCACGGCGAGCCCAGGCGCGGCCAAGAGGAAGCGCAGCCGACCGACATGCAGGCGATAGGGCTGGTGCATCAGGTACCCCCGGAGGATTAGGTGGTGCTGATTATAGGTCTTCGACGCGGATCATATCTGAAAATAATGCCAAGCGGTTGCGGACTTCGTCCTGTGTGATCTGCTCCAGGCGCTCAGTGGAGAACTGCTCCACGGTGAAGCTGGCCATGACCGATCCCACCAGGGAGGCATGTTTCAGGGCCGTCACATCCGTCCGCTCGATCCAGGCCAGATAGCCCAGGAAACCGCCGGCAAAGGTGTCCCCGGCCCCGGTGGGATCGAAGACATTCTCCAGGGGGTAGGCGGGGGCGGCGAAGTGGCCCTCGGGGGTGAACAGGGCCATGCCGTACTCGCCGCGCTTGACCACGAGGATGCGGGGACCCAGGGCCTGGATCTTCCTGTAGGCCTTGAGGAGGCTGTGCTCCCGGGTCAGTTCCCGCACCTCGGCATCGTTGACCAGAAGGATGTCCACTTCCTTCAGGACCGCCTCCAGGGCCGGGCGGGCGCCCCGGATCCAGTAGTTCATGGTGTCCAGGGCGATCCAGCGGGGGCGCTTCGCCATCTGGCGCACCACATCCAGCTGCAGGGCCGGGTCGATGTTCCCCAGGAACAGGTATTGGGATTCCCGGTAGGCCTCAGGCAGATCGGGGCGGAAATCCGCGAAGACATTGAGATCCGTGGCGAGGGTCTTGGCCTCGTTCAGGTCATAGCCGTAGGCGCCCTTCCAGTGGAAGCTGAGGCCCTTGACCTTCGAAAGCCCAGCCAGGTCGATGGGCCGGCCGCTGAAGACCCGCATCTGCTCCGGGCCGAAGTCTTCGCCCACCACGGCGACCATGCGCACGGGGTGGAAGCGGCTGGCGCTCAGGGAGAAGTAGGTCGCCGAGCCCCCGAGGGCATGCTCGCGGCGCCCGAAGGGCGTCTCCAGATCATCAAAAGCCACACTGCCGACGACCAGCAAGCTCATCAGAAACACTCCATGTGCGCAGTTCAGGTGCCTGGATCAGGATTGGGGCTGGGAAGGGGTGAAATACAGCAGCCAGGCTTGGCTCCCACCCATGGGGACCGGGGCCTGGGCATAGCGGGCCACCATGGGAACCTGGCCCGAGGCGAGCAGGTCGAGCAGGCCCTCATGAAGCTTCGGATCGGGTCCCAGGGTGACCTGGAGGCTGCGCCAGCCCAGCACCAGGCCATCTCCCAGCCGGTCCTTCAGGCGCTCCACGGCGTCCGGGACCGAATGCCCACGCAGATCCAGCACGCCGTCCACCTCCAGGGCCATGCCCGCCGCCAACTGGAACCGGACCGGGGCCGAGGTGGAACTGGCCACGGGAAGAGCCGCGGGAACAGCCATGGGAACGGGGGCAGCGGTCTTTCCGGGCCCAGGGGAGGGCACCGCAACCAGCAGGGTCGGGGGGGCGGGCGGCTGAGGCTGGGGCGGGAGGGGCGGCGGCGGGACCTGGCTCTGAGCCGGGACGGGTGCGGGTGTCGGCACCCGAACCGGCGGCTCCCGGTCCAGCTGTCCCTGGAGCGACCGGGCCATGGGCTTCAGGCCCTTCAAGTCCTTCAGGGCCTCCTGGAAGGTTTCGGGGACGGGCGGAGGGGGCGGGGGCGCCTCTGCCGTCGGGGCGGGGGCCAGAGGGGCCTTGGCCGGAGGCCGGGGGGCGGCTGGCTTCAGACCCATGGCCGACAGGAAGACCGAATCTTCGTCATCCAGGCTGGCCGGCCCCTCGGGTTTGGGTACGGGCTTGGGCAAGGGCTTGGCGGCCGGACGCGCCGGGTCTTCAGGAGCCAACTGCTGCTTCAACTTCGCCAGATCCTGCTTCCACGCCATGAACCATCCTCATTCTGTCCAGAGTAGGCCATCGCGGCCCAGGCCCAAAGCCCGCTGTTGCAATTGCACCGCCCTGAGGCAAAACGCCGCGGTGGCTCTCCCCCTTCAACCGGAGTAAGCTGCGCGGGATCCAAGGATTGACGCCACTTGGCGTAACCTGGCACACCCTTCGCTCCGTAGCCATCCAAACCGCTCTTTCCTGGAGGCCCCATGCGCCGTCCCGCCCCGCTGCTCCTGCTCCCCCTGCTCCTTGCTTCGGGAGCCACCCTCTCGGCCCAGAGCCCGCACATCGGGTTCAGCCTGAACCTGCTCTTCCCCACGGGGGACTTCGCCAGCCAGACCTATCCCGCCTACTTCAGCCCCAGCGCCGGCCGAGTCATCGCCCCCCAGAAGGAGACCTACGATGTGGGCCTGGGTGGCAGCTTCACGGTCAGCTTCCCCGTGGATCGCAGCTTGGCGATCCGTCTGAACCTCAGCGGATCGGCCGAAAACGGCACCAACCGGGCCCCGGGCGAGACCAGCATCAACCTCCGCCACTCGCAGTTCAACCTGGGGGGCGACCTGCAGATCTTCCCCCAGGGCACGGCCTTCCGGCATCGCGGGCTCTATTTCGTGGCCGGTCTTTCTGCGGACTTCGAACAGTTTGATCGCAGCTTTGGCGACCCGCTGTACGACTACACCGACACCACGCGCAAGAGCCGCATGGGCGGTTCGCTGGGCCTCGGCCACAGCTTCGGTTACGACGCGGGGATGCGGTTCACCCTGGAAGCCACCTTCCACAAGACCCTGACCAGCCACGATGTCGCCGCCGGCGATCCCCCGGCCACCGACTTCGTGAAGGTGGGGTTCGGCTTCGTCTTCTAAACAGTCCCCGTTGCTGCGAAAAAGCGGCCCATCGGGCCGCTTTTTCGTAGCAACAAGGCCGGAGTATCAGCCTTTCTTCTTGGGGGCGGACTTCCGCTTCTTCGCGGGTTTCGCCGGTTCGGGTGCCTCATCCTTGCCCAGGAGGCCGTTCACCAGCCGGACGACATCCTTGTTGGCCGGGTCGAGCTTCTGGAGACGGCGGGCGTAGGTGAGCCGTTCGGATTGGGGACGGGCATCGTCGGCCTTCACCTGCTCGAGCTTCTCGGCCACGAAGCGGGTGGTGCCGCCGGCTTCGGCCATCTCGGCTTTCTCCTTGGCAAGGAACGCCTGCCAGTCGGCGGCGGCCTTGGCCGTGCTGTCCTTGGTCTGGCGGAGCCGGGTCAGGATGCCCTCGATGTCCTTCAGGGCCCGCTCACTGTGGGCGATGGCGGCCTTCTGCTCATCCATGAAGATCTTCAGCTGCTGACGGACCTTCATCTGATCCTGGGACAGCCCGGGTGCCTCTTCGAGTTCCTTGAGACGGGGGGCCTGCTTGGCCATGGCGTCCTGGAACTCGCGGAGCTTGAGCTCATGCTCCATGCGCGTCTTGGCCAGCAGGGGCTCGGCGGTGTGGAGGTTCTCCTCGGCCACCGCCTGGGCCTTCTGCAGGTGGACGACCGCGTCCTCCCAGCTGCCCTCGGCCACGCAGGCGCGGGCGGCCAGGCTGCGCAGGGCCACCAGGGCGTGCATGTCGTTGTAGTCCGAGGGATTCACGGTGAGACCTTCGCGGCCCAGGAGGGCCTCGACGCCCCGGCGCACGGTGGGGGCATCACCCCGTTCCAGCTGGATTTCCCAGGGACCCCTCACCTCCTTGAAGCGGTCGGTAAGGTTCTGGGCGCCCAGGCTCGTGGCCAGGGCGCAGGCAAGCAGGAAACCGAGGCGGCTCATGGACGCTCCTTCCAGGTGGGGTTCGGCGCGATCACTTCTTCTTCGCGCTGCCCTTCTTCGCGCCCTTGGCTTCCTTCACGAAGGGCTCCTTGCCCTGCTTCAGGTTGTCCAGGGCCTTCTGGGCACCGGCATTGCCGGGATCGAGCACCAGCAGGCGGTTGAGGAAGGCCGCCTGGGCCTGGGAGCCATTGAGCTTGGTGACATTCTCGGGGTTGCGAAGCACCGCATCGACCCAGTTCTTCTTGCCGACGATCTTCACCTTCTTGATCACCTGCTCGGTGTTGAACTTGGTGATCTCATCGTTCTGGCTGGCCAGGACCTCCTTGGACTTGGCGGCGGCCTCCTCTGCGGCCTTCAGCAGGCCGTCGGCCTCCTTGCGGTTGTCGGCGAGCACCTTGGTGATCTTGGGGGCATTGCCGAGGTTCTGCTTGTGGACGGGCAGGGCCGCGGCGATCTGATCGAGCTCCTGCTGCTCCTGGGGCGCCTTGGCGATCCGCGCCTTGAGCTCCTCCATGCCCTTGGCATCCAGCTTCTTCGTTTTGGCGTTCACCGCGGTCACATCCTCCTGGAGGGCGCTCAGGCTGGCCTGCAGCTCCTGCTGGCGGGAGGCGTTCTTGGCGAGGTAGTCCTGGGAATCCTTGGCGGCCTTCTCCCACTGGGCAGCGATGGGGGCCTGGGCCTTGTCCAGGTCGGCGCGGATGGCCTGGGCGGCCTTGACCCGCTTCTGCTGGATCTCCACGGCCTTCTCCCACTGGCCGGATTCGGCGGCCACATTGGCCCAGAGGCGGTAGAGGGACATGAGGCCCTGGGCGTTGTCCAGGCTCAGGCCGATGGTCTGGAGGTTCGCGCCGTTGAAGGCAGGGCGCTCGGCGGGAACCAGGGTCTCCATCTTCACCAGCGCTTCCTGGGCCCGGAAGGTCTTGAGCATCTGGTTGATGCCGGGCAGCTCGGTGTTGAACCGCTGGGCGAGATCGGCGCTGGCGGGGGCCTGGGCGACCAGTGCCACGGCGGAGAAAAGAACGATAGGCATCGGGCGCATGGCCACTCCACAAAAAAGTCCAGGTCCCAGGGTAGCGAAAAGGCCCGCGAACCGCCCGGTCCGAGGCAAACTTGTGATGGGATCAGGCCCCCCCACGCTTCTCCTCCAGATCCAGCCATTCCAGCTCAAGGACTTCCTGCTCGGCCCGGACCGCCTCCCGGTCCCGGAGGGCCTGGTGGCCGGGGCCGTCGGAGGTGAGGAAGGCCGAGGGGTCCGCCAGGCAGGCATCCACGGCGGCCAGCCGGGCGTGGAGGGCGTCCAGGGCTGCCTCCACCTCCACGAGCCGCCGTTGTTCCTTCTGGGACAGACCGGGTTTCCGGGGCCGGGGCGAATCGGCCTTGGGGGCCGGCCTGGAGGCCTCGGTCTTCACGGGCTCCTGAGCTGCCGCCCGGGCCTCCCGGAGGCTCCGCACGGTGGAGGGGGCCCCCTCGTACAGCTCCCACCGAGGGGTTCCCGCGGGGTTCCAGGCCAGGGTGTGCGTGGCCACCTGATCGAGGAAGAAGCGGTCGTGGCTCACCAGCAGCAGGGTGCCCCCGAAGCCGAGCAGGGCTTCCTCGAGGTTCTGGAGGGTGGGGATGTCCAGATCGTTCGTGGGCTCATCCAGCACCAGCAGGTCCGCGGGGCTGAGCATGGCCTTGGCCAGCAAGAGGCGGTTGCGCTCGCCGCCGCTGAGGGTGGCGGCGGGTCGGGCCTGCTGATCCACGGGGAAGCCGAACCGGGTGAGGTAGACATGGGCCAGGATGGTGCCGTTGCCGGTGTCCACCAGCGCGGCCCGGTCCGCGAGGTTGTCGAGGATGCTGCGGGCGCCATCCAGCTCACCCCGACCCTGGGAGATGGTGGTGGCGGCCATTTTCGGGTGCCGGACCACCTCGCCGGCCGTGGCTTCCAGCTCCCCGAGCAGAACCTTGAGCAGGGTGGATTTTCCGCAGCCGTTGGGCCCCAGCAGGGCGATGCGCATGCCGCGCTGGAGGGAGAGGTCCAGTCCGCCCAGCAGCTCGGCCCCTCCGGGGTAGGCGAAGCCCAGGCCCTCGGCACGGATCAGGGCATCGCTCCGGTTGCCGCCGGCGGCGAAGGTGAGGCCTTGCCGGATCTCCAGGCGCGTGCGGTCGTCCACCGTGTCCTTCAGATCCAGGACCTCCTGGATGCGGAGCTTGGACTTGCGGGTGCGGGCTTTGGCCCCGCGGCGCAGCCAGGCCATCTCGCGGCGCAGGCGGTTCTGCATGTGCTCGGTGAGGCGCGATTCCCGGAACTCCCGGTCGGACTTCTCCAGCAGGTAGTCGCTGTAGCCTCCTTCGTAGCTGCGGAGGGCGCCGTCCTCCAGCTCCAGCATCCGGGTAGCCACGGCGTCCAGCAGGTGGCGGTCGTGGGTGATGAGGAGCAGGGCGCCTTCGTAGGCCTGCAGCCAGGCCTCGAGGCGCTCCACCTGGTCCGGGTCCAGGTGGTTGGTGGGCTCGTCCAGCACCAGCACATCGGGCTCCTTGAGCCAGGCCTGGGCCAGGGCCACCCGCTTGCGCCAGCCGCCGGACAGGGATTCCACCTCCGCCTCCAGGTCGTCCAGGTTCCAGACGGTGGCCGCGGCCTTGAGGCGGGGGGTCAGGTCCCAGCCCCAGCGCTCGAGGTGATGCTCCACGCTTTGCAATTCGTCAAGAAGACGGGCCTCGACCGCCCCGGAGGCCCCGTGGAGGGTCTCGTGGATCTGCTGGTGGCGGGCAAGGAGGAGCGAGTGATCGGCCAGAGAGGCTTCCAGAGCCTGCCGGATCGTGGCTCCCGGGGCGAAATGGGGTTCCTGGCTCAGCCGCGCCACCCGCAGCCCCTGGGTGAGGACCACCTCGCCGGAATCCGGCGTCTCGTCGTTCGAAAGCAGACGGAAGAGGGTGCTCTT
This sequence comes from Geothrix sp., assembly GCF_020622065.1. NCBI lineage: Bacteria > Pseudomonadati > Acidobacteriota > Holophagae > Holophagales > Holophagaceae > Geothrix > Geothrix sp. The sequence continues at coordinate 169,918 of NZ_JAHRYQ010000002.1, read as the reverse complement.
CCCCGCGCCGTTGCGGCCGATGAGTCCAACTTTTTCGCCCTGGAAGAGACCGAGGCTCAATCCATCCAAGATGGCTGTCGCGCCATATCGTTTCGTGACATTGATCAAACTCAGGGCGATGGACGGCAAGAAAGGCTCCTCGGACCTTTCAGATTCCCATAGTTGGAGTGATCCTTGGCGCGAAGATGCCGAGGAATCCATGACGCTACAGGAAGAACTCCAGTTGTCGAAGCTCCCGCCCCCGGGGGTCCAGCTGATGCTTCAGCTGATGCTCACGCGAGAGGCGGTGGTCCGGGTTCAGGAGCGGCTCTTCGAGGCGCACGGCCTCACCATCCAGCAGTACAATGTCCTGCGCATCGTCCGCGGCGGCCCGGTGAAGGGTCATCCGATCTACGAGATCGAGGGGCGGATGATCTACCGGTTCGCCAATGTGACTCGGCTGGTGGATCGGCTCGAGGTGCAGGGCCTGCTGAAGCGCGTGGCGGATCCCAAGGACCGTCGCGTGAGCCGAGTGGTCATCACCCCGAAGGGCCGTCGCCTCATGGAACGCCTGGATGAGCCCGTCCAGTCCCTGTCCACCCACATCACCAGCTGCTGCGACGAGTCGGAATGCCTGGCCATGGCCGATCAGCTGGAGCGCCTGCGGGAGCACTGCCAGCAGCAGGAGGGCATGCCGGAAATCCTGGTGGGCGCCGTCAACTGACCTTGACCATCAACCGATCCAGGAGGGTGTAGGCGGTTCCTTCCGGTACATCGTCCAGGCGCAGCCAGCGGCCACCGCCCAGGTTCATCCAGAGCCGCCGCTCCGAGGGATTCCACCAGCCTTCCCGGAGGGTGCGGGGGCCCGCGAGTTTTTGAGCGCCCTTCAGCTGGGCCGAGGTCGGCCGCGGGGTGGCCTCGACCGTCCACGCGCCCAAAGAGAGGACGCCCTTTTTCAGGCTCCACTGTCCGCCCGGAAGCCGCAGCTGGCTGCCGTCCGGGGTGGTCACCTGGTCGCCTTCGATGCGGATGCCGGCACCCCAGGGGGCCGGGCCGTCCTTTTCGGGGACCCAGCGGAGGCCGGAAAAGGCCATGGCCGCGCCTTCCCAGCCCACGGTGCCGAGGTCCGCAAGGTCCGTGTCGCCGAGCTTGATGCGGAGAGCCGAGGCGGGCGCCTGATCGAAGGTGGGGTCCACGGGTACCCAGCGGTCCTGGAGCTTCACCTCCACCCAGAAATGCAACCCCAAGGTCTCGCCCAGACCCACCCACCCCGTGACGCCCCGGGCCGGCACGCCCAGGCGCCGCAGGAGCGCCACCGCCAGCACACCGTGTTCCGTGCAGTCTCCCCGGGGGGTGCGACAAACCTCCAGGGCCGAGGCGAAGCCCACGGTGAAGTCCTTGTCCGTGATCCACTCGAAGACAAAGCCGGTCACCCGCTTCGCCAAGTCCCACCGGGATAGCCCCGGGGGCAGGGCCAGGCGCTGGAGCAGTCCGTCGAAGGCAGGATCTTGGAACGGCACCAGGGGGCTCGGTGCCAGGTAGCGAGCCTCCGCCGCGGCCGGCGGACCGGTCACTGGCCGCTGAACTGCCTCGCGGGTATCGGGGGCTGCGGCGCGCCGCAGGTGCCAGCGGCCCCCGGGCAGGCGCTGTTGCTGGGCATCCTGGGGCAGGTCCGGTACGGTCCCCTCCGCCTTCAGCGTCGCTTCCCGCAGCCAGGACTGGAAGGGATGCGGCGGCAGGGTCTGGAGGGTGCGTTCGAAGAATCCTTCCGACCCCTTGGCCAACGGCGCCGGAGGGGGCAGTTCCGCCCGCTGCATGAGGAGGGTGAGTCCGCCCAGCTCGGTCTTCTGGCGCAGCTCGCCGGCGGTCGGAGAGATCCAGGTCTCCACGGGCGTGGTCGCGGTGCCTTGGGTTTCCTGGCCCTTGAACCGCACGGCATCGGGGAACCCAGGCAGGGGGTCCGGCCCCACCGGTTCCAGGCTGAGGGTGCCCCACTGCTGGACGGGGAAGGAGAAAGTGGTGGCCGTCACGGGCCGGCGCAGGCGGGCGGCCTCCATCAGACGGGCGTCGAGTTCCTCGGGCCAGAGGATGGCCCCGGTGGGGATCTCCTTCTGCAGCGCCGCCCCATTCACGGGATGGAGCCGGAGGATCCCGGGGTTCGCGGGCGACCATTCCGCGCGGCCCTCGAAGGGGTCCCTGGAGAGCTGGAGTCGCCAGGTGAAGGTGATGGCCCCATCCGCGGCCCGGCGGGCGGTCTGATCCACCTCCTGGCGGATCTCCTCTCCCAGGCGGGCCAGGACCATCCATTCGCGGCTGCGGACCTCACGGAAACCGCCTATGCTGCGGGCCTGCTGGGAGGCTCCGCCCATCTCCTGGCCGCCCACCCATTGGCGGAAGCTCCGCAGGGGCGCCTCCTGGGCGAAAAGGACGATTCCGCTGAGGGTCACCACGAAAAGGGGGGATGCGCGCATCCCCCCAGTCTATCGGCCGGATGGCCCGGGAGACCGGCTTCAGCTGGTCATGCCCGCGGCCTTGCGCAGGTGGTGCATGCGCTCGCGGCGGTGAGCCTGGGCGGTGCCGCGCAGGTCGGCGGCCTTGGCCCGCTGTTCCGGGGTGAGGACGGCATCGACCTCCTGGCGGATCGAGCGGCCCGCCAGCATCATCTCGAAGCGTGCCGCCGAGGCCTTGTCGTGGAGGGCGCGCAGCTGGGCTTCGGGGGTGGCGGCCTCGCGGAAGGCCGTTTGGAGGGCCGTCTGGGCCTGGCGTGCGGTTTCGCGGCGGGCGGCCATCTCGGGGCGGTGCTTCTCGTGGATGGCGTGGATGCTGCTCTTCTGGGCTTCGGTCAGGTCCAGGGCGCGGGCCATGCGCCCGCCCCGCGGGCCGGAGCCCAAGCCAGAGCCGGGGCCGGGCATCTCGACGCCAGGCTGGGCCAGGAGGGGAAACACGCTGAAGGCGAGGACCGCGAGGGAACGGGTCAGAGGGGTCATGGGCTTCTCCTGCGAGGCCGTCATCGGCAGCCTCGTCATGAGAGACACCGGCGGAGCAGAGAGGTTGAATCCGGGCAGACTGGAAAGGTGATCCGTACCTGCGCTGCGATCGTCCTCAAAGCGGTCCCCTTTTCGGAGGGTGGGGCCGTGGTGTCCTTTCTGTCCGAGCACGGGGAGCGGCTCAAGGGCCTCGCCAAGGGCGTGAAGAAGCCCACGGCCAAGTGGGTGGCGGCCTTCGAGCCCCTGGGCATGGTGCGGGTGAGCTTCTTCGGGAAGGAGCAGACTGAGCTGAAGCGGGTCACCCGCTGCGAACTGACCTTCAGCCCCCTGACCCTGGGTCACCTGGAGTCCAGTCTGGTGATGGCCTGCCTGGCCGATCTCTTCGACCGCGTGGCCCGGGAAGGCGTGGAGGACGACCGGCTCTACCGCCTGCTGAGCGCTTGCGGACGGGCGCTCAAAGCCGAGCCGGACAATGCCCTGGGCATCCTCGCCTACGCCGAACACTGGCTGCTCCACTGCATGGGGCTGCTCCCCCACCCTCGGATCTGCGGGCGTTGCGGGAACGAGACCGCCCCACTCGCCCTGCTCAGCCCGGATCAGGGCTGGTGCTGTACGGCCTGCACGCCGGTGGACCGTGCCGAGGCCCTGCCGCCTGGAAGCCGTGAGTACCTGCGGCGGTTGCGGGTCGGGGGCGCCGAAACGGCTCCCAGGGTGGCGGCCGCCGACGAGACCCAGACCGCCGTGACGGCCCTGCTCCGGGCCCGGCTCCTCCAGGAACTCGGCGGGGGGCTCCGCAGCTACGATGTGCTCTGGCAGACACTTTGAGGGGCCTGGGCGCCCGTGACCGGACCAAACTTGGCCCTGGAACGGCCCGTGCCGATGGGGCTTCCATGGCTTTGAGGACGGGCATGGGTCAGAACGGCTCCTTCTGGAAACGCATCGTGGCCCGTCGCTGGACGGCGGATGCGGCCATGCTTCCGATCCTGGGCCTCGTGGCCTACCTGCTGTTCCGGGCCTCGGCTTCGCTGCGGCCCGCCGAGGGGGCCGCCTTGATGATGGTGGCCGTGGGATTGATCCTCCTGGGGCGCCGCTGGTTCTTCTGGTACCGAGATCTGGTCCCGGACGGATTCATCGCCGACTGGGCCCATCTGATCCTCCAGGGAGACCGGACGCCCCACGCCCCCCCCGCGGGGCTCCGCGAGGAGGCGAGGCTGGCCGCCACCGCCCTGAACGCCCTGATCGAGGACTGCCTCCGGACCCGGAAGGACCTGGAGCAGCTCCAGCAGGCGGTCGGACGGGAGTGGCGGGACCTGGACGACCTGCTGGGCCAGGCCCACCGGCAGCTTGCGGAAGAGGCGGAAGCGCGGGATTCCGCGCGGGAGCGGCTGGAGACCTTCGGCCGGGATCTCAAGCGCAGCATCGAGGGCCCCCTCCGGTTCGATCAGATCGAGTTGAACTACCGGCTCCGCCTGGATCAGCATCGCCTCCAGGGGCAGGCCTTCCGGACCTCGCTGGAACAGGCACAGGGGGGGCTGGATCAGTTCGAGAACCTGCTGGAGGAACTCCAGGATTCGTTCCCCCGCCTGCGCCGGGAGGAGGATGCTCTCGGCCGGCTGGCGGACGCCAGCATCCGTCAGGGCGCCCGGCTGAGCCTGGCGGTGAAGGGGCTGGTGGCCCACACGCCGCGGCTCCTGGAAGAGACCAAGGCCCGGACCGACCAGCTCCAGCAGTTCCGGAAGTCGGCGGACGGGGTGCGGGATCAGGCCGAGGCCCTGGCGCGGCGGATCGATGCCTTCCGGGACGAGTCCCAGCAGCGGATCCGATCGTTCGGCGGGGCGCAGGGATCCCTTCGGATCATCGACCAGGCGGCCCAGCAGACCGGGCTCCTGGCTGTGAATGCGGCGATCCTGGCCCAGCAGGGTGGCGGCGGGGCCGGGATGCAGGCCGTCGGCGGGCGCCTGCGCAGCTTGGCGGAGCAGACTTCGGGCGGCGCCTCGAACCTGGAGCGCGCCCTGGACCAGCACCAGCTGGAACTGGAACGGGAGAACACCGGCCTCTGGGACCTCCAGGAGGTGACCCAGCACCTGCGTTCCGGCATCCAGGAGCTGCTCCGGGTGGCTGGGCATTTGGACCAGCAGGGGCAGGACATGGAGCGGGCCCTGGAAACCCACCTGGGGCTGGTGGATCAGGTGCGCCAGACGGCGGATCGAGCCGAGCTCTCCCTCCACGAGGTACGCGAGCGCTCGGCGGCGATCGAAGCGGCTCTGGAACGGCAGTGGGGCGTGGAGGCGAAGGTGTTTCCGGAGCGGGAACGCCTGGCCCGGATCGCGCACCACCTGGTCGAGGTGGGCGATGAATTCGCCCGGGTCAGCCAGCAGAACATCGACGAGACCTGGCACATCCTCATCGGCCATCAGGAGATCCGGCGCAGTGAGGCCTACCTCCAGATCGCCTCGGGCGGGCTGCCGGGTCTTCTCGGGCCGACGGACCCTTCGGAATCCCCCGGGAACCGGCTCGTCTGGGCCCGGACCCAGCGCCACCCGCGTCTCCTGGTCGGACCCGGCGGCCAGCTGCCCATGGGCCGTCGGGACGAATCCGGTGGGGTGCGCCTGCGGCTGATGGGGCTGGATGCACTGGACCGCCCGGAACCTTCGGCCGTGGAAGCGTGGTCCTGCGATGCGGACGCGCGGATCTGGAGCCTGAAGCTGATCGAACCGCTGAGAACCGAGGACCATCGGCTCTCCCTGCTGGAAACCCTCAAGGAAAGCCCTCTGGTGGCCTGCCTCCCAGGGCTCGATCTGCGGATCTCCCCCGAGGGCGCCGACATCCTCCTGGCCACGCCCTATCCGGGGCTTCCCGTCTTCCTGGGTGGGCTCCGGCTGGAGATGCCGGTCGAAGTGGAGGCCTGGACCCAGGGCTTCCGGGAGATCGAGCACCGGGCCCCGGTCCACCAGCAGCTGATTTGGATCGGCCCCGAGGTTCACCCGGAGCTGCGGCAGGGTCTCATGCGCCTGATCCACCACTGGGTGCGCGACGATCACCGGCACGAGAGCTTCATGCCATGGCTGCCTTACGAAGGGCACCGTCCCCCTTGCCCCTGGCTTTCCGAGGGTGAGGTGACGGACCGCCTCGAGGGCTGGCCCGGGATCCGCTGCCTGGGTGTCGACGCCGATCCGATCCTCCTGCATCCCCTCAGAGACCGTCTGATCCAGGCGGGCGCCGTCGAAGGGGCGGAAGGCGCCGTGCTCTGCGCCATGGGGCTCGCCCACGCGCATCCCGAGGCGCTGCTCCTGAGGCTCTTCCAGGCCGACCTGGAGCTGGCCGGGGCCTTCCATCCCGAGCTGGTGCCCTTCCAGTCACGGCTTCGCGATGAGGTGCTGGCGGCCGAATCAAGCGATCCCTATCGGGCGGCCTGGCAGCTCCTGGAGGACCTGCAACGGAAGGGCTGGGCCCTTCCGTTGCCATCCGCATGACGAGCCTGTGACGAGCGGATCTGCTGAATGTTTCCCATGGGGTTGACAGCCGCGCTGCGCTGCCGATACCTGATTAAAGCGATCTTTGGACCTCCTCCAGACGGTGTGTGATCCAGGGCCCGGGATTGCCGCCAACCGATGTCCACCACCAGCGGTGGCTGCCGGATCTGCGGGAGGCCACGGAACGCCACCCACAGGAGATGTCATGTTCCCTTTCGCGTTCCCGCGCGGCCAGGGGCCTGCCTACGCGGACCTGCCGCCCACCCTCCAGCCCTGCGCCATCGCGGCCTCGGCACCCCCTTCCGAGTACCGGCTTGCGGCGACCCTGTCCGGGCTGGTCTACCTCCTGATCGGAGGCGCGGCTCTGGCGCTGGCGTCGCTCGCGCCCGCCGCCATCCTGCAGGTGAATCGCCCCACGAGACCCGAGCGGATCATCGAGTTCGAGGGGCCGCGAATGCCGCGGATCATCGAACATCGGCTTCCCGCTTCCGGGAACCCGGGTGGAGGCCTCGCCTTCCCCACGGCTCCGGTCGTGGCAGCGCCCCGCGTGGATCCTGAGATTCCCGCAGCGAGCCTCCCCACGGAGAATCATCGCGGGGATCTTCCGGTGGCGGGGCCCGGGCGCGCCGACTCCCTGGCCCAAGCCAATGGATCGGCCCAGGCCAACGGATCGGTCCTGTCCGTGGGAACGGCCGGCCCCGGGGTTCGAGACTTCACCATGATCGGGCTGAGGGAGCTTCGCCGCGTGGAGCCGGTGTACCCGGACTTCGCCCGCCGCGCGCGCATCCAGGGCTCGGTGGTCCTCTCGATGACGGTGGACGATCAGGGCGTGCCGATCCAGGTGCAGGTCCTGGAAGGTCCCCAGGCCCTTCACGAGGCCGCCCTGCAGGCGGCGCGGCAGTGGCGCTTCGAGCCGGCCCGGATCGATGGCCGGTCCGTGGCCGCCCGCTTCAAGCTCACCTTGAACTTCCGGCTGAGGTGATACCGTGAAGGTGTGGGTCAGGGCGTCGCTGTCCGCAAGGGCAGAGGAAAGTCCGGGCTCCGCAGGGTGCTGGGCCTGGTAACGCCAGGGCGGGGTGACCCGACGGACAGTGCAACAGAGAACAGACCGCCGATGGATCCTCGGATCACAGGTAAGGGTGAAACGGTGGGGTAAGAGCCCACCGCCGGACTGGCAACAGGACGGGCATGGTAAACCCCCCAGGGAGCAAGACCAAATAGGCCGGCGCACCGCGCAAGCGGCGAGGGTTGACCCGACCGAGCCGGCGGGTAGGTCGCACGAGGTGGGTGGTGACATTCATCCCAGAGGAATGACGCTCCACGACAGAACCCGGCTTACCGATCCACCACGGCCTCCGCAAGGGGGCCGTGCTTGTATCCTCCGGGGGTTCCGCGCTGCGCGCACACCCCCGGACCCCCACGCTCGGCCCGGCGAAGCCGTGCTTCGCTTTGCCCTGATTCCATAGCTCCGCGCTGCGCGCACACCCTGGACTCCGCGCGAAGCCCAGCGGGGCGCTGCTTCGCTTTGCCCCGATTCCAGGATTCCGCGCTGCGCGTATTTGATTGGAGTAGGCTGGTCTCCTCTCTGGATAGGCCTCTGATCAGCACCTCCCATCGCCACCTCGGCACGCCTGGAACGGGTGGTGGCGTCGTGCGCCCCGGCTGACGCATGGGCGCGGCATCGCACCGGGCCGCCATCGCGGCGGCCGGACGGACCTGTTTCCCGGAGATTCCCATGTTCCATGACCTACCCAGCCTGGCCCGTCGCCTCGAGGACGCCCAGGCCCGTCAGAACGAGCGCTTCAACCAAGCCGCCGGTGGCCGCAGCCTCTCCGTGGGTGGCGGCTTCGCCCATGCCCGCGGTCCGGGCCATCCTCTGAATCAGGCGTTGGGTCTGATCGACCCGATCGCCGAGGCCGAGCTCGAAGCCATTGAATCCTTTCTCGGCACGCCGACCGTGCTGGAGCTGAGCCCCGGCGCCGCCCCGGATCTATGGCCCCTGCTCGCCCGGCGGGGCTATCGCCTGCAGCAGTTCCAGCAGCTGTGGATCCGCTCCCTGGCCGAGGTGGAGGAGGCGCCGCCGCCATCGGAGGTCCGCAGAGCGGAACTGGAGGAGGCCGGCTCCTACAACCGAATCGTGGCGGCGGGATTCTTGGGACGGGACGACTGGCGCGGTCTGGTCCCTCCCTTCGAGGTTTCTCTCTCGGTCCCAGATGCCTGGGGGTTCCTGGCCGTCGTGGACGGAGAACCCGCCGGAGGCGGCATGCTTGGGATCGTCGACGGCGTGGCCCTCCTGTCGGGCGACGCCGTGATCCCCCGCTTCCGGGGCCGGGGCCTGCAGAAGGTGCTCATCCGGGCCCGCTTGGCCTTCGCGCAAGGGCGCGGCTGCGACCTTGCCTGCGCCTCCACGGCGCCGGGAACGGCCAGCCAGCGTTCGTACGAAGCCTGTGGCTTCCGCGTGGGCTATCCCAAGGTGGAGATGGCCCGGGACTGATCGGCGCGATGCGATAGTGGGGGGATGCGTCGCCCCGCACCCCCCACTGCTGCGCTCCTCGTGACGGCCCTTGCCTTTCATGTGGACATGCTCCTCTACTACCTGCTGGTACCCCTTCTGCCGCGGTATGCCCGCGACCTGCAGCTGAACCAGATGGAGGTGGGGATCCTCTTCGGCAGCTACGCCGTGGCGTTGCTGCTGGCGACTTTTCCCGTCGCTCTGCTCACGGACCGCTACGGCCGCCGCGGAACCATGCTCTGGGGTCTGGCGGGACTGATGGTCACGACGCTGGTGTTCGCGGTGTCGAAGCAGTACTGGCTGCTGGTGCTGGCGCGCTTCCTCCAGGGCGTGGCCGGCGCGGCGACTTGGCTGCCGGGCATGGCCCTGCTGGCGGATCACTTTCCGGCCGAATCCCGGGGAAAGGCCATGGGCACGGCCTTCGCCGCCGCGAATCTCGGGGTGCTGATCGGGCCTCCGCTTTCGGGTTTCCTCGATCAGCATGGCGGTCCTTCCACGCCTTTCCTGCTGGGCGCGGTCCTGGTGGCTCTGGACGCGGCGGGCCGGGCCTTCCTGTTGCCGGTGACGGAACCGAAAAGGGGCCCGAAGCTCCCTTTCCGACAGCTGCTGTCCAACCGGACCATCCGGGTCTTCGCCGGCGCCATGGCGCTGGGCTCCTGCCTGTGGGCCCTCCTGGAATCCACCCTGCCACTGGATTTCAACCGCAGGCTGGGCCAGTCTCCGACGCAGATCGGCCTCTGTTTCGCGGCGGCGGCCGTGGCGCACACCCTCACCTCGCCCCTGATGGGCCGTTTGTCGGACCGCATCGGCCGGGCCCGGGTGTTGCGCGTGGGGCTGGTCCTGGCGGCGATCCTGCTGCCCCTTCCCGCCCTGCTGCCCCGGTCCTGGATGGTGGTGGTGGCCATGATGGGGCTGGGCAGCACGGCGAGCTTCATCATGAGCCCCTGCAGTCCCGCCGTGGCGGACCAGGTGGAGCGGCTGGGGAGCCAGAGCTTCGCCTCGGCCTTCTCCATCCTGAACCTGGCCTACTCCGTAGGCATGATGGTGGGCCCTCTGGTGGGAGGGGCTCTGGTGCAGGGGTTGGGGCTGGCCTGGGCCCTGGGTCTGTCGGGTCTCGGCTTTGCCGCCTACCTGCTGGCCATGAAGGGCATCAGGACCTGACGGCCCGGTAGATCCACCGCTCGGCCGCGGCGTCCCAGGGGCGCCCATCCAGGCCACCGTAGGCCTCGATGGCGCGGAAGCCGGCCTGTGCGAGACAGGCTTGCACCTCGGCATCCGTGGGTATCCAGATGTCGTGGCGGAAGCCCTGGCCCTGGCAGCGCCGCTCGGTGAGGATGCGCCGGTGGTCGGGGCTCCAGGTGGCGCGCTCCTGGTAGCCCTCGTGGGGGAAGTCCAGCCAGTAGCCTTCCACTTCGGCCACGGAGGCCCGCAGGAAGTCCCGACCCACCAGATCCAGGAGCAGGGCGCCACCGGGGCGCAAGACCCGGCCGGCTTCCGACAGCTGGCGCAGGTTCTCCTCCTCCGTGGCGAAGTAGCCCCAACTCGTGAACGCGCAGAAGACGCCGTCGGCGCAACCGCCGCGGAAGGGAAGGGCCCGGAGGTCCAGACGGGCCAGGGGCGCCGGGTGTTCCTCGGCGTGGCGGCGCAGGTTGAGGGCGCTCAGGTCGCCTCCCACCACCTCCAGGCCCCGGGCCTTCAAGTGGGGATGGAGGCGCCCCCAGCCGCAGGGCAGGTCCAGCACGCGGCTTCCGGTCGGGAGATCCAGCAGGGCCGCGAGGGCAGGGCCTTCCAGGGCGGCATCGGCCGCCTTGTCCGCGTAGATCTGGAAATAGGCGGGGTGATCGAAATCCCAGGCGAACCAATCCATAGCGCGAGTGTGGCAGGGCATGGGACTTCCGGTGCATCAAAGCAGAAGCCCGGCTTAGCCGGGCTTCTGCGCATGCGTTGGGAGGGAACCTCCGGAGAGCATTACTCCTCGTCCGACTCCGCCTTCACCAGCTTCACCGCGGGAGGCACCTGGGGCGTGTTCACCATGCCCTTCCAGACATAGCGCGTGCCCCGCTTCTGGCCGCTCTTGGTGATGAGCTTGGCTTCCTCCAGTTCCGTGAACAGCCGGCGAAGCGTGGCCGGCGCCCAGTCGCAATCCTTGAGGTCCAGGGCCACCTGGGCCTCGAAACTGCTGAGGGAACCCTTGTCCTGCAGCTTCTGCATCAGGCCCTGCTTCAGATCCTCCAGTTCGGGTTTGGAACGGCGGGCCTTGGTCTTGAAGCCGGCGGGTTCCCCGGCCGCCACCGGGGCGGCGGGCTTTGCCGCGATCGGCGCAGGAGGCTGAATTCGGGCGGGGGTTTCGGCTTGGACCAGCAGGCCATCCAGATAGATGTCGCCCCGCTCGGGCCGGAACATCACCACCACGGAACCGGGTGCGATACCTTCCTGTTGAAGGGCCGTAATGATCCGCTCGCCGATGCGGGTCTCCTGTTCCGGTGCAAGATTGGGGGACTGGATAATGACGATGGCCATGGCGGCTCCACTATGTATACGATGAATTCATCATACCCTTTCTTTTTTCAGCAGTAAAATGCGATTAGCCGGGTGGACCGGATAGACTTCCCCACCGAGGATCCCATGCGAAAGCAGAAGACCGACCGCCCCGAAGAACAGCAGCGTTTCGAGACCTTCCTGCGCTCGCGCCAGTTGAAGTTGACAGGCGAGCGGCTGGAGCTGGTGGAGGAGGTCTTCGGCCAGGCCCACCACTTCGACGCGGACCAGCTCCACATGGCCTTGAAGCAGAAGGGCAAGGCCATCAGCCGCGCCACCGTCTACCGCACCCTCGACCTGCTGGTGCAGTGCGGGCTGGTGCGGAAGAGCAGCTTCGGTGACCAGCACGCCCACTACGAGGCGGTGCGGAGCGATGAGCACCACGACCACCTGATCTGCCTGAACTGCGACGCCATCATCGAGTTCTTCCGGCCCAAGCTCGAGGCGCTCCAGGACACCATCTGCCAGGAATACGGCTTCAAGCCCATGCACCACAGCCACCAGATCTTCGGGCTCTGCAAGGACTGCCAGGCGCTGGAGACCGACGCCCCCACCCTTGCCCACCGCCTGAGCCAGCTGAATGTCTGAAGGGTAATCCAGGGCTGCTGCATGTCCCTCGGCCTCATGCTCCAGTCTCATGGCCGTAGCCCGCGGCCCTGCGAGGCGCTAGGCTAGGCCATGCCGAAACTCACGCTCCAGGATCTCCAGCGCCTTCCCAAGACGGACCTGCATGTCCATCTCGACGGCAGCCTCCGCATTCCCACCATCCTCGAATTGGCCGAGCAGCAGAAGGTGAAGCTGCCGGCGGACAGCATGGAGGGCCTGCGCCCCTTCGTGGAGGTCGGCGAGGACTGCAAGTCCCTCGTGGAGTACCTCCGGGCCTTCGATGTGACGCTGTCCGTGATGCAGACCTACGAGAGCCTGGTCCGCACCGCCTTCGAGCTGGCCGAGGATGCGGCCAAGGAGAATGTCCGCTACATGGAGGTGCGGTACAGCCCCATCCTCCATCAGCAGAAGGGGCTCACGCTTCATGCCATCGTCCAGGCGGTGCTTGAGGGGCTGGCCCAGGCGGAGCGGAAGTACAACATCAAGACCGGCGTCATCCTCTGCGGCATGCGCCACATCTCGCCCGACATCTCGCTGCGCCTGGCGGATCTCACCGTGGCCTTCAAGAACAAGGGCGTGGTGGGCTTCGACCTGGCGGGCGCCGAGGAGAACTTTCCCGCCAAGCGCCACAAGGATGCCTTCGGCCGGGTCCTGCAGAACAACATCAACTGCACCCTGCACGCGGGCGAGGCCTACGGCCCCGAGAGCATCCACCAGGCCATCCACCTCTGCGGGGCGCACCGCATCGGCCACGGCGTGCGGCTCATCGAGGACGGCGACCTGCTGAACTATGTGAATGACCACCGCATTCCGCTGGAGTGCTGCCCGTCGAGCAATGTGCAGACCAAGGCCGTGAAGAAGATGGCCGATCACCCGATCCGGCTGTTCTATGACCTGGGCCTGCGCGTCACGGTGAACACGGACAACCGCATGGTCACGGCCACCACCGTGAGCCGCGAATTCCAGGTCATCCACGAAGAGCTGAACTTCAACCTCGAGGAGATCAAGGAGCTCATCATCATGGGCTTCAAGAGCGCCTTCCTGCCCTACGCCCTCAAGCGGGCCCTGCTCGCGGAAGTGGTGCACGAGCTGAAGGCCTTCAAGCCGGGCAGTCTGGAGAGCAAACGGGAGCAGCTCTGATATCCTGACTTTCGAGGTCAGGATTCATGCTGGATCGCTTCGCCGACTTTCTCGACCGCCACACCAAGGTCCTTCTCACCACGCACGAGAACCCGGATGGGGACGGCGTGGGCGCGGCGATCGCTCTGGCCGCCCACCTGAAAGGGCAGGGCAAGGCGGTCCGCATCGTGGTGACGCCGGTCCTTCCCGAGAACCTGCGCTTCCTGGATCCCGAGGGCTGGATCGAGGCCTTCGAGCCCGGCGGTGTCCATGCGGACCTGGCCGCCTGGCCCGATGCCTGGCTGCTCATCGACGCCTCGGAACCCCACCGGATGGGGCCGCTCTTCGCGGCGTTCCAGGGCACCGGGGCCGAACGCGCCTGCCTCGACCATCACCTCAAGGATGCCCCGCAGGGCTTCGATGACGAATTCACGGATCCCACGGCCAGCGCCAGCACGGAGCTGGTCTACGACCTGGTGCGGCCCCGCCTCGGCGGCGACCTTCCGCCCGTGATGGCCCAGGCCCTCTACGCCGGCATGGTGAGCGACACCGGCAATTTCCGGCACTCCAACACCACGCCGAAGATCCACCATGCCGCGGCCGATCTCATCGCCCAGGGCGTCCACCCCGCCCGCACCTACAACGCGCTCTATCAGACTGCCACGCCTGCCAAGCTCAAGCTCTTCGGCCGGGCCATGGGGGGACTCCAGCTGCGGGACGCCGGCCGCTTCGCCTATGTCGCCGTGACCGCGGCGGATCTGGCCGCCTGCGGCGCCACGCACGAGGATCTGGATGAGCTGGTGGAGGAACCCCGCAAGCTGTTCGGAGTGGAAGTCGCGGCCCTCTTTTCCGAGACCGCGGATGGCCGCGCCAAGGTCAGCCTGCGCTCCCGCGAGCGGGTGGATGTGAACGCGGTCTGCCGTTTGTTCGGCGGTGGCGGCCACCGGCTGGCTTCGGGCGCGAAGGTCGCGCAGCCCCTGCCAGCCTTCATCGCGCAGGTGGAGGCCGCCGTCCAGGCTCAGATGGCGAAGGATATTGTCTAGATTATAAGTAGGACACTATGGGGTTGCCCTGAACAGACCCTGACTTCAGACTTCTTATTCCCCTGGGCGGCATCCAATGGCGTGGACGCACCCCTTCCTGGAATCCCATGACCCCCAAAGAACCCAGCAGCGCCCCGAAGCTCGAACTCTTCTGCAAGCTGCAGGCGGAGAAGGTCCCCTTCATCGCCAAGGCCAATGTCCCGTCCATCTTCGGGAAGTTCACGGTCTACGGCTTCCTGGAGCACGCCACGGGCAAGGAGCACCTGGCCATCGTGGCGGGAGAGATCGACGCCCGGCGGCGCATCCCGGTGCGCATCCATTCCGAATGCTGGACGGGGGATGTGCTGGGCAGCCTCAAGTGCGACTGCCGGCAGCAGCTGGAGGAAGGCCTTCGCCATGTGGCCGAGCATGGTGGCATGGTGCTCTACCTGCGCCAGGAGGGCCGCGGCATCGGCCTCCTGAACAAGCTCAAGGCCTACGCGCTGCAGGAGCAGGGGCTCGACACCGTGGAGGCCAACCACTCGCTGGGCTTCCCCGATGACCTCCGCACCTACGACTGCGCCGTGGAGATGCTGAAGTTCTTCGGCATCACCAAGGTCAAGCTGCTGACCAACAACCCGCGCAAGATCGGCGCGCTGGAATCGGCGGGCATCGAGGTCGAGCGGGAGCGCCACCAGCTGGCTTCCAATCCCCACAACCTGCGCTATCTCAAGACCAAGGCCCGCAAGAGCGGCCACATGCTGGATTTCGAGGAAGAGGCGCTCTAGCGGATTCGGCGTTCAGCTGATAGCTATGTAGCCATGCCCGCACCCGTCTCCGACCAGACCATCTACGACATTTCGCATGTCATCCAGCTCTCGGTGGCGCCGGTCTTCCTGCTGACTTCCATCGGGACGATCCTGGGCGTGCTGTCCACGCGGCTGGCCCGCATCGTGGATCGGGCCCGCGCGCTGAAGGAGCTGCTCGAGACGGCTTCGGAAATCCGACTCGCGGCCATCCATGATGAGATGCACACCCTGGCGCGACGGCGGAACCTGATCAACCTGGCCATCACCTTCGGCACCACGGCGGCGCTGCTGGTCTGCGTCAGCATCGCCACGGTGTTCCTGGGCGCGGTGATGAAGGCCAGCGTGGCCGGGGCGGTGGCCTCGCTCTTCATCCTGGCCATGGCCGCCTTCGTGGCGGCGCTCGTGTTCTTCCTGCGGGAGATCCTCCTGGCGGTCCGGAGCCTCCACCTGGCCTGAGGCTACAGGCTCTTGATCGCCGCGATCTCCTGGGGGCTCAGATAGCGCCAGGCGCCGGGCTTCAGCAGGGGATCGGCCAGGGGGCCGAACTGCACCCGGCGCAGCTTGCTGACGGGGTGGCCCACGGCGGCGAACATGCGACGAATCTGCTGGTTCTTGCCTTCGGTGAGGGTCACCTTCAGCCAGGGATTGTCACCCTTCTCCGCGATCTCGATGTGGCAGGGCTTGAGGCGGCGCCCGCTGAGCAGGAAGCCTTCCTGGAATTCCTTCAGGAGTTCGGGCCGGGGGTTGCGGTGCACCTTGACGAGGTAGACCTTGGGAATCTCGTGTTCAGGTCCCATGAGCACCTGGGCCAGGGCCCCGTCGTTGGTCATGAGCAGCAGCCCTTCGGAGTTGAAGTCCAGGCGGCCCACCGGGTAGAGCCGGCCCGGCACGCCCTTGAGCAGCGCCATCACGGTGGGGCGGCCCTGGTCGTCCCGCACGGTGGTCACATAGCCCTTCGGCTTGTTCATGAGGATGTAGACCGGCGCCTCGCGCTGGATCTCGACCAGGTCCACAGTGATCTCGTCCCGGCGGGGATCCGCGCAGGTGCCCAGCTCGGTGACGGTCCTCCCGTTCACCTGCACACGGCCGTCGAGGATGATCTGTTCGCAGGCCCGGCGGCTGGCGATGCCCGCGGCGGCCAGGATCTTCTGCAGGCGGTCCTGCCCGGTCCGGGGAGGACGAGGCGAGGCGCCACCGCTGGGGTGAGGGGCTGCGGCTTTGCGCGGGGCCTGCTTGGCCGCGGGTCGGGTCTTGTCGATGGCCGGTCGCCGGGTGGGAGCGCCGGCAGAGGGGCGGGCGCCCGCACTCGAGGACGGGCGGGAGGCGGACGGTGACCGGGCTGGACCTGGGGCCGGACGGGCGGAAGCCGAGCCCCGAGTTACGCCGGCGGCCGGACGGCCGGTGGCAGGCTTGCGGGTGGTGGGCGCGGTGCGGGACCCCTTCGGGGCGGGCTTTCTCATGGCAGCTCCTTCGGCGTCTCCCGACGCGGAAGAGCCAGTCTATCAGGCCACGGGCGTCCGCGTGGCCCGCATGAAGTAGTGGATGCCCGAGGCCAGCACCAGGGCGGCCACCAGCCAGTACATCTCGGGGAGGAAGGGATCCATCCAGGGCCGGTAGCCCAGGGCGTTGAAGAGCAGGCCGAGCGAGACGGCGATCAGCTGCATGGCGGTACTGAGCTTGCCCAGCAGGCTCGGGTGGAACTTGCTGTCGCTGAGACGATCGACCGAGGCGAAGGCGTAGAACGAGATCACCAGATCCCGCGTGATGGCGAGGATGGCCACCCACACGGGGATGGGCGCGGCCATGCCCTGGGTGCGCCAGGCCAGGAGGATGAAGGCCGTGGTCATCAGCAGCTTGTCCGCGGCCGGATCCAGCACGGCCCCCAGGTCTGAGCGCTGGTTGAAGGCCCGGGCGATGAGGCCATCCAGCAGGTCGGTGAACCCTGCGGCGGCAAAGAGCCCGAAGGCCTGCCAGTGGTGGCCGTACCAGACCGCGATGGCGAAAAAGGGGATCGCCAGGATCCGCAGCAAGGTCAGCGCGTTGGGCAGAGTCAGTGGGCTGGAGGAGGTCATGTCCGGTCTAGTTTAGACGGAGATCACATCCTTTGACTTCCGGCTTGTAGCACCCTGAGGCTGAGCTACACTGGATCGTGGAGTTGAGATTATGACTCAAAATCTATCAATCCCCCTGAGCGACCTCCAACCGGGGGACGAGGGGGAGGTCATCCAGGTGCAGGCCCAGGGTCAGATCCGTCAGCGTCTGCTGGAGATGGGCTTCATCCGGGGGGCGCGCCTCCGGGTTGAGAAGCTGGCGCCGCTGGGCGATCCCATGGAGCTCGTGATCAAGGGCTACCACCTGTCGCTGCGGCGGGACGAGAGCGCCTGCATCCTCGTCCAGCGGGTGGCCTGATGGCCCTGACCATCGCCCTCGCGGGCAATCCGAACTGCGGGAAGACCACCCTGTTCAACGCCCTCACCGGGGCCCGGCATCATGTGGGCAACTGGCCCGGCGTCACCGTGGAGCGGCGCAGCGGAACCTTCGAGCAGGACGGCTCGACCCTGGAGGTGGTGGACCTGCCCGGCACCTACTCGCTGGCCGCCCGCAGCGAGGATGAGCGTGTGGCCGCCGGTTTCCTGGCTTCGCCCGATGTGGACCTGGTCCTGAATGTGCTCGACGCCTCGAACCTGGAGCGGAACCTCTACCTCAGCACCCAGCTGCTGGAACTCGGCAAGCCCGTGGCCTTCGTCCTGAACATGGTGGACGATGCCGAGAACCGCGGCGTGCGCATCGATGTGCCCGCCCTGGAGACGCTCCTGGGTGGCCCCGTGATCCCGACGGTGGGCAACCGCGAGCAGGGCATTCCCGAACTGAAAGCCCTGCTGGCCGCCCTGGCCCGGGGGGAATCCACCCGCTGCCGGCGCGTCACGGTGGACTACGGGCACGACATCGAGGGCGAGCTGCGGAAGCTCGAGACCGAGATCTGCCGCGACGAGCTGCTCGAGGCGGCCATGCCGCCCCGCTGGTTGGCCCTCCAGCTGCTGGAGAACAATGCCGATGCCAAGCGCCGGGTGTCGGAGAGCCACGCCAACGAGGCGATCAGCCAGCAGCTGGCGAAGAGCTTCGCCTTCCTGGAGCCGCACCTGGGCGCCGACGGCGCCACGCTGGTGGCCGAGCGGCGCTACGGTTTCGCACATGGCCTGGTGAAGGAAGTGGCCACGGCGCCGGACGAGGGCCGGACACCCACCTCCCGGCTGGATGCGATCCTCACCCACCGCCTGCTGGGCATCCCCATCTTCCTGGGCATCCTGGCCCTGGTGTACTCCGTGTCGTTCATCCTCGGGAAGATCCCCCAGGATTGGATCGCCGAGGGTTTCAAGGCGCTGTCCGGCTTCGCGGAAGCCCGCCTGCCCGCGGGCGAGCTGACCAGCCTGCTGGTCGATGGCGTGATCCCCGGCGTGAGCGCCGTGATCGTCTTCGTGCCCGTGATCATGATCCTCATGGGCTGCATCGCCTTCCTGGAGGACACGGGCTACATGGCCCGGGCGGCCTTCATCATGGACCGCCTCATGCATGTCATGGGCCTCCACGGGAAGAGCTTCATCCCCCTCATCATGGGCAGCGGCTGCAATGTGCCGGCCATCCAGGCGGCCCGCACCATCGAAAGCCGCCAGGACCGCCTCATCACGATCCTCGTGACGCCCCTGGTGAGCTGTTCGGCGCGCCTGCAGGTCTACATCGTCATCGCCGGGACTTTCTTCACGCCCTTCAAGGCGGCCCTCGCCATCATCGCCATGCACTTCCTGGGCCTGGGCCTGGCGGTGCTCATGGGCCGGCTGCTCCGCAGCGCCCTGTTCAGCGGACCCAGCTCGCCCTTCGTGATGGAGCTGCCGCCCTATCGGCTGCCGGTGCTGAAGGCCACGCTCATCCACATGTGGGAGAAGGGCTCGATCTTCCTCACCCGGGCCGGCACCACCATCTTCGCGGGGGCCACGCTGATCTGGTTCCTGTCGCGCTATCCCGGCATCGCCAACCGCGAATGGACCCTGGAATACCAGCAGCAGCGCCAGGCCGTCTCGGTGCTGGGCCTGCCGCAGGCCGAATCCGACGAGCGCCTGAGGGCCCTCCAGCTGGCCCACGAGAGCCGCATCGTGAACACCAGCCTCGCCGCCCGGCTGGGCCAGAAGGTGGAGCCCCTGCTGCGGCCCATCCTCGACCCCGACCACAAGCGGGCCGAGGCCTGGAAGGATGTCATCGCGCTCACGGCGGGTTTCGTGGCCAAGGAGATCGTGGTCTCCACCATGGCCGTCATCCATCAGGCCAGTGACGAGCCCAAGGAGGGCGAGCGCCTCAGCCCCCTGCAGGTGGCCCTGCGCGACAACTCCGGCCTGAGCCCCCTCACCGCCCTGGCCTTCATGGTCTTCACCCTGATCTACACCCCGTGCCTGGGCACCATCGCCATGATCCGCCGGGAGGCAGGCAGCTGGGGCTGGGCCGGCTTCACCGTGGCCTACGGGCTGGTCCTGGGCTGGGGGCTGGCCTGGGTCACCGTGGCCGTGGGCCGAGCCTTCGGATTCGCGTGAGGTGGCCATGAGCGTCCAATCCTTCCTCGCAGCCTCGGCGGCAGGCCTCGCGGCCCTCTACTTCCTGCGCGGAGCGGTCCAGGATCTGCGTGGAGGCAAGCCCGGGGGGAGCTGCGGGAAATGCTCTTCGGGGGGCTGCCCGGCCGCTCGGCGGAAATAGGGAACAGGCCCTAGAATCCATGGGTGGAGAAGGTGTGCCCATTGGTGGAACGCGGAAACCTGGAGATCGTCGTCCGAGGCGCGGAGGAACATAACCTCGCGGGCTTCGATGTGCGGATTCCGCGCCGGAGCCTCACGGTCATCACGGGGGTGTCCGGCTCCGGCAAGTCCTCACTGGCTTTCGACACCTTGTTCCGGGAAGGGCAGCGCCGCTTCCTGGGGACCCTGCCGTCCTACGCCCGCCAGTTCATGGGCGGGCTCGCGCGGCCGGCGGTGCGGAGCATCAGCGGGCTGGGCCCAGCGGTGGCCGTGGGCCAGCGCGCCAGCCTCGCCCATCCCCGGTCCACGGTGGGGACCCTCACGGAGGGATGGGATCTGCTGCGCCTGCTCTTCGCACGCCTGGGCACGGCGCCCGAGGGCGTCCATCCGACCCGGGGCCTGTTCTCCTTCAACGGCGAGGAGGGAGCCTGCCCCCACTGCAAGGGGCTCGGCGTGGAGGACCGCCTGGACCTGAACCTGCTGGTGGCCGATTCCGCCAGGTCCTTGAGGGACGGGGCGCTGCGCGTCAGCACCCCGAACGGCTACCTCATGTACTCGCAGGTGACGCTCCAGGTGCTGGACTCCGTGCTGCGGGTCCACGGCGGATCCGTGGACATCCCCTGGAGGGACCTGAGCGAGGAGGCGCGCCAGGTGGTGCTCTTCGGCTCCGACCGGCTGAAGATCCCCTACGGCAAGCATCCTCTGGAGTCGCGCCTGAAGTGGACGGGGATCACGGCCCGGCCGCGCCAGGAGGGCTTCTACCGGGGGCTGGTGCCGGTCATGGAGGAGATCCTGCGCGGCAAGCGCAACGATTCGATCCTCCGCTTCGTCCGGAGCTCCAGCTGCTCGGCCTGTCAGGGCGCGCGGTTGCGGCCCGAGGCGCTGGCGGTGACTTGGCGTGGGATGCGCATCGTGGACCTTGCCGCCATGACGGTGCGTGAGCTCCGGGACCACCTGGCGGGGGTCGTGTCCTCGCCCGGGGAAGCGCCCGTCCTGGAGCCCATCCGGGCCGACCTGCTGGCCCGCTGCGAGCTCCTGCTGGAACTGGGGCTGGGGTATCTGACCCTGGACCGCCCGGCCCCCAGCCTCTCCCGCGGCGAGGCCCAGCGGCTGCGCCTGATCAGCCTGGCGCTGGGGGAGCTGCGGGGCCTGCTGGTGGTCCTGGACGAGCCCACGGCCGGCCTCCATCCTCACGAGGTGGGTCGCCTGATCGCGGTGTTGAAGCGCCTCCGGGACCAGGGCCAGACGGTGGTGGTGGTGGAGCACGATGCCCTCGTGGCCCGCTCCGCCGACTGGTTGATCGACCTGGGGCCCGGGCCGGGGCGGGAGGGCGGGCAGCTGCTGTGGAGCGGCCCGCCTTCGGAACTCCTCGCGCGAAAGACCGAGGGGCCACCCACACCCACGCAGACCTGGCTGGCGGCCGGGCTGACGGGACCCGGGACCATGCCCCCGCGCCGACCCCGCGCGGACCAGGGAATCCTGCGCGTGGAGGGCCTGAACCGGAACAACCTCCAGAACCTCTCCCTGGAGCTGGAACCGGGTGCCCTCCATGTGATCTGCGGGGTGTCCGGAGCGGGGAAGACCTCTCTGCTCGAGGAAGTGGTGGCCCGCATCCAGGCTGGCCAGGTTCCCGGCGCCGCCTTCCGCCGCATCGTCCAGGTGGATGCCGATCCGATCGGGCGCACGCCCCGCTCCAATGCGGCGACCTACACCGGGGCCTTCGACCTCATCCGCGACCTGTTCGCGGCCACCGCCGAGGCCAAGGTGCGGGGACTGGGCAAGGGGCATTTCTCCTTCAACACGGCCGGGGGCCGCTGCGAGGCCTGCGAAGGCGCGGGCGTGCAGGAAATCGGCATGCGGTACCTGGGCAGCGTGGATCTGGTCTGCGACCTCTGCGGGGGGCGGCGCTTTCATCCCGAGGTTCTGGCGGTGCAGTACCGGAGGCGGAACATGGCGGACCTCCTGGAAGGGAGCATCGCCGAGGCTGCGGACCTCTTTGCGGATCACCCGAGGCTCCATCGCATCCTGGATGCGCTTCTGAAGGTGGGGCTGGGCTACCTGCCCCTGGGCCAGCCCGCCACGACGCTTTCCGGGGGCGAGGCCCAGCGGGTGAAGCTGGCCACGGAACTGGCCAAGGCCGACAAGGGCCCGGCCCTCATCGCCCTGGACGAGCCCACCACGGGACTCCACGCCGCTGATGTCGCGGTGCTCCTGGCAGCCTGGGACCACCTGCTCGCGGCGGGCCACACCCTGCTGGTGGTGGACAACGACCGGGAGGTGGTGCGTCGCGCGGACCGCGTGCTGGACCTCGGTCCAGGGAGCGGCCCCGAGGGGGGGCGCGCGGTGGCCTCCGGCCCTCCGGCCGCCCTCGTCGCGTGCCCGGACTCGCTCACGGGCGCCGCGCTGCGGGAGGTCCTGCCGCCCCTGCTCCCGACGGCCATCCGCGAGGACGATCCGCCCATCGAGCTGCTGGGGGTGCGCACGCACAACCTCCGGAACCTCGACCTGGTCATCCCGGCGCAGGGCCTGACCGTGGTGACGGGGCCTTCGGGATGCGGCAAGTCCTCGCTGGTCATCGATACGCTCCTGGCCGAGGCCCAGAACCGCTTCGCGGACCTGATCTCCCCCTGGGCACGGCGCCTCTTGCCGCGGAAGGGCGGCGCCGAACTGGACGCCGCCCGGGGGCTCCAGGCCGCCGTGGCGGTGCCCCAACGGGCGGGCCGTCGGAATCCCCGCTCCACGGTGGGCACCGTCACGGAGCTGGACGAACTGCTCCGCCTCCTGTTCGCCCGGGCCGGCGAGCGCCCCTGTCCCGCCTGCGAAGCCCCGGCCCAGGGCGACCGCTGCGGCTGCGGGCAGGGGCTCCCCGGGCTCTGGGCCTCGGATTTCTCGCCCCATTCGGAGCGCGGTGCCTGCCCGTCATGCAAAGGATTGGGTTTCCTCCAGCGCTGCGACCCCGAGCGGCTGGTGAGCCACCCGGACCGCCCTCTGGATGGGGGCGCCATGGACGGCACCCGCTTCGGCGCCTACCTGGGGGAACCGGACGGGCAGTTCGTGGCCACCCTCCGGCGCGCCGCGGAAGGGGCCGGGCTGGACCTCGGCCGGCCTTGGCGGGAGCTGGGGCCCGAGGAACGCAGGCTGGCGATGTCCGGCACGGGCAGCACGGTGCACGAGGTGGCCTGGCACTACCGGCGGGGGAAGGTGGTGGGCGTGCACCGGCTCCAGACGGAGTGGCCGGGTTTCGCGACCCTGGTGGATCGGGAATACGAGCGGATTCATGCCGACCCCAAGGGGGAGGAGTTGGAGGCCCTTCTGGTGGACAATCCCTGTCCAGAGTGTGGAGGGGAGCGGCTGAAGGCGGTTGCCCGGAGCGTCCGCTTTGGCGGACTGCGATTCCCCGAGGCCACGGGGTCGTCCATCGACCAGGCTCTCGGATGGCTGGGCGGGTTGGACATCCAGGGGCTTTCCCCGCGAATGGATGCGCTCACGCACGATCTCCGGGAAGACCTCCGCCGGCGGTTCCAGGCCCTCGCGGACGCTGGCCTGGGGTATCTGTCGGTGCGGCGGGAGATGGCGAGCCTCTCGGGTGGCGAGGCCCAGCGCGTGCGTTTGGCGGCCGCCCTGGACGGGGGCCTCGTGGGGGTCACCTACATCCTGGATGAGCCCTCCCGGGGGCTCCATGCACGGGACATCCAGCGCCTGGGCGGTGTGCTGAAGAAGCTCGCGGAGGCCGGCAATGCCGTCGTGGTGGTCGAGCACGAGAGCAGCCTCATCGCCGCGGCAGACCAGATCCTCGAATTGGGGCCCGGGGCAGGGCCTGAAGGGGGGCGCCTCCTCGCCGTGGGCACGCCGGAGGATCTGAAGCAGCTCCCGGGATCCCGCACCGGCGCCCAGCTCCGCCGCTCCCGCACCGTCATTGGCGGGCAGGGCGGGGCCACTCGGAGCCCGGCCGTCCGGGTGCGGGGAGCCCACCTCCACAACCTCCAGGGCATTGATGTGGCCTTCCCGGCCGGTGTCCTGGTGGGGGTGACGGGCGTATCTGGAAGCGGGAAATCAACCCTCGTCCTGGATGTGCTCGCGCCCTCGCTCCGGAATCACCTGCAGGGCCGGGGCCCCGTCGGCTGCGAGGGCATCGAGCTGACCACGGACATTGGGGAGGTGATCACGGCGAATCAGGAAGGCCTGGGCCTGGTGGGCCGGAGCACGGTCCTCACCCTCTCGGGCCTGAGCGAGATCCTCCGCAGGCGCTATGCGGCGACTCCCCGGGCCAAGGCCTCGAAGCTCTCGGCGAAGCATTTCTCCACCGCCGCTCCGGGCGGTCGCTGCGAGGCCTGTGAGGGGCGCGGCGTGATCACTGTGGCCATGGATCTGCTGCCGGATGTCACGGTGGGCTGCGAGGTCTGCCTGGGCCAGCGTTTCCAGCCCGAGGTGCTGGCGTGTCTGGTGGCAGGTCGGTCCATCGCCGCCACGCTGGAGGCCAGTGTGGCGGAGCTGGCGGAGGCCTTCGCCCAGGACGCCGCGGTGAGCAGGAGCCTGGGGGCGCTGCGCGAGGTCGGCCTGGGCTACCTTCGACTGGGGCAGGAGGCGGGCACCCTGTCGGAGGGTGAGCGCCAGCGCCTCCGCCTGGCCGGCCTGCTCGCCGCGCCCAGGAAGGGGAGGGTCGCCGTCTTGCTGGATGAGCCGACGCGCGGTCTGGGCTTCGAGGATGTGGACCGCCTGCGGGCCGCACTTCGTAGACTGGCGGGAGAAGGCCACCTCGTCGTGGCGGTCGAGCACGACCTGGATTTCATCGCCGCCTGCGATTGGATCATCGACCTGGGCCCCGAGGGAGGTGCCGCCGGGGGACGCGTGGTGGTCGAGGGGTCACCCGAGCGGGTGGCCGCCTGTGCCGCATCCTTCACGGGGCAGGCTCTGGCGATCCTCTGAACGGACGGATGGACCTACTCCCCGTGGGAACCTCGGCGGTCCTCTCCTGTGGCAGGACGGGGCCCATGGGTTTGCCGGTCCATCCCGATGGCGGAGATGTGCTAATTCTCCGCGGAGGGGTTGTCCACGCTGGCTTTTTGGAGGAGCAGCGCAATGTCCCTGGTGGGGGCATTTCCGAAGTAGCGCCCGTACTCCCGGGTGAACTGGGACACGCTCTGGTAGCCGACCTGGCGGCCGGCGCTCCCGGCATCCAGCTTCGTCAGCAGCATGAGGCGCCGGGCCTCCTGCAGGCGCAGCGCCTTCTGGTACTGCAGGGGGCTCATGTCGGTGACGGCCTTGAAATGCTGGTGGAAGGAGGAAGGGCTCATGTGGACGAGCGTGGCGAGGCGCTCGACATCCAGCGGTTTGTCGAAATGGGAACGAACCCACGACACCGCCTTGGAGATCCGATGGACCTTGCTCTTCTCCTGGCCGATCATCGCAAGCCGCAGGCCGAGGGAGCTTCGCAACAGCCGGATCAGGATCTCGTCCATGACCAGGGGCGCAAGCAGGTCGGCCTCCCCGGGCTGGGACGCGAGCTCCATGAGTCGTACGACCGCGTTGATCACATGCTCATCCACCTGGTCCACGCAGATGGCATGGCCGTCGTCCCGCTTCGGCAAGCCAAGGGGATAGACCTTGGCCGTCAGGTCGGCGACGCGGGCAGGGTCGAGGTCCAGCCGAATGCCAAGGTAGGGCGCATCCAGGCTGGCCTGGGTGACCTGGGCGGTGATGGGGACATCCACGGAATAGACCAGCATGCGCGAGGCGTCGTACTCGTAGATCTCCTTCCCGAGGATGACCCGCTTGGCGCCCTGGGCCACCATGCACAGGGCCGGCTGCATCACGGCGTGGTGCATCTCCTTCTCGATGCGGGAGGCCTTGGATACATGGACGCCCGAAAGCCGGAGGTCGAAGGTCCCGTCGTAGGGGGCATGGGCCATCAACCGGCGCGCGAGCTTGGCCAGATCGGTCGAGTCTTCTTCCAGATCCGTGGTGCGAGGAGAGGCGTGCAGTCTGGTCATGGAGAGTGTCCGCAGAACGACAACAGTTGTGGTGGGATGTTCGTCCCCGCAGGGTCCCTTGTGAATGAGCGTTCGGCGGTGGCACCTGGATCGTGGGGCCAGCGGGAGGGCTGAGACCTTACCATGACCGCCTGGGGGCCGGGGTTTAGGCTGATGGGTCCTGCGCATGACTGACCTTCTCCAGCCAGTTGAGCGCCTTGCCCTGGCTCTGCGCCTGGAGGACGATGTGGGTCATGGCCGTCGTGGGGGTAGCTCCGTGCCCGGTCACAGGCAGTGCTTCTCCAGATGGGATCTGTAGTCCTCCAGCGCACGCGGGATGTCGGGGGTCTTGAAGATGTCGAACACCCCGAAATCCGGGAGAATGTCGAACCCGATGAATTTGTAGTTCGAGGTGATGTGGAGGAACAGGTCCGCCGTCCCCTTGCCGCCGTATAGAAGGCTGTTGGGGTTATCAAAGGTTTCTTTTGGCGCATTCCAGGTGGCGGAGATCATGAACTTCTTTCCCTGCATGTGGCCACCCGAGCCGTACTGCCGAGTCGGGTCCTGGCGGGTGCGGCCATCACCTTCGAGCAGGGCCTTGGTGGTCAGTCCCAGATTGAAGACCTCATCCACATATTTCTTGTAGATCCATGGTGCAGAGAACCAGTTGACCGGCGTCTGGAGGAGGACCAGGTCGGCCGATACATGCTTCTGGACTTCTTCTTCCGGCTTATAGCCCCGCTCAATGTAGGTCTCGGCGACCTGGTGTCCCCGTTCGGCGAAGAACGCCTTGGCCTGGTCCATGAATGCCAAGTTCAGCTTGCCCTCGGACCAGCCAGGGTAGGAAAGGTGGGCGTTGATGATGAGTATGTTCATGGAAATCCTCTCCTGAAAATCGGGGGTCAACGCCCCACCAGCCGCTGCAGGTGCGCCGGATAGCGCTCCCCCCGCAGCTCAATCCCGGAGGCGGCGGCGCCAATGGCTTTCAGGTCCTCGGGGGTGAGTTCGAGGGCGGCACCCCCGAGGTTTTCTTCGAGCCGGTGCTGCTTCGTGGTGCCCGGGATGGGGACGATCCAGGGCTTCTGGGCCAGCAGCCAGGCCAGTGCGAGCTGGGCAGGCGTCGCATCTTTGGCCGCAGCGAGGCTCTTGAGTACCTCGACCAGGGCGAAATTCGCCTTGCGGGCCTCGGGCGTGAAGCGCGGAACGACATTGCGGAAGTCCGTGGGGTCGAAGGTGGTGGTCTCGTCGATCTTCCCCGTGAGGAAGCCCTTGCCCAGGGGGCTGAAGGGGACGAAGCCGATGCCCAGCTCCTCGAGCGTGGGGATGATCTCCACCTCCGGCTCCCGCCAGAACAGCGAGTACTCGCTCTGGAGGGCGGCCACCGGCTGGATGGCGTGGGCCTTCCGGATGGTCTGCACGCCGGCTTCCGACAGGCCGAAGTGCCTGACCTTGCCCTGCTGGATCAGCTCCTTCACAGCGCCTGCCACATCCTCGATGGGAACCTCGGGATCCACCCGGTGCTGGTAGAAGAGGTCGAGGGTCTCCACGCGGAGGCGCTTCAAGGAGGCCTCCGCCACGGCCTTGATGCGCTCGGGACGGCTGTTCAGGCCACCGGGATTCTGGCCGCTCACCTGATCGATGGCGAAGCCGAACTTGGTGGCGATGGCCACCTGGCCGCGGAAGGGCTCCAGGGCCTCGCCCACCAGCTCCTCGTTCACCCAGGGCCCGTAGACTTCGGCCGTGTCGAAGAAGGTGACGCCCTTCTCCACCGCGGCCCGGATGAGGGCGATGCCTTCCTGTTTGTCGACGGCGGGGCCGAGGCCGAAGCTCAGGCCCATGCAGCCCAGGCCGAGGGTCGAGACATTCAGACCGTGGGTGCCGAGGGTTCGCATCTTCATGGTGGTTCTCCTTGTCAGGTTGGTGAATCAGGACGCCTGGTGGATGCCCAGACTGCGTGGAGGCTCTTGGTCATGGAACGACTCTTTGGAGGAAGGCTCGGGCCACTACAGGGACAGGCCCATCTGGTAGGCCTCCTTCATGGCAGGGCTGCCCTTGATGTCCCCCATCTCCCAGGCGCCGGTGCCGTAGACGACCCCCTTTTCCTGGGTGTGGTCGAGGCAGGAGGTGAAGCCCCGGAACCCTTCGAGGGTGCGGTGCATCGCCTTCTTGTGGCCATCGGCGGCGGCCAGGATGAAGTAGAACTCCTTGCCGGAGATCTCCTGGTAGCGGGCGCAGGTGCGGTCAATGAGGGTCTTCATCTGCGCGGCCATGGTGTAGAAGTAGACCGGCGTGGCCATGACGATGACATCGGCGTGGACCATCTGGTCGAGCAGCCTCGCCATGTCGTCCCTCTGGGAGCACGTCTTCGCCCCCTTGGTGCAGGCGCCGCAGCCGGTGCAGTAGCCGATGGTCTTGTCTTTGAGGAAGACCTTCTCGGCGGCATGGCCACCCTCCACGGCGCCTGCGAGGAAGCGGTCGCAGAGGGTGTCCGAGTTGCCGCCCCTCCGAGGGCTGGAGGACAGGATGAGCACCTTCTTCCCCATGGCCGCCTCAGGCTTTCAGGGAGGCCAGGTCGAGCACGAAGCGGTACTTCACATCGCCCTTCAGCAGGCGTTCGTAGGCGGCGTTGATCTCCTGCACGCGGATCACTTCCACGTCGGAGACGATGCCGTGCTCGCCACAGAAATCCAGCAGCTCCTGGGTCTCCTTGGTGCCGCCGATGAGGGAGCCGGCCACGGACTTCCGGCCCAGCACCATGGGCGTGGTGTTCAACAGGCGCTCCAGGCCGCCCAGGTAACCCACCAGCACCAGGGTGCCGCTTGTGGCGAGGGTGGGGAGGTAGGGGTTCAGGTCGTGAATGTAGGGAACCGTATCGACGATCAGGTCGAAGCGATCTGCAACGGCGGCCATCTGGGCGGGATCCGTGGAGAGCACGATGTGGTCCGCGCCCAGGCGGCGGGCATCGGCCTCCTTGCCCTTGGAGCGGGTGAAGAGCGTCACCTCGGCGCCCAGGGCCTTGGCCAGCTTCAGGCCCATGTGGCCCAGGCCGCCGAGACCCACCACGGCCACCTGGCTGCCCGGGCCCACCTTCCAGTGCCGCAGGGGCGACCAGGTGGTGATGCCCGCGCAGAGCAGGGGCGCGGCGCCCTTCAAGTCCAGGCCATCGGGAACCTTCAGCACGAAGCGGTCCGACACCACGATCTGGTCCGAGTAGCCGCCCTGGGTCGTGGTGTGGTCGTGGCGATCCTGGCCGCCATAGGTGAAGGTGGAGCCTTCCTTGCAGTACTGCTCCTCGCCCTTCTCGCAGGGCTTGCAGTGACGGCAGGAATCCACCATGCAACCCACGCCCACGGCATCGCCGACCTTGAAGCGGGTCACCTGGGCGCCCACCTCGCGGACGCGGCCGATGATCTCGTGGCCGGGGACGATGGGGTAGGTGGTCCAGCCCCAGTCGTTCCGGGCGGTGTGCAGGTCCGAGTGGCAGACGCCGCAGTAGAGGATGTCGATCACCACATCGTCGGGGCGTGGGTCGCGCCGCTCGAAGTGGAAGGGGGCCAGATCCGCGGTGGCGGACTGCGCGGCGTAGCCAAGGGCGTTCAAGGGCATGATTCCTCCGATCCGGGGCCGACTCACCGACCACCGGTCACAGAAGGAAGTCTAGGAAACGGGCTGGGACCCAGCTTGCCCATTCCTCTGAAATCCTTTCCCAATCCTACGGACGAGCGGCCGACGACCCCTTCGCAGCCTTCCCGTCCCTGCGGGAGAGGCCTTGACGCATGGAGGGCGCTTGTTCAAACTACACCCCATGGGGTACTAGTTTGAACTCGTCCATGTATGGGGCCGGCGCCGAATACGCTCTGCATTCGCTGCTCACGCTGGCGACTCAGCCGGAGCCCGTCAGCGTGCGGGATCTTGCCACCTATCAAAAAATCCCCGAACGGTTCCTTGCCAAGATCTTCACCCGCCTGAAAAAAGCGGATCTCGTGAAAAGCATTGAGGGCATCTCAGGGGGCTTTTCGCTCGCCCGGCCAGCTGGAGAGATCCGGGTGATGGAGGTGCTGGCGGCGGTGGATCCGGACCGGACCTTGTTCGCCTGTGCCGAGATCCGCAGCCAGTGCGCCCTCTTTGATGCCACAGCCCCCGAATGGGCCACCGCGGGGACCTGCCGGATTCATGCCTTCATGCTCGACGCCGAGCGCGTCCTGCAGGAGTTCCTCGCCTCGAAAACGCTGGCGGATCTGGCTTGCGAATTCAAACGCAAGGCCCCGAAGGCCTTCACCCGGGAAACGGGAACCTGGTTCCAGCAACGCAAGAACACCCGGGTTCGACGACATCCCCGCAACCCGAACGGTTGATCTGCAGCAGCAGCGACCTTTCAAAAGCACCGCCGCTCCACCGCCCATGCCAGGAGGCAGTCATGGTCATCCCCGAAAAACTTATAGAAGTCCTGAAGCAGGATGGGGTGGTCGCCATCGCCACGCTGGGCCCGGACGGCCCGCACATGGTCAATACCTGGAATAGCTACATTCGCCTGACGGAAGATGGGCGGTTGCTGATCCCCGCCGGCTACATGAAGCGGACCGAGGCCAATGTCGCCTTCAACGACCAGGTGCTGGTCACCCTGGGGAGCGCCAAGGTCGCCGGCCAGCACGGCCCTGGAACAGGCTTCCTGATCAAGGGCCAAGCGGCTTTCCTCACCTCCGGGGCCGATTTCGAGGTGCTGAAGGCCAAGTTCACCTGGGCCAGGGCCACGCTGGTCATCACCCCTGAATCCATCACCCAGACCCTCTGAGCAGGCGCTCTGAGCCATGGCAACCTTCCTGGATCGCCTGTCGATGGGATCAAGGCGCATCCCGGATCGTGGCCTCGGCCCGCGCTCCCTCGCCCAATTGCTGCCGCCTCCAGACCGTGGGGGAGAACCCCGTCTCCTTGCGGAACCTGCGGGCGAAATAGGCCTGGGAACTGAAGCCGAGGTGCTCGGAGATGGTGCCCACGGGGAGGCTCGTATCGCTGAGCAACTGGCAGGCCCTGTCGAGTTGCTGCAGAAGGCGATAGCGCTGGGGGGTCAGGCCCGTGTGGTTGCGAAAACTTCTGCGGAACCACGAGTAGCTGACGCCCAGGTCTCCGGCGAAGGTCTCCAGTCCCATCCGGCTCCGCTCCGGATCCCCAAGAAGCCGATAGGCGTCCTGGATGAGGCCCTGCTTTCGGCTGACTTCACTGCCGGTGCGGTTGGCGCATTCCAGGCGGGCGAGCAGGTTCCCGAGCACCCCAGCCATCAGACGCCCTGAATCCGGCCCAGGAGCCTTGGCCAATTCCATCAGCTTCACCAGAAGGCCCAAGAGGCTTTCATCGAAGCCCGCCCGGATCACCCGGGGAAGTACGCCGAAGAAGCCCGCCTCCTCCCAACGCTCCATCCAGGCGCCACCAAAATCCACCTGGTGGATGCGGCAAGTCTGGTCGGGATCGGGCACCAGGTTTCCCCCGCTGGAGGCCGAGGAAAGGACGACATCCCCGGCTTCGACCCGCTGGCGCCGGCGACCCGGCGCCACCAGGATGGCGGCGCCCCGCACGACCCATCTCAGGCGCCAACGCCCCGAGGGCAGTCCCGGCTGATCCTCTCCCGAGGCGACGGCGCTCACATAGAGCCCCCAGGCCTCGTCCAGGTGGGTCGAGGGGATTCTCCAGACGGTGGCATGGGATTCGGGCACGGGGCGTCTCCGGACGCACTCATGATGGTGCCAAAAAATGCAAATGAACGGACAGAACTCCCCCTTTTTGAGAAGCCATCCCGGC
Organism: Geothrix sp.; assembly: GCF_020622065.1. Taxonomy (NCBI): domain Bacteria; kingdom Pseudomonadati; phylum Acidobacteriota; class Holophagae; order Holophagales; family Holophagaceae; genus Geothrix; species Geothrix sp. Next base: position 138,333 of record NZ_JAHRYQ010000002.1, on the reverse strand, counting down.
GACTACGCTGTCAGCGAGTCCTCAGGAGCCGACATGCATGCGAGCCTTCAGCGCCTGAAGACCTACCTGCTCTGCGGCGTCTCCCATGTCATCCCCTTCGTGGCCTGCGGCGGCATCCTCATCGCCGTGGCCATCGCCTTCGCGCCCATGCGACCCGGCACCGGCCCGGACTTCAGCCAGGCCCCGGTCCTGAAGGTGATCATGGACATCGGCCTGGCCGCGTTCTCCCTGGTGGTCCCCGTGCTGGCGGGCTACATCGCCTTTGGCATGGCCGACCGTCCGGGCCTGGTACCCGGCTTCGTGGGTGGCTTCATCTCCAATGCGGTGGGGGCCGGATTCCTGGGAGGGCTCGCGGCGGGACTCCTGGCGGGCGGCGTGGTGCTGCTGTTGAGGCGGCTGCCGGTACATCGGCTGCTGCGGCCCATCATGCCCATCCTGGTGATCCCCGTGCTGTCCTCTCTGGTGGTGGGCCTGGTCATGTATGGCCTGCTGGGGGCGCCCATCAAGGGACTCATGGCCTGGCTGGCCCAGGCGCTCCAGAACCTGGGCAGCGGCAACCAGGTGCTCCTCGGCCTGGTGCTGGGCGCCATGATCGCCTTCGACATGGGTGGACCCGTGAACAAGGCGGCCTTCTTTTTCGGGGTGGCCATGATCCGGGAGGGCCATGTGGGCGTCATGGGCGCCTGTGCCGCCGCCATCTGCATCCCCCCCCTGGGCCTGGGCCTGGCGACGCTCCTGGCGCCTGGGCGCTGGACGGACAGCGAGCGTGAATCGGGTCTCGCGGCCCTGGCCATGGGCGCCATCGGCATCACGGAAGGGGCCATTCCCTTCGCCGCCGCCGACCCCGTCCGCGTGATCCCCACCATCATGGGCGGTTCCGCCCTGGGCGCCGTCATCGCCATGCTGGGCAGCGTGGGCGATCACGCGCCCCACGGAGGATTGATCGTCCTGCCCGTGGTGGACCACCGACTCTGGTACCTCGCCGCGATCGCCATCGGCACCTTGGCCGTTGCCGTGGCCATCAACCTCCTGCGGGCCCCCGCCCGCTCCGCCCAGCCTTCCGCGGAGGCCCCATGAAGATTCTCGCCATCACGGCTTGTCCCACCGGCATCGCCCACACCTATATGGCCGCCGAGCAGCTGGAACGCACAGGCAAGCAGTTGGGCCACAACATCAAGGTGGAAACCCAGGGTGCCATGGGCATTGAGAACCGGCTGACCGAGGCGGATGTGGAGGGTGCCGATGCTGTCATCCTGGCCTCGGATCTGCCCGTGCAGGGCCGGGAGCGCTTCGCCGGCATCGCCCGGATCCTCGAGGTTCCCGTGCAGCTGGCCATCAAGAACCCGGCCGAGATCTTCGCGCGTCTCTAGGGCCAAGATGGACTACGCCTTCGACTTCCCCCTGGCAGGCGGCCTCCACGCTTGGCCCGCCGCCGCCCTCCGTGAGCGGAGCGCAGCCCACTCCGCCCGCCTCGAGTTCCTGAATGAGCGCACGGGCCGGACCGCGTCCCTGGACAGCGTCCTGGGACTGCTGGCCACGGACACCCGCAAGGGCGACCCTTGCCGGATCCGGGTGGAAACCGGCGACGAGGCCGAGGCCCACCGCGACCTGGTGGCCTTCCTCCAGGGCCCCTTTCTGAGTTGCGACCGCAGCGCGGTGCCTGGGGCGCGGACCTCCTCCGTCGTCCCGCGCCTGGTGGAGCGAGCCGGCGGCCGCTGGTGGGCGGGGGTGGGCGTCTCCGAAGGCGTGGGCACCGGGCAGCTCGTGCGTCTGACCGTCGCCGCGCCCCGACCGGCCCAGGGGCTCTTGGGCGAAGCGCCGGTCGAGGTCGAACGGAAGGCTCTCCAGTTGGCTCTCGAGACGGTGGGAGACCGGCTGAAGGAGGAGATTCGGCACGCCGCGCATCCCGCTCAGCGCAGCGTGCTGGAGGTGCATCTGGCCCTCCTGGGCGATCCGACCTGGCGCGACGGCATCGAGGCCGCACTGCTGGAGGGCCTTACGGCCGCGGGCGCGGTGGAGGCTGCCACGCGGTCGGCGGAAGGCCCGCTGGCCCGCTCGGAGCATGCCGCCATCCGGGAACGGGCCCTGGATCTCCAGGATGTGGCTGACCGGTTGATCCGCGAGCTCTGCGGCGAGGATCCTGAGGCCTCCCGCCTGCGTCTCACGGCTCCCTCCGTGCTGGTGGCCGACCGGCTGGCGCCCTCAAGGCTCCTTGCCCTGGACCTCGAGCTCCTGCGGGGCCTCGTGCTGGCCGAAGGCGGCGGGACCTCCCATACGGCCATCCTCGCCCGTTCCTTCGGGATCCCCTGCGTGACCGCGCTGGTGCCGGAGGCCTTGGAAGGTCGCCGCCTGCTGGTGGACGGCCTGCGGGGCCTCGTCATCGCGGAGCCTACGCCGGAAGTCGAGGCCTACTACCGTGTCGAGGCAGAGGGCCAGCGCCAGCGGATGGGCCAGCAGAGGGGCCGCCCGGCCGCCTGGGTCGGAGCAAGGACACAGGACGGGCATGAGGTGCGCGTGCTCGGGAACATCTCCACCGCCGAGGAGACCAGCCGCGCCCTGGGGGCAGGGGCCGACGGCATCGGGTTGTTCCGCACGGAGATGCTGTTCCTCCACCGGCCGGCGCCCCCCGGGGAGGATGAGCAGGTCCAGGCCTATGGTCGGGTCCTCCGCGAAGCTGCAGGGCGGCCCGTCACCCTGAGGCTGCTCGATGTGGGGGGGGACAAGCCCCTGGCCTACCTGCCGCTGCTTCCGGAAATGAATCCCTTCCTGGGACGCCGGGGTGTCCGTTGGTATGCGGAGCAGGTGGATCTGGTGCGCACTCAGCTCAGGGCGGCCCTGCGGGCGGCGGCCCATGGCCCCCTTCGGCTCATGATCCCCATGGTGGCCGAGGTGGAGGAACTGCGCTGGGTCCGGGCCCTGATGGAGGAGGTGCGGGCTTCGCTTGTCGCGGAGGGCGTGAACCTTCCGGAAGTTCCCCTCGGCATCATGGTGGAGGTCCCCGCGGCCGCCTTGAACCTCGAGGCGCTGGGCCGGGAAGCAGATTTCCTCTCCGTGGGAACCAATGATCTGGTGCAGTACCTGTTCGCGGCGGATCGCGGGGATGCCGGCGTGGCGAAGGCCTGCCACGAGTGGCACCCGGCCACCCTGCGCCTTCTGGCCCACATCGCCCAGGGCGCGCGGGCTGCCGGAAAACCCGTGAGCATCTGCGGCGAGATGGCCAGCCGGCCGAAGCTCCTGCCCCTCCTGCTGGGCCTCGGCTTCGACGACCTCAGCGTGGCGCCCTCCGCGGTGGCCGCCATCCGGCACGCCCTCGCCCCTCTGGATCTGGAAGCCTGCCTCGACCTGACCCGGAGGGCGCTCCGGGCGGCCACAGCCACAGAGGTCGAAGGACTCCTGGACGAGGCCCTGAGGCCCGGTGTGGCTCCACCCCTTCTGGATCCGGACCTGGTGGTGCTCGAGGCCGCCTGCGGCACGAAGGAGGAGGCGATCAAGCTCCTCGTGGAGCGGCTCGCCAGCGCCGGGCGTACCCGGGATCCCCTCGATCTCGAGGAGGCCATCTGGGCCCGGGAGGCCGCCTACGCCACCGGCCTCGGCTTCGGCTTCGCGGTACCCCACTGCAAGAGCCCGGCCGTGGCCGCCAACGCCATCGCCATCCTGAGGCTGGCGGCCCCGGTCGCCTGGAGTGACGATGCCGAGGCGCGACTCGTCTTCCTCCTCATCTCGCGGCCCGACGGGGAGGACGAGCACCTCCGCATCTTCGCCCGCCTGGCCCGTCGCCTCATGGATGCGGGCTTCCGCCAGGGCCTCCTCGAAGCCCCCGACACCGAAGCCCTGCTCGACCTCCTCCGTCCGGACCTCTCGGCCTAAGACCACCCACGCCATTCCAGGAGCCCCCATGCGCCTTCTCCGCACCGCCGCCCTCACCGGCCTGGGCCTCGCGCTCGCGGCCGCGCCTCCGGATCTGTCGAAGGAGCGGACCCTCTATGTGATGAACTACTCCCACCTGGACACCCAGTGGCGCTGGTCCTACCCGCTGGTGGTCCGGGAGATGCTGCGGAACACGCTGTACGACAACTTCGCGCTGATGGAGCAGCACCCGGAGTATGTCTTCAATTGGAGCGGCGCGGGCCGCTACCAGATGTTCCAGGAGTATTTTCCGGGCGAGTACGCAAGGTTGAAGGGATATGTGGCCAAAGGCCAGTGGTTCCCCGCGGGCTCCGCCTGGGAGGAATCGGATGTGAATGTGCCGTCCTCGGAGTCCCTGATCCGCCAGCTGCTGCTGGGCCACACCTTCTTCAAGCGGGAATTCGGCACCGAAAGCTCCGAGTACATGCTGCCCGACTGTTTCGGCTTTCCCGCCTCCCTGCCGTCCATCCTGGCCCACTGCGGCCTGAAGGGCTTCTCCACCCAGAAGCTCACCTGGGGGTCGGCCAACGGCGTGCCCTTCAATGTGGGTCGCTGGGAAGGCCCCGACGGCCGCTCGATCATCGCGGCCCTGAACCCGGGGAGCTACGACGCGCACCTCACCACGCCCCTCACGGGGGAGGCCTGGGTGAAGCGGCTGGATGCCAACGGCGTCAGCAGTGGCCTGAAGGTGGACTACCTCTACAACGGCAACGGGGACGAAGGGAGCGCGCCCTTCGACGACTCGCTGCGGACCCTGTGGCAGGGCCTCGCGGCCAAGGGGCCGGTGAGGGTGATCGCCGGGAGGGCCGACCTGATGTTCGAGGCCATTACGGAAAGTCAGAAGGCCAAGCTGCCGGGCTACAAGGGGGACCTCCTGCTCACCCAGCACTCCGCGGGCTCTCTCACCTCGGCCGCCTTCATGAAGCAGATGAACCGGCAGGACGAGCTGCTGGCGGATGCGGCCGAAAAAGCCTCGGTGGCCGCCGACCTGCTCCAGGCCAGCCCCTATCCGGCCACGACCCTTGAGAAAGCCTGGGGCCTCATGCTGAGGAACCAGTTCCACGACATCCTGCCGGGCACCAGCCTGCCCAAGGCCTATGAGTATTCCTGGAACGATGGTCTCCTCGCCGCCAGGGCCTTCGAAGGCACGCTGGGGGACGCCGTGGGCGCCGTGGCCCGGGGCCTGGACACGCGCGTGGAGGGCGTGCCGATCGTGGTCTACAACGCCCTGGGCATCGCCCGGAAGGACCTGGTGGAGGCCCTGCTTCCCCGTGAACTCGAAGCCGAATCCCAGGTCACAGCGGTGGATGCCGCGGGCGCGGCCCTTCCCACCCAGATGACGACGGGGCCCGATGGCCGCCGCCGGGTGCTGTTCCAGGCCCATGTGCCCAGCCTGGGCTTCGCGGTGTACGGCCTGCGGCCGGGCAAGGCCCCCGCGGCCGGCGAGCTGAAGGTGCAAGGGCGCATGGCGGAGAATGCCCGCTACCGCGTGAAGCTCAACGGGGCCGGGGACATCGAGAGCGTATTCGACAAGCAGCTCAAGCGCGAGCTCTTGTCCGCACCCGCCCGGCTGGCCTTTCAGTCTGAGAAACCGCAGCGCTGGCCGGCCTGGAACATGGATTGGGCCGACCGCCAGAAACCTCCCCGCGCCCATGTGTCCGGTCCGGCCGCCATCCGTGTGAGCGAGGACGGGCCTGTCCGCGTCGCCTTGGAGGTCGTCCGGGAAAGCGAGGGCTCGCGCTTCGTCCAGACCATCCGGCTCGCCGCCGGGGCCGCCGGGGACCGCGTGGAGATTTCAAACCTCGTGGACTGGAAGACGCCGGAGGCCAGCCTGAAGGCCACCTTCCCCCTGGCCGCCGCCCATGCGAAGGCCACCTACAACCTGGACCTGGGCACCATCGAGCGGGGCAACAACGACCCGAAGAAGTACGAAGTGCCCACCCACGGTTGGATGGACCTCACGGACGCCCAGGCCGGGTACGGCGTGACCCTGCTGACGGGAGCCAAATACGGCACCGACAAGCCCGATGACCACACCCTGCGGCTGACGCTGCTCTACACGCCCGGCGTCGGCAAGGATTACCGCGAACAACGCTGGCAGGACTGGGGTCGCCACAGCTTCACCTACGGTCTGGCAGGCCATTCCGGGGGCTGGCAGGGCGCGCCCTGGCTCGCCCTGCGCCAGGATCAGCCCTTGGCCGCCTTCGCCGTCCCCAAACATGCGGGCTCGCTCGGCCGCAGCTTCAGCCTTCTGCGCACATCCACGCCGGATGTGGCCATTCAGGCACTCAAGCGGTCGGAGGATGGAACGGCCATCGTGGTCCGCCTTCAGGAGCTCCGGGGTTCACAGACTGAAATCGATCTCAGGGCCGCGGGTCCGATCCGCAGCGCGAAGGAACTGGATGGCCTCGAGCGATCCTTGGCTGAGCTGCCGTTGCAAAAGGGGACCCTGAAGCTGGCTTTCACGCCCTACCAGCTGCGGACGATCGGCTTGCAGGTGGAGGCTCCCGCCCGTCTGACCCCGCCATCGGCACAGCCCCTGCCGCTCCGGTTCGATGCGGCGGTCTTCAGCACCAACGCGAACCGCATGGAGGGCGGGGCCATGGAGCCCTATGCAAGCTACCCCTCCGAAATGATGGGCGAGGCGGTGGAGGCCGGCGGCATCCGCTTCCAGATCGGCCCCCGCGGTGACGGCCAGAAGAATGCGCTCACCTGTGCAGGCCAGACCTTGACTCTTCCCGAGGGAACCACGCGAGCGCACCTGCTGGTGGCCGCGACCAACGAGGATGTGAAGGCCGCTTTCATGGCCGGGGACCGGGCCGAGTTGGTGGAGGTCCCACGCTGGACCGGCTATGTGGGTTCCTGGGACAACCGCGTGTTCAAGGGCGAGGTTGATGAGAAAACCTACTCGATCAACAACGATCTGGAGCGCATCGCGCCGGCTTTCCTGAAGGCCGGCCGCCCGGTCTGGTGGGCCTCCCATCACCACGCCAAGGGCCAGGATGATGTCTATGCCTATTGCTACCTGTTCGCCATCGCCGTGGACATCCCGGCCGGAGCCAGGACCCTGACCCTCCCCAAGGATTCGCGGGTGAAGGTCTTTGCGGTCACGGCCACGACGCAGGACAACGCCGACATTCGTCCGCTGCAGCCCCTGTTCCCGGATCTCGCCAGGGATGCCGCCTTTAAGACCCGTTTCGACAAACCTTGATCACCCCGCCAAGCTCACGGGCCCATCGCTGATCGATCCATCGAGGATGCCCAGAAGCGATCTCCTGGACTCGCCGGGAACCCATGGGAATACCTCAAGTTCAACGGAGGAAGTCATGAAGAAGGCCCCGATGCTTTTCCAAGTGGACGAATCCCGAGACGGCAAGTTGCATGTCGCGGTCGCCCGGGACAAGAAGGGGGGATTCCTGGGTGTCGTTAGCGAAGCATCCAAGGAAGAGGCCCTCCGCGAGGTCAGGGCTTTGGCTCTGGAGGCTCTTCTGGATCAGGCGGATGCCGGGCATCCGCCACGGGACTTCCTGTTGCAGACGCCTTCCAGCTCTGGGACCTCCGTGGCCCTTTCGCTTCAGGAACTCACCCCGATCATTCTTCGCTACGAGCGCCGCATGCGTGGGATGCTGCCGGGGGGACCTTTGCGCAGAGGATGAGGATCAAATTAAATACAATAAAATAAATGACTTATTTACTTAAAAACAAGTAAAGGACTGGATTTGAACCGTCGCCGTCGCGGGGCGCTCATCCGGCGGCTGCCACTCGCAGGTCCAAATCCCGCCTGTCAGGTACGGGCGTACGCGAAAACCGGAGCACTCGGCTCCGGTTTTCATGCGTTTGGTAGCGGGGGCAGGATTTGAACCTGCGACCTTTGGGTTATGAGCCCAACGAGCTACCGGACTGCTCCACCCCGCGGTAGGAACTTGAGTGTAGCAGGGATTGCGGGAACGGCAAGGACGCACCTTGGGCGGGTGTTGGTATGCTCGACGGACGCTCGGGAGGTTCGATGAGACGCCACATGGTGGCTGCGTTGGTGCTGCTTGCGGCCACGGGGCTGGGGGCGGGGCCGCGGACCTGGACGCCGGAGAAGTGGTTCGACAAGGCGAAGTCGCCGAGGATCGCCAACTACCGCATCGAGGCAACCCTGGACTTCGAGCACAAGACGCTGGAGGGAACGGAGACCCTCTCCTGGCGCAACACGGGCACGGCCCCCACCCAGGAGCTGCCGCTGCACCTCTACCTGAACGCCTTCAAGGGCCCCCAGAGCCTGTTCGTGAAGGAAAGCGGCGGGCGCCTGCGCTCCGATCATCAGGACAGGCCCTCCGAAGCTTCCTCCTGGGGCTATTGCCGGCTCATCAGCGTGCGGATGGAGGGGCGGGAGCTCCAGGGCCATGTGGGCGAGGACGAGACGGTCCACTGGTTGAAGCTGCCGCGGGCCGTGGTCCCTGGCGAGACCATCCACCTGGAGATCACCTGGGAGAACCGCTATCCGAAGGTCTTTGCCCGCAGCGGCTGGGCCGGCGACTTCCTCATGTCCGGCCAGTGGTTCCCGAAGGTGGGCGTCTATCAGGGCGATCGCTGGAACTGCCACGCCTATCACGCCAACACGGAGTTCTTCGCCGATTTCGGCGTCTACGATGTGGCCCTGTCCCTGCCGAACGCGCTGGGGCTGGCCCATACCGGCACCCAGACCAACTTCATCACCGAGATCGAGAAGGATCCCAAGCGGCCGCTGAATGTGATCTGGCGCCTCCATGCCGAGGATGTCCATGATTTCGCTTGGGCCGTGATGCCCCGGGAGAGCTGGCGGAAACCCGCCATGCACGAGTATCGGGGCGTGCAGGTGTTCTACTACATCGACGACCGCCACCGGGGAAGCTTCCAGCGGCAGCGGCGCGCCGTGGAGAACGCCCTGCGCTGGAGCGAGGAATGGTACTTCAAGTACCCCTATCCGACGCTGACGGTGATTGACACACCCGAGCAGGCCGAAGGCGCCGACGGGATGGAATACCCCACCCTCATCACCGCCGGGTCGGTGGGGTTCGACCCCCTGCAGCGCCGCCTGGAACCCGAGCAGGTGACCGTTCACGAGTTCGGCCACCAGTTCTTCTACGGCATGCTGGCCAGCAACGAGTTCGAAGAGCCCTGGCTGGATGAGGGCTTCAACACCTGGTTCACGCACAAGGCTTTGGAACGCACCTATCACAGCCTGTTCAGCAGCCGGAGGTTCCGGGTATCCACGGATTTTCTGGAATGGGTGGGCTATTGGAACCAGCCCTCCGCGGATCCCCTGACGCGTTTCGGGTTCAAGACCCTCAACGCCCAGAGCTACTTCGTCACGGCCTACGGCAAGGCCACCCAGGTCCTCAACCAGCTCGAGGCGATGCTGGGCCGGCCGGTGATGGAGCAGGTCATGCGCGCCTACGCCCAGGAGATGGCCTTCCGGCATCCGGTCCGGCAGGACTTCAAGCGCATTGCCGAGCGGGTGTCGGGCCGTGATCTCTCAGGGTTCTGGCGGGATTTCGTCGAGGGTACCGAGGTGCTCGACTACGCCATCCGCGGCGCGAAGTCCCAGGAGGTCACCCAGGGCGGCTGGCTGATCTCGGAGAAGGGGCCTGTCTTCGCCGCGCCGCAGCCCGCCGCGCCTGGCCGGGTGGGTTCCATCACCCTCGAGCGGAGGGGGGGCCTCAAGGTGCCGATCACGCTGTGGGTGCGGCTGGAGAACCGGGAGGAGCAGCGGCTCGTCTGGGATGGCCAGGATCGGTGGATCACCTACGAGTTCAACTCGCCCGTCGTGGCGGCGGTCCTGGATCCCGATGGCAACTACCCGATGCTCAAGGACCGGCTCCACGCCAGCTACACCGCGAAGCCCGTGCGGCGGGGGTTCCACTACTGGTCGCACCTGGTCTGGGGCACGGTGGCCGGCTGGCTGCAGGGCTGCGGGATCGGGTGACATCCCCTTCGCGGGATGGACTCAGGGACGCGGTGGTGCCGCGTCCCCCATGCGGATGGTCCTGACGGTTCCCTGGGCGTCGAGGTCGATGAGGATGGGGAACCAGACCAGACCCAGCGCCTCGAAGGCCGGGCGGCTGGGGGCGAAGCGGGCGGTCCTCCCCGCGGCCAGGAGGCGCGTGGCGAGGGCCCGGCCCTCCTCCAGGAGGTGTTCGGGAAGGCTGGCACTGCGGGCATCCAGGCTGGCCTCGGCGCTGGGGATGACCCAGGCCACGCGGGGCGGAAGGTCCGGCAGCGGTCCCTTGCCGGCCGGGCAGATCCACACCTGGGGAGCCCCCAGCTGGTCCAGCCGCAGGTCCTGGTAATCCAGGCCCGGCAGGTTCCACAGGCGCAGGTCGGGGGTGGGGCCGCCCAGCAGGCCGAAGAGGCGCTGGAAGCCCGCCACGATGGATTCTGTCTCCAGGGTGGCGAGGGCCTTGAGCGCGGCGAACCGGGTCTCGTCCTTCTCCGCCAGGGCCCAGCAGAGGGCGTGGCGCAGGGCATAGCCGCGCGTGAGGGCCGGGCCGGCGGCCAGGAGGCGGTCCTCCCAGGCCTGCCGCACCTCGAGGGGGAAGTGCCCTTGGCAGACCTGGGCCTGGCCCCAGCGCCAGAGGGCCAGGGTCGTGCCGGATTGGCGGAGGGGCAGGGCCGCGAGGCGCCTCCCGAGCTGACTGGGGGGGGCCTTCAGGAGGGCCCGCAGCGCTTCCGCCTCCCGGTGGGCCGCCCCCGGGGGGAAGGGGTTGCCCGGCAGGGCGGTTCCGGGGTCGAAGGTGGCGGCGGCCCGCAGCCAACGGTCGGCTGCCGCGCCCGGACCGGGCTGCGCCGGGGGCAGGGGGCGGCCCCAGTCGTAGGCCTCGAGCAGGCGCTCCTCCCGCTCGGCGGGCGTCGGCGGCGCGGGCCGGATCTCAGCCGGGGGCGAGGAAGGGGATGGAACGGTCAGCAACACGGAGCTCCCTTGATGGCAGAATGATCCTCCGCATCATACGGGAGTCGTCTTGAGCCCTGCCCCTGCCAACCTCACGCCCCGGGAGCGCCTCGTGGTGGCCCTCGACCTGCCCACGGCCAAGGAGGCCCTGGCCATGGCGGACCGCCTGGCGGGCCGGGTGGGCATGCTGAAGGTGGGGCTGGAACTGTTCTGCGCCGAAGGGCCCGCCTTCGTGAAGGCGTTGCAGACCCGGGTGCCGGTGTTCCTGGATCTGAAGCTCCACGACATTCCCACCACCGTGCGCCGGGCCCTGGAGGTGCTGCTCCAACTGGATCCCCGCCTCATCAATGTCCACGCCCAGGGCGGCCCCGCCATGCTGGAGGCCGCGGTCGAAGCCGTGCGCGCCCATCGGGCCGCCGGGGGCCGCACGGAGCTGCTGGCGGTGACGGTGTTGACCAGCCTGGACCGGGAGGCCCTGGCGGCCCTGGGCCACGCGGGCCGGCCTGAAGATCTGGCCCTGGCCTACGCGAAGCTGGCCCAGCAGGCCGGCTGCGGCGGCGTCGTCTGCTCGGCCTGGGAGGCGGACAGCATCCGCGAGGCCTGCGGCGAGGCTTTCCATCGCTTGACCCCGGGCATCCGGCCCGCGGGTGCCGCCACCCAGGATCAGGCCCGCGTCATGACGCCCGCCCAGGCCCTGAAGCAAGGCTCCACCTGGCTGGTGGTGGGGCGGCCCATCACCCACGCGGCGGATCCCGCGGCGGCGGCGGAGGGCATCGTGGCGGAGATGGAAGGCCGATGACCGTCGGTTCCCCCCTCGTCTTCCGGCCCTCCTTCGCCCAGCGCGCCATGGCGGTCCTGCTCTTCGCCGGTTCCTGGCTGGTGGGGGTGCGCGCCCTGGCCCAGATCCTCGAACGCCTTCCTGTGCTGCGGGCCTCCCTGAAGGTGGCCGAGGCCGCGAGCGAACCCACCTGGTCCTTCTGGGTTGCGGTCATTGCGGCCATCGGCGCCGTGGTGGCCGGCAGCCTGCTCCTCATCGGCACCCTGCTGGGGGTGCTGCTGGTGGAGGGTTCCCAGGTGCTGGTGGATGAGCTGGGCCTCACCGTCGAGCACAACGCGCTGCCGGCACCGCTGGCCAGGAAGCTGGGCGCGGGGCGCCTGCTCTGGAAGCGGATCTCCCGCCTGGAGCGGTCGGGCCCCTTCTTCGTGCTGCGCGGGGGCGGCGAGCCCGGCCGCACCGGCCCCGCCGACCCGGTTCTCCGCTTTCTCCTGGTGGATGAGCTGGAGCGGCTGGTGCTCATGGTGCTGGAGCGCAGCCCCAACCTGAAACACGAGGACTGATGCCGGGTTGGATGGAGGTCTTCGGGTTCCTCACCGGGGCCGCCTGCGTGGCCCTGCTGGTGCGCCAGAACATCTGGAACTGGCCGCTCGGCATCGCCAATAACCTGGTTTTCATCGCCCTGTTCTACCGCACCGGTCTCTACGCGGATGTCGGGCTGCAGGGCTTCTACATCGCCATCTCGATCTACGGGTGGTGGAGTTGGCTCCACGGGGGGCGGGACCATGGCGCCCTGACCGTCACCCGGGTCAAGCCGGCGACGGCCGTCTTGCTGGCGGGGGGTGTCGCGGGCATCACGGTCGCTTTGACCTGGCTGCTCCGCCGGTACACGAACAGCACCGTGCCCGTGCTGGATTCCCTGATCACGGCCCTCAGCCTCGTCGCCCAGTTCATGATGACCCGCAAATGGATCGAGAACTGGCTGGTGTGGCTCACGGCCAACTGCATCTCCGTGGGGCTGCTGATCTACAAGGGGCTCTATGTGACCAGCGCGCTGTATCTCGTCTACCAGGTGCTGTGCGTCACGGGCCTGCTGGAATGGCGGCGGGCGCTGAAGGCGGAGGCTACATCTTCGGCCGGCTGAGGTAGGCTTCGGCGCCCTTCATCTCGGCGGTGGGGCCGTGGGCGGGTTTCTTGGTCCGGGCCTTGGTCTTCTTGAGGCCCCACAGGCCCGCCAGCTCGGTGGCTTCGGGATTGCCGGGGGCCAGGGCCAGCACTTCGGCCAGGTCGGCGCGGGCCCGGTCCAGCTGTCCGAGCTTCTCCCGCAGCAGGGCGCGCTTCATGAAGCCCCAGGGATTGGCAGGTTCCCGCGCGATGATCTCGGCGTATTCGGCTTCGGCTTCGACGAAGCGCCCTTCTTCTTCGGCGGCCTCGCCGCAGAGCAGGTTGGTGACGGAGCAGAAACCCAGCCAGCGCTTCTGCTCGGCGAATTCGGCGGGCGTGAAGCGGGACTTCGCCTTGGCCTGCTGAGCCACCTGGTCGATGTGGCGCAGGGCCTTCTCGGTGTGGGCATCGACCCGCGCAAAGACCTCGGCATCGCCGCTGGCCCGGTAGAAGTCCTTCTGGATGCGGCCCTCGGCACGGTACTGGTCGAACATCCGCGTCCCCGGGTAGAGGGCCAGGGGGCTGATCTGACAGTCCTGGGGCCGCGTGTCCCGGACGAAGGTCGCAGTCTCCTCCACATCCGCCCAGGTCTCGCCGGGGATGCCGGTGATGAGGTAGATGCCCAGGTTCATGCCCACCTTGCGCACCAGGCCCAGAGCCTTTCGGGCATGCCGCAGGTTGGTGCCCTTGTCCAGCAGCTGCAGCACCCGCTCGCTGCCGTGCTCCACGCCGAACTGCATGAACTCGCAACCGGCGCGCTTCATGGCCACCAGGCGATCCTCGTCCACCAGGTTCACGCGGCTCTGGCAGTTCCACAGGGGATGGAGGCCGCTGTCCTGGATGCCCTTCATGAGGGTGAGCACGCGGTCGCGGTTGGCGGTGAAGGTGTCATCCCGGAAGCTGAAGTAGGTGAGGCCGTGCTGCTCCCGGAGCAGGCGCATCTCGCGCAGCACCGACGGGGCGCTACGGAAGCGGATGGAGGTGCCCCAGAACTCCGGGGTATTGCAGAAGTTGCAGGTGGCGGGACAGCCGCGGCTGGTGCTCAGGTAGGCCAGCTGGCCCACATCATTGAGAAAATCCGCCTCCAGGTGCTCGGCGGGAATGCCCACGCCATCGAGGTCTTCCAGAGGCGGCTGAGGCAGGGTGGGGCCTTCGCGGAGGATGAGCCCCGGCGTTCGCCGCCAGAGATCCGACCCTGGGGCCGTCTTGAGCCGCTCGGCAATCCCCAGGAGCACGGCCTCGCCCTCGCCCTGCACGATGGCGTCCAGGGCGGGGCAGTCCTCGAAGACCTCCTCGGCCAGATGGGTGGGGTGGGGGCCGCCGGCCAGGAGGATGGCCTCCGGGCAGGCTTCCCGGGCCCAGGCCAGCAGCTCGTAGGATCGCTTCCGGTTGAAGGTGAACATGGAGACGCCCATCACGGCTGGATTCTGGGCCTTCAGGTAGGCCAGGACCTCCTTCCGGCCCCGGCCGCTCAGGTTGGCCACCCGGCAGGGGAAGGAACGGGACTTCAGCATCGCCTGCAGATAGCCGAGACCAATGGGAAGGAAAGTCATCCATTCATCCCCGAAACCGCTTCGGGGGGCGCTGTAGGTGAGGAGGGTGCGGGGCGGGGTCATGGGGTCCAAAAGCAGAGCTTTTCAGTGTACGGAACGGTACCCATGATGGATACAGACATTCCAGAGACAGCGGGCATTCCGAAGGCGGGGGAGACTTGGCGGGCAACCTGATCCGAAATCCGGAAGCGATCGAGGAGATCCTCAGACGCGCCTGCGACCGGCGCGAACTGATGATCCTGGTCACGCCCTACCTCCGGTTCGAATCGTCGTTCCTGCGTCTGGAGGCCAACGACCTCCAGGCCGCCGCCACCATGGGCCGCGAGGATGCCCTGTACGGCCTGCGCAATACCGATCTGCGCCTGCGGTTCCCCCACGGCGTGAGCTTCCTGGAAGCCTCCACCCAGCTCCTCGGTTTCGGCTTGGCTGAGGGGCGCCGGACCCTCCGCTTGGCGATTCCGGAGACCCTCTACGAGGAAGACCACCGCTCGGCCTACCGGGTGGAGCGGGTGGGCCGGGTGCCCGTGACCTTCAGCACCCCCAAGTACGACCTCGTCACGGGGACCTTGGTGGACATCAGCACCACCGGGGCGCGGATCTACAGCACCCGGGACATCCTGCAGGGAGAACTCCAGGCCGGGGACGAGATGGCCGTGACCATCTCGCTGGTGGAGGGCATCCGGATCAACACGAAGGTCAAGGTCCGCCATGTGCATGGCCGGACCTTCGGGATCGAGTTCCGGCCCCAGCTGGACGAGCGGGTGTTGCACCCCCTCTCCCGCTGGGTCTTCGAGCACCGGGAAGAGGACCTGGAACGCATCTCCCGGCGGGGCATCGAAACCGCCGTGGCCACGGAGGAGTCCCGCGCAACCGTCATCCAGGCGAGAGGGCTCGCGCTGGTGTCCGGGGATGCGGCGCTCGAGGAGAAGCTTCAGAACCTCCTGGGGGGCCTCCAGCCTTTGCACCGCGTGGCACCGACGGTCTCCGCGATCAAGGAGGCCCTGGCCCAGCATCCGGCGCTGCTGCTCTTCCATGTGCCCAGCCTGGGGTTGGACGAGCGGCGCCGGATGAAGGCCCTCCTGGAACCCGTCCAGGGCCGGGTGCCCTTCCTGCTGCTGGGCACGGGCATCGAGGGGGGTCCCCTGCTCGAACTGGGCACCGAGCTGAAGGCCACGGTCTCCATCGTGTTCAACCCGGAACGGGGGACTTTCTTCCAGCGCCTCGTCCAGGGGGTGCTGCGCCGCACCTACGAAGGCGGGGAATCCCCCATGGCGCCGGTGGAGCCCGAACCGTCCTGAAGGATGTCAAGCCTCGT
This sequence comes from Geothrix sp., assembly GCF_020622065.1. Classification (NCBI taxonomy): domain Bacteria; kingdom Pseudomonadati; phylum Acidobacteriota; class Holophagae; order Holophagales; family Holophagaceae; genus Geothrix; species Geothrix sp. Next base: position 122,704 of record NZ_JAHRYQ010000002.1, on the reverse strand, counting down.
TCGGCCCCGGCGAAACCGCTAGAATCAAGGCTTCCGGAGCCTCCATGTCCGCTGCCCACGAACCGGCTGTCACCGAATCCCTGGCCCTGGAGCTGGGGCTGTCCAAGGACGAGTGGCAGGTGCTCCTGCGTCTTCTGGATGGCCGCCTGCCCACCTACCCGGAACTGGGCGTGTTCAGCGCCATGTGGAGCGAGCACTGCTCCTACAAGTCCAGCCGAGTCCACCTGAAGAACCTGCCCACGGAAGGTCCCCGCGTCCTTCAGGGCCCTGGCGAGAACGCGGGTGTGGTGGACATCGGCGATGGCTGGGCCGTGGCCTTCAAGATGGAGAGCCACAACCACCCCAGCTTCATCGAGCCCTACCAGGGCGCGGCCACGGGGGTGGGCGGCATCCTGCGCGATGTGTTCACCATGGGCGCCCGGCCTCTGGCCAACCTCAACAGCCTGCGCTTCGGAGAGATCGACGCGCCGCGCATGAAGGGCCTGGTGAAAGGCGTGGCCGCAGGCATCTCGGGCTACGGCAACTGCATGGGCATCCCCATGCTGGGCGGCGATGTGGCCTTCGACGCCAGCTACAACGGCAACATCCTCGTGAACGCATTCACTCTGGGCGTGCTGCGCAGCGACAAGATCTTCAAGGGCTTCGCCTCGGGCATCGGCAACAAGATGATGTACATCGGCTCGAAGACCGGCCGCGACGGCATCCACGGCGCCAGCATGGCCTCGGCCGAATTTGGCGAGGGCAGCGAGGAGAAGCGTCCCACGGTGCAGGTGGGCGACCCCTTCACGGAAAAGCTGCTGCTCGAGGCCTGCCTGGAGATCTTCCAGACCGACTGGGTCATCGGCATCCAGGACATGGGCGCCGCGGGCCTCACCTCCAGCAGCTTCGAGATGGCCAGCCGGGCGGGCACGGGTCTGGAGATCCGGCTGGACCAAGTGCCCATGCGCGAAGAGGGCATGACCCCCTTCGAGCTGATGCTCAGCGAAAGCCAGGAGCGCATGCTGCTGGTGGCGCGCCCCGGCTGCGAAGAGAAGATCGTCGCCGTGCTGCACAAGTGGGGCCTGGACGCCTGCGTGGTGGGCGAAGTCACCGACAGCGGCCGCTTCATCGGCAGCTGGCACGGCGAGCCCGTCATCAACCTGCCCATCCAGCCCCTGGTGGATGCGGCGCCCAAATACGACCGGCCTCGCCAGCGCCCCGGCTACCTGGCCGCAGTGAACGCGGCCCCCCTGCCGGCGGACCTCAAGCCTGCGGAAGTGGAGCGCACCCTGCGCCAGCTCCTCCAGGCGCCCACGGTGGCGAGCAAGCGCTGGATCTTCGAGCAGTACGACGGCACCGTGCGTAGCAACACCCTGCTGGGCATGGGCCGAGGCGACGCGGGCATCATCCGCGTGAAGGACGAGGCGGGCCAGGACACGGGCAAGGCCGTGGCCATGTCGAGCGACTGCAACAGCCGCTTCTGCTACCTGGATCCCTTCTGGGGCGCCGCCCATGCGGTGGCCGAGGCCTGCCGCAACCTGGCCTGCGTGGGTGCCGAGCCCATCGGCCTCACGGACTGCCTCAACTACGGCAACCCCGAGAAGCCCGAGAACATGTGGACCTTCGAGCAGGGCTGCCTAGGCATCCGCCAGGCCTGCCTGGCTCTGGATGTGCCCATCGTCAGCGGCAATGTGAGCCTCTACAACGACACCGAAGGCCAGAGCATCTTCCCCACGCCCATGATCGCCGCCGTGGGTCTTGTCGAGGATTGCGCGGGCCCGGTGGCCATCGACGCGCCGGATGCCACGGCCCTGTCGAAGGTGGGCAACCGCATTTGCGGATCGTCTTTCCGCGCGGCCCACGACGGCATCTTCCTGTTGGGCGAGACCCGCGACGAGCTGGGCGGCAGCGAGTACTTGAAGCTCCGCACGGGCAAGGTGGAAGGCGCCTGCCCCGAGCTGCGCCTGGACGAGGAGCTGCGCCTGCAGGCCTGCGTGCGCGAGGGCATCCGCCTGGGGCTGATCCGCAGCGCCCACGACACCAGCGAGGGCGGCCTGCTGGTCACCGCGCTGGAGAGCGCCTTCGGTGCGGATGATGGCGAGGGCATGGGCTGCCAGCTGATGTTGACGAAGGGGGCCCTGCGCCTGGACAGCCTGCTGTTCGGCGAGACGGCCGGCCGCATCGTGGTGAGCGTGGCCGCCGAAGGCGAAGGCAGCCTGGCGACGCTCTGCGCCACCCACCGGGTGCCCTTTGCCAAGATTGGCACCACGGGCGGCGCGCGCATCACCCTGGCCGTGGATGGCCAGCCCCTGCTGGATGCCGAGGCGGCGGACCTGAAGGCGCTGCACGGGGAGGCCCTCGAGAAGTCCCTGACCTGACCCGGTGGCGGTGTGGGTATCCTCTCCCCCCGGGAAGGGGAGGCAGGCATGTCCGAACACCAGAGGTCTCCCCAGCCCCCGCTCCTCTTCCTGGCCTGCCTCCTGGCGGGCTGGGGTCTGGGGTTCCTGCGGCCCCTCGGCACGCACCTTCCGGATGCCCTGAGGCATGGGATGGGCGCCGCACTGCTGGCCGGCTTCCTGGTCCTCGGCGGGTGGGCGTTGATCACCTTCAAGGGCGCGGGGACCACGCCGAACCCCAATGGAGCGGCCACGGCGCTCCTGACCTCGGGCCCCTTCGGGTATTCCCGGAATCCCCTCTACCTGGGCCTCTCGGCCTGCCTCGCCGGGTTCGGGATGCTGCTGGACTCGGCCTGGGTGCTGCTGACAGTTCCCGTCCTGGTGCTTCTCCTGAACTGCCTCGTCATCGCCCGGGAGGAGGCCCGGCTGCGGGCTCAGTTCGGCGCGGCCTACGACGCCTATGTCCGCCGCGTGCGGCGGTGGATCTAGGCACCCCTAGATCCCCATGGCGGCGGGGGTCTTCAGCTTGGCCAGAACCTCCTGCGCCAGGGCCTCTTCGGCCTTGAGCTCCGCCTTGAAGGACCGGCTGTCCGTGTGGTGGATTTCCCGCTGGAGCCCTTCGAGGCGGTGTTCGAGCAGCCCCATCACGAGTTCCGTTTCCTTGGGGTCCAGGTAGACATCCATGGTGGCCTCCCGCGCGGCCCGGCGATCCGGCTGGGGAGCCGCGCCGGAGCCAATATCGGGCTTCAGATCGTTTCCCGCCAGGTTTCAGGCCTCGAAGTAGAGGGCCATCTCGTAGGGATGGGGCCGGTTCCGCACGGCGGCTTCCTGGGCGCGGAGGTGTTTGAGGTAGTCCTCCAGCTGGAGGCGGTCGAAGGCACCTCCCGCCAGCAGGAAGTCCATGTCGCCCTCCAGCGCCTCGCAGGCCTCCATGAGGCTGGTGGGCAGGCTCTTGATCTTCCGGCGCTGCTCCTCGGTCCAGCCGAAGATGTTCTGGTCGATGGGCCCGAAGCCCAGGGCCGTGGGATCCAGCTTCTTCTGGATGCCGTCGATGCCAGCGAGCAGCTGCGCGGCCAACGCGAGGTAGACATTGCAGGTGGCATCGGGCGGCCGGAACTCGAAGCGGGCCGTCTCGGGCTGGTCCGCATACTTGGGCACACGGATGGCGGCGGAACGGTTGCCCAGGGAGAAGAAGGCGCTGATGGGAGCCTCGAAGCCGGGCACCAGGCGGCGGTAGCTGTTGGTGCTGGGGTTCGTGAGGGCCAGCAGGGCCGGGCCGTGGGCCAGGATGCCGCCGATGTACCAGAGAGCCTCCTGGCTCATCTTTCCGTAGCCCTGCTCGTCGTAGAAGAGGTTCTTCCCGCCCTTCATCAGCATCTGGTGGAAGTGCATGCCGCTGCCGGCCTCGCCATAGAGGGGCTTGGGCATGAAGGTGGCCGTCTGGTTCCGGCGGTGGGCGACCATCTTCACGACATATTTCACGATCTGGGTGGCGTCGCCCGCCTTCAGCAGAGGGAAGAGCGGGGTTTCGATTTCACACTGGCCGGGGCCGCCCACCTCGTGGTGGTGGTATTTCACCTCGACGCCCATCTGCTCGAGCTCCATGCACATCTCGGCGCGCAGGTTGTAGAGCTGGTCCTTCGGCGCCATGGCGTGGTAGCCGCCGTGCAGGGGGATGAAGTGCCCGTGCCCCCCCTCGCCGCTGTGCCAGTCCGCCTCGCGGCTGTCCACGCGGTACGAGGCCGTGTTGACCCCGTTCTCGTAGCTCACCTTGTCGAAGACATAGAACTCGTACTCGGGGCCCCAGATGCTCTGATCGGCAATGCCCGTCTCCTTCAGGTAGGCCTCTGCGCGGATGGCGATGTTGCGGGGATCCACGGGGAAGGGCGCCTTGGTATCCGCTTCGTAGGCCGAGCAGATGAAGCTGAGGGTGGGGGCCTCCCAGAAGGGGTCCATGTGGCCGGTGGCCAGGTCCGGGATCAGGACCATGTCGCCGGACTTCACGGACTTCAGGCCCACGCTGGAGCCATCGAAACCCACGCCGTCCCGCATGAGCTGCTCATTGAACTGGGAGGCGGGAATGCTGACATGGTGCCAGCGGCCCCAGAGATCGCTGAAGGTGAGGTCGATCATGCGGACCGAATGGGCCTGGATGAACTGGCGGGCCTGCTCGAAACCGTTGAACACGGGGCCTCCATGGGACCCGGTCATTCTAGATCGATAGATCAACAAAGAATGTGATCTGGCTCAACCCTCGCTTCCCGTCGCTCATCGCCCGAGGAGGCGCGCCGGCAGCAGAAACAACCCCTTCACCAGCCCGAAGGCGCCTTCCACCGCGAAGCCCAGGAGGCGGAAAGGCAGGAGCAGCAGCCAGATCAGCGGGTAGAGGATCAGCGCCAGAAGGGCCAGGGGCCAGCAGACCACCAGCAGGATGAGCCAGAGCAGGAACGCGGCCATGGGAGCCTCCCGGATCACAGGATCCGCCGCCGCCTACCCCGGTGCAGGTGCGGATCGGCGAACGCGCTCCGGGAACCGGCGGACCGGCCGGCGGTATGATCCTTTCACCCCATCGAAGGACCACCCATGCCGCGCGAAGACGATTCCCTGGCTCTCGATCGCCGCTCGTTCCTGGGGGTGGGCCTGGCTACGGGTGCGGCGGCGCTCACCGGGGGCGACCTGAAGGTTGCTCCGGTGAAGGGGCTGGTTCTCGAGGAGGCCACCGTGGCCGGCCTTCAGGCGGGCTTGGCCGAGGGCCACTGGACGGCGGCGGACCTGGTGCGGAAGTACCAGGCCCGCATCCGGGCCCTGGATCAGGCGGGGCCGAAGCTGAACGCGGTGATCGAGCTGAACCCGGAGGCCTTGGCGCTGGCCAGGACCCTGGATGCGGAACGGAAGGCGGGCAAGCTCCGAGGCCCGCTGCATGGCATTCCGGTGCTCCTCAAGGACAACATCGACACGGCGGACGGCATGAAGACCACGGCGGGATCGCTGGCGCTGGCCGAGGCCCCCGCGCCCAGGGAGGACGCCTTCCTCGTGCGGAAGCTGCGCGAGGCCGGAGCCGTGGTCCTGGGGAAGACGAACCTCAGCGAGTGGGCGAATTTCCGGTCCACCCGCAGCAGCAGCGGCTGGAGCGGGCGCGGTGGGCAGACGCGCAACCCCTACGCCCTTGACCGCAGTCCCAGCGGCTCCAGCTCCGGGTCTGGCTCCGCGGTGGCGGCCAGCCTCTGTGCCGTGGCCGTGGGCACGGAAACGGACGGCTCCGTGGTGAGCCCGGCCAACGCCAATGGTGTGGTGGGCCTGAAGCCCACGGTGGGTCTGGTGAGCCGGAGCGGCATCATTCCCATCTCCCACACCCAGGACACGGCTGGCCCCATGACGCGCACGGTGCGCGACGCGGCGGTCCTGCTGACTGTCCTGGCCGGCAGCGACCCCCGGGACGCCGCCACCCGTGAAGCGGACGCCCGGCGGGAGGCCGACTACACCCGCTTCCTCGTGGCGGATGGCCTGAAGGGCGCGCGCCTCGGCGTGGTGAAGAACCTCCTGGGCGTCCATGCCCATGTGGATGCGGTGATCCGACCCGCCCTGGAGGCGCTCACGGCGCAGGGCGCCACCCTGGTGGATGTGGAGCTGAAGTCCTCGGCCTATGACGATGCGGAGTTCGAGGTGCTGCTCTACGAGTTCAAGGCGGACCTGGAGGCCTACCTGGCCGGAAGGGGCGGGGCCGTGAGGAACCTGGAAGGGCTCATGGCCTTCGACGAGCGGGAGAAGGGGCGGGAGATGCCCTTCTTCGGCCAGGAGATCCTGAAGCTGGCCCAGGCCAAGGGGCCGTTGACGGACCCCGCCTACCTCAAGGCCCTGGAGACCTGCGCCCAGGCGCGGCGGGACATCACCAGCCTGCTGGAGAAGCACCAGCTGCATGCCCTGGTGGGGCCCACCGGAGGCCCGGCCTGGCTCATCGACCACCTGAACGGCGACAGCTCCAGCCTCAGCTTCTCCAGCCCGGCGGCCGTGGCGGGCTGTCCCCACATCACGGTTCCCGCCGGGTACGCCTTCGGGATGCCCCTGGGCCTCTCGTTCGTGAGCGGGCCTTGGCAGGAGGGCCCGCTGCTGAAGCTGGCCTTCGGTTTCGAGCAGGCCACGCGCGCCCGGCGCCCGCCCCGCTTCCCGGTCTCCTGCGCCGTCCCCCGTTGACAGTCCCCAGGGTGAGGCCCACCCTGACTCACCTCCCAAGGAGAACGCATGAAACACATCCTGATCGCCCTCTTCCTGGCTGCCTCCGTGGTGGCCACCGCCCAGGAACCCAAGCCCACCGCACCCAAGACCGCTGCCGAGAAGAAGGCTGAGAAGAAGGCCAAGAAGGTCGAGGCCGCGGCTGCGAAGGCTGCTCCCGCGACCGCTGCCACCCCTGCCAAACCTGCTCCGGCCGCGGCGAAGCCCGCTCCGGCCCCCGCCGCGGCCCCGGCGCCCGCGCCGGCCAAACCCGCGCCCGCCGCGGCTGCCAAGGCTGCTCCAGCCAAGGCCGTGGCCGCCTCGACGGCCATCATCGCCAACAAGGACTCCAAGACCTACCACCGGGCCGACTGCAAGGTCGCCGCGAAGATGAAGGATGCCAACCGGACCTCCTTCGCTTCGGCAGCCGAGGCCGACAAGGCCGGCTACAAGGCCTGCAAGGTGTGCAAGCCCTGAGGGGCCGTCTTCAATCTCTCGTTTTCAGTCTTCAGTGGAGGTTCCGATGAAGCTTCTTCTTCCCGTGATGCTGGGCGCCGCGCTGGCGCTCTCAGCGCAGATTCCCAGCAAGGATGACCTCAAGAAACAGGCGGATGCGACCGTCGACAAGGGGAAGGCCAAGGCGGATGAAAAGGCCGATCAGTCCAAGGCCAAGGCCGACAAGAAGGCCTCCGATGCGAAAGCCAAGGTCGATGCCAAGGCCGGGGCCGTCCCCGTGGCCGGCGACCAGGTGAAGGCCGCCACCGCCAAGGGCGAAGGCGCCGCCAAGGCCGGTACGGACAAAGCCAAGGGCAAGACCCGGAAGGGCGCCGAAAAGGGCGCCACCAAGGCCAAGGCCGTGACCGAGAAGGCCGCTCAATAAATTCCGGGGGTTCCGCGCTACGCGCATACCCCCGGACCCCCTCGCTCAGCCCGGCGAAGCCGGGCTTTTGCATGGACCCTCCAGAGTGGGCTCCTGACGGCCTACTTCTTCGGGAACTGCCGGTCGTAGGCTTCCTGCGCGTATTCGCTGGGGGGCACGCCGAAGCGGCGCTTGAAGGCGCGGGTGAAGGCGCTGGCATCGTAGAAACCGAGGATCTTCGCCACATCGCTGGGACGCTCGCCGTTGGCCAGCAGGGTGACGGCGCGCTGGAGACGGCGCTCGATGAGGTACTGGTGGGGCGTGGTGCTGGTGGCCTCGCGGAAGAGGCGGATGAAGTGGTCCGGCGTGCAGCGGGCCATGGTGGCCAGCTCAGGCACGCTGTTCTTCGCGCCGATGTGGACTTCCATGTGGTCCAGCACCAGCTGCAGGGTCGAGCGGTTCAGGCGGTAGGGGAAGCGGCCCCGGTCCTCTTTTTCCGTCAGGCGGGAGAGCTCGGCACCCAGCAGGATGAGGAACAGCTCGCGGGTCATGAGCTGCACGCCGTCGGGGTTGGCCAGTTCCTGCGTGAAGATGCTGAACAGCTGCTTGAGGCTGAGGCTCCGCAGCACGGCGAAGCTGGATTCCTGCCATTTCCGCGGCGGGTTCTGCAGCGAGGAGAGCAGGGGCTCCGGGAAGGGGCCTTCCAGGAACAGGGCCGTGAAGCCGAAGGGCGCATTGGCGTGGTGACGCTTCAGCGTGTGACCGAACCCCGGGAGCAGGAGGGCCAGGTCGCCGGAACGGATCACCCCCTCTTCGCGGTCTTCGCTGGTGCAGACGCGCACCGCATGGGTGGGCTGCAACAGCGTCCAGGCTTCCCGCGCCGGCAGCAGCTTGGCGGGCACCGGGTCGCGCTTGAGAACGGCCAGGCGAAGGGGGCCGCTGGTGTAGGTCTGAAGGTTTTTGGTTTCAGTTTCGCTCATGGCTCAGGAATAAAAAGACATGCCCACCGGGGCGTCCCAGGAAGGATGACAGGAAAAGATTTTGTTGGGCATGGAATTTTCACAAGGCTCTGCCAAGGGCCTTTTCCGGGCCCCGAGGGTCGATCCCATCTGGCTCAGGCCTTGACTCAGGCCTTGGCGAAGGCCGTTTCGAGGCTTCGGAACACACCCAGGCCGCCAGTGGGGCCCAGCTTCGGATCCACGGCCCGCTCGGGGTGGGGCATCATGCCCAGCACATTCCCGCGGACATTCACGATGCCGGCGATGCCGTTCATGGCGCCGTTGGGCACATGGGTCTCGCCGATCTCGCCCTGGGCGGAGCAGTACCGGAAGGCGACGCCGCCCCGGGCCTCCAGGTCCGCCAGATCCGCGGGATCCAGCGTGAAGTTGCCCTCGGCATGGGCGATGGGCACGCGGAAGACCTCGCCGGCCTTCATGGCGCGGGTGAAGGGCAGGTCGGCCCGCTCCACGCGCAGGTGCACATCCGCATGGATGAACCGCAGGGATTCGTTGCGCAGCAGGGCGCCGGGCAGCAGCTGGGCCTCGCAGAGGATCTGGAAGCCGTTGCACACGCCCAGCACCAGGCCGCCGTTGTCCGCGTGGCGCTTCACATCCGCCATGATGGGGGCCAGGGCCGCGATGGCGCCGCAGCGCAGGTAGTCGCCGTAGCTGAAGCCGCCGGGCACGAAGACCAGTTCGGTATGTTCCGGCAGGCGCGTCTCCTGGTGCCAGACGGGAAGGGTGTCCCAGCCCATGACCGTGCCGCAGGCGTGAAGCGCGTCGTGGTCGCAGTTGGACCCGGGAAAGATCGGCACTGCCACCCGCATCAGACCACCTCGATGGAGGCTTTCTCCATCACCGGGTTGACCAGCAGCTTGTCGCACATGGCCAGGGCCTTGGCCTTCACCTCGGCGGGATCCGTGCCCGGGACCTCCATCTCGATGAGGCGGCCGATGCGCACATGGTCCACCGCGAAGCCGAAGCCATGCAGGCCCTGCTCCACCGCCTTGCCCTGGGGATCCAGGATTCCGGGCTTCAACTGCACCGACACGCGAACCTTCATGGCCCCTCCGCAGACACCAGTGTACCTGAGCGATCTCGGCCCCGGCAGGGTGGGCGGAAAGGAACCTTCGTGAAAGGCGGGGGGGTGGGCCTCACCCCTTCTTCCGGGTCCTCGGGATTGGTCGGGCGGCCTTTCCGGCGGCCGGTGCGGCCGTGGCGCTTCGCCTGGAGCGTCTGGGGGGCGGAGGCTCGCCGCTCCACCGATGGGCCTCGAGGTCGAGGTTGCCTTGGTCATCGACTTCGATGCCTTCGTCGCGCAGGCGCCCGATTTGCTCGAAGGCCCCCCACCAGCGGCCCCGGCTGGGGACATAGCCCCGGGTGTTCACCACGCGGTGCCAGGGCAGGTCCGTGTTTTCCGGAAGGCCCGACAGCACCATGCCCACCTGGCGCGGGCGCTGGGGGAAACCCGCCAGCAGCGCCACCTGGCCGTAGGAGGCGAGGTGCCCCTCCGGAATCTGCGCCACCACGGCCAGGACCGCGGCGCGGAAGTCCCGCGTCGGCGCGGGCGGCTCGAGACGCTTCGCAGGCTTCGGCCTCGGCATCGGGCTAGGCCTGCACGCCCGGCCGCTGATCCACGGGCACGCGGGAGCGGAAGCCGCCTTCATAGCTGTGCCAGTGGTCGAGGGCTTCTTCGGGGTAGGCCCAGCACCAGTAGCCGTCGCCGGAATCGAAATCGACCAGCCAGAGGCCCTTCACTTCGGCCTCGAGGTCCTGCATGCTCTGCTGCCAGCTTTGCACGAGGACCTGGAGCCGCTCGCGCAGGGCCTCGGACCGTGCCTCGTCCTTGGCGTCCTCCGCCTGGCTCAATTCCTCGGCCAGACTCGCAGCCAGTGTGTAGACAGGTTCTGTGATGGCCTTCACCTGGGGCATCAGGGCCCGCGCTTCATCCAAGGTGAAAATGCGGCCCATGGCGCCTCCGTTGCTCCATGATAAACCCATGCGGTTCGTGCCCCTGATTTCGTCCAGCCTTGATCCCGCGCGCTGGGTTCCCATGGGGCCGGTGGCCCTGGATTGGGACGGCGCCCTCCACGCAGCGTGGGCCCCGGCCGTGCGCCGGGGGGCTGCCGTGCATGTCGTGCATCTGCCGGGCCGGTCCCCGGTGGAGGAGGCCCTGGAGGTGCTGCGTCATGGCCTGGGCCCGGATTTCCTCGCCCTTCCCGTGAGCCGACCGGAGACCCGCGAGGCGGGCTTCCGGATCCTCGGCCACCTGGAATCCCTCCTGGAGGCCACCTCCGGGCGGGGACCGAAGCTGGCCCTGAAGATCGAGGCAGGCGCCGAGGCCGCGCTGGTGGACCTGCTGCGGCAGGCCCGGGCCGAGGCGGTGGGTTTCTGCTGGCATCCGGGCACCACCGATGCCGAGCTGCTGGCGGACCGCCTCTGGTGCGGCGTCTGCGGGCCCGGTTCGGACCTGCGCCCGCTGCAGCGGCTCGGCTACCGTTGGGACATGGCCCTGCCTGCGGTGGATCCTGGCGTCTTCCAGACCCAGGCGGCGGTGCTGGAGGCGGCCCATCCGCCCGTGCTGTTCCCTGCGGAGATGCCCGCCACGGCCCTGGGCCGGCCGGTGGTGCCGGACGACAGCGTGGTATTCGGCAGGCACCTCCTGCCGGGGCCGGATGGCGATGGCGTGGGGGGCCATTCATGACGCAGACCCTGCTGGTCATCGCCGGAGAGGACTCCGGCGATCTGCACGGCGCGGAGCTGCTCCGCGAATTGAAGGCCCGGCGCCCGGACCTGCGGATCATCGGCGTGGGCGGCCCGCGCATGACCCCCTTCCTGGATCGCAAGCTGGCGGATGTGAAGGACCTGGCCGTGGTGGGCTTCGTGGAGGTGATCAAGCACCTGCCGCGCCTGAACCGGCTCTTCAAGCAGATCCTGGCTGCCGCGGCGGAAGAGGGCATCGCCGGGGCGCTGCTCATCGACTACCCCGGCTTCAACCTGCGGCTGGCCAAGGCCCTGCGCAGGCAGCTGCCCGGCGTGAAGCTGCACCAGTATGTGTGCCCCCAGGTGTGGGCCTGGAAGAAGGGCCGCATCCCGGAGCTGGGTCGTACCCTGGATACGCTCTACTGCCTCTTCGATTTCGAGCCGGAGCTGTTCAGGGGCTATCCGGTGGAGGCCTGCTTCGTGGGGCACCCCCTGGTGGAGGTGGTGAAGCCCGAGTGCGACCGCGCCACCTTCTTTGCGGAAGCGGGCCTCGACCCGGCCCGGCCCCTGGTGGCGCTGCTGCCGGGCAGTCGCACGGGCGAGATCCAGCATCTGCTGCCGCCCATGGCCGAGCTGGCGGAGCAGTGGCGGACCGCCCGGCCCGAGGTGCAGTGGGTGCTCCCCGTGGCCCCCACCCTGGATCCGGCCTTCGTGCGGGCCCACCTGAAGGCCGCCCCCGTGACGCTGGTGGAGGGCCGCACCTACGCGGCCCGGGCCCATGCGGATGCGGCCCTGGTGGCCTCGGGTACCGCCACCCTGGAGACCGCCCTGCTGGGCACCCCCTTCGCCATCGTCTACAAGCTGAACGCGCTCACCTACCAGATGGCCCGGCGCATCGTGAAGGTCCCCCACTTCGGTCTGGCCAATGTGGTGGCGCGGCGCGAGGTGGCCCGGGAACTGCTGCAGGACGAGGTCAATCCCGAGCGGCTCGGCCGGGAGCTGGCCCGGCTGCTGGAGCCCGAGACGGCCCGGCGCCTTCGAGCCGAGCTGGGGGAAGTGCGGGGGCATCTCGGCGAACCTGGCGCCGCGGCGCGCGTGGCCGAGGACCTGCTAGGGAAGCTCTGAGGCGAATCGGTTCCATGGCGGAGCTCCGCCCTCCCGAACCTTGCTCCCCCTTGGCGGCATCTGATGAGCGGAGGTGCCCATGATTCCTTCCATGCTGCTGATTCCTGCCTTGCTGATTCAGGTCTCGGCCCCCCTCCCCGTGGTGGAGGCCAAGGACCTTCCCCAGGCCCCGCGGGGGCCCATGACGCCCCAGGTGCCGGATGCCGGGGCGGACTCCAGCCTCCTGGGCGAGGCACGCCGGTCCGCCCGCCGGGGGCCTTCCCTCTCCGCCCTCCAGCTTCCGGCGGGCAGTGTCCGAGTGAAGGACAAGATTCCGGATGTCAGCGGATGGCGGGCCTATGCCATCGAGGTGCCCGCGGGCGGGAAGGTGAAGGTCCATGTGGTGGAAGGCCGGAAGGCCTGGTTCCGGGTCCTGGCCGTGAACGCGTGGGGCCGCGATGAACAGGGCCTGCTCCAGAACCGGATCCATTCCGGCGAACCCCAGGCCACCTACCAGAACCCCAGCCGTGAGACCCGCACCCTCTACTTCATCGTGGACACCCTGGACGCAAACATGAGCGGTGAGGCCTTCGAGATCGAGGTCACCCGGGGCTGACCGCGGGCCGGCCCGGGAAGGCAGGGTTGACCGGCTCCGGGCGACCGGACAGAGTCTAGGGAGCTTTTCCTTCGGCCGCCCGGCAGGACTTCCCGTGGAGCCATCTGGTGGGGTCGGTATGTCCGCCGCAGGCGCTGTTTCGGCGCAGACGGCTCCTCGGATGCCCGGGTATCCCTGCGCCCAGGCCCGCTTCGATCAGGATGGGATTATGGAAATCAAGGTGCGGCGGCTGTTGAGGGTCCTCATGCCGCTGGTTTGCGTGGGCATCAGCGCCCAGGCCGGGGAATGGGAGCTGGGCGGCTCCTTTGCCATCGGGCAGGAATCGAAGGGGACCATCAGCAGCAACGGGAACTTCCCCGTGATGCCCTACACGGTGGTCACCAGCCGGTTCACGGGCCTGTGGTACCAGGGCGGTGTGCATGTGGGCTATCAGGTGGCCCGCCGCGGCCTCTGGGGGCTGTGGCTCCAAGGCCAGTATTCGGAAGGGTTGTCCCACCCATCGCTCTACCATTCCGGTGAGAACTACGCGGTCGGCTCCACCCTCCGCGAGACCTACAACGGCTCTGCGGACTACAAGTCCACGCTGCTGGGCGTGACCGTGACCCGGCAGCTGCCCGTCGGTGAGGTCGGCCTGAGCCTGGGATCGCGCTCCCACGACATGAGCATCACGGGGCGGCGCCAGACCCAGGTCAACGGCACCTTCACCTACGACCAGTACTCCGTCAGCCACAACTACCGGGACATGCTCGTCGCCGTCAGCTACACGCTCACCCAGGACCAGGGAGGCTTCCGGTCCTTCCAGAAGATCTCCCTGGGAACGGGCTTCGGCTCGTCGATCCCCGCCGTGAATCCAGGACCGAACGACTGGCGGATGAGTGAGGCCTACCTGGCGCAGGTCCGGCCGAGCCGGGATGTGCGGATCACGCTGGGCGTGCGGCTCTAAGGCGCTCCCGATTCTGCTGCCGCCTCCGGAACTCCCGGAAGCTTCTGGAGGCGCAGCGGCAGGGCATCCCGGAACGCCTTCTTCAGGGCGGCCGGGGCGCCGTGCCAGGCCTTCTGGGCGGCGGCGCGGGTGGGGAAGACGCCGTAGCAGGCCTGCCACCAGCGGAAGCCATCCGGGCGGACATAGGGCAGCACGATGACCTCCGGCGCCTTGGGGCCTGCGGCCCGGGCGACCTGTTTGAGGCCCGGCGCATGGCCGGAGACCACGAGCCGGAGGGTCCAGGAACCTGCTGGCGCGGCGCTGCGCAGCGCCGCGCCGCGGTGCAGGGCTTCGGGCAGGTCCATGCGGTCCAGCGGCTTGATCGCCTCTTCCGGATCCGCCAGGTCCTTTTCCGTGAGCACCCGGCGGGGCGCCTCCACGCGGACTTCGACGCTGCGGGAGGACCCGCCCATGAGGTTGCTCACGCTCAGGGTGTAGACGGTGGTCTTCTCCGGGACCACGGCGATGCTGGACTGGCCGTCCAGCTCCAGACCCCCGGGCTCCAGGCGCACCTTGGCGTCCCCCTGGCAGATCCAGCGCAGGTCCACCTGCTCGCCGGGTTTCACCATGGTGCGGCTGGCATCGAAGCTGCAAACCGTGGCGGTGGGGGTTTTGGCGATGGCAAGGGCCTGGTGCCCCAGCACCGCCACCTCCACCGTACGGCTCTGGCCCCCAGCGGCGTTGTTGGCGGTGATGGTGTAGCGCGTACTCTCCAGGGGCGTGACGGTCACTTCGCTCTTGCCGTCCAGCTCCATGCCGCCGGGTTCGAGGCGCACCTTGGCGCTGCCCGCGCATTCCCAGCGCAGCACCACGGGCTCACCCGGCAGCACGGCTTTGGCGCTGGCATCAAAGGCGCAGATGCGGGCGGCTTCACCCAGTGGGAGCCCGGGGGTGACGCGCACCTCCGCGTGGCCCAGTTCCGCGCCTCCCGGCGATCCATCGAAAAGACGGTAGGTGGTGGTGTACGAGGGGCGGAGGGTCACCTGCGAACCGCCCGGCAGGATCATGCCGCCCGGTTCCAGGCGCACCCGGGGTACCTGCGGGCAGGTCCAGCGGAGGAGCACCGACTCGCCCGGGCGGACCTCACTGGGTTCCACGACGACCGTGCAGGCGGGCGGTGCCTGGACCTGGGCGTAGGCGGCCACGAAGGGCAGGAGGGGGAGCATCGTGTGAGTGTAGCCGGTCAATTTCCCAGGTAGGTGAACCAGAACCGCACGCCGAGGTACTGGCCGTCATAGCCCTCGGGCAGCCGCTGGAGCGGCGCGGCGCGGAGGACGGCCATGCGGGCGCTTTCATCCATGGCGGCGTTCCCGCTGGGCACCTCGATGCGCACCCGGTCGAGGCTGCCGTCCCGGGCGATGCGGAAGTAGATCTGCACACGGCCCTGGGTGCTCGACACCCGGTTCCAGTTGGAAGTGATGCGGGCCTGGACCTGCTGGAGATACCAGACGAAGGGGAAGTTGCCATCCACCCCGCCCACGAGGCCCACGCCCCCCTGCACGCCGGCGCTGGGGTTGAGGCCGGGGATGCCGCTGCCGGCGCCGAAGGCCGCGCCGTTGCCCGAACCCACGGCGCCGGCCACGGGATTGGGCGTGGCGGTCTTGCCCTTGGCCGCGGTGGTGCCGGTGCCCTGGCTGGCGGCATCCTTGCTGTCGCCCCGGGCGGCGGCCTTGGTGGTCTTCGTGGCGAAGGGGTCGGGAGCCGTGGCGGAAGGCGAGGTGTCGCGGACGGGAGCCACCTCCTCCACGCGCCGCAGGCGCTCGCCGGCCTTGCCCACCTCCATGGCGTCGGACCCGCCGGAAGTGCCACCCATGGCCGCGGGCAGGTTCACCCAGGTGACCTTGGCCTCCTCGGGTTGGTCCGAAGAGCCGCCCCGGGGCCAGAAGAAGGCCACCCCCACGGCGAGGTGCAAGGCCAGGCTCAGGGCCAGCCCCGAGGACCATCCCAGCTCGCCCAGATGGGAGCGGCTGCGGAGGTAGGCCTGGAGATCCTGGCTCATTTCGCGTCGGTGCCGAGGGAGGGGGGCGGGACGGCGGGCGCGGCGGCGGTGACGAAGCCCACCTGGGTGAAGCCCGCCTCCCGGATGGCGTCCACCACCTGGATGACGCGGCCATAGGGCACATTGTGATCGGCGCGCACCAGCACCGGGCGCTTGCCGCCGCTCTGGGCCCGGGCCTTCAGCTGGTTGGCCAGCACGGGCAGGGCCATGAAGGCCTTGTCGAACTGCAGGCGGCCGTCGAAGGTGACGGACACCGTGAGGGCCTCGCTCTCCAGGTTGCGGCCCGTGCGGCTCTCGGGCAGCTTCACATCCACGCCCGTGGTCATCATGGGCGCCGCGATCATGAAGATGATCAGCAGCACCAGCATCACATCGATGAGGGGCGTCATGTTGATGTCGGCCATGGCGCCGCGCCTGGATCCTGGGGTGAAGGACATGGAACTCCCGGACTGAGGGTTCCAGTCTAGCGCGGCGCGGCGTGCGAGTCCGGTGACCGGCCGCTAAAGGGCCACCGGCGTCACGGCGTACTTCCCCTTCGCATCGCGGCTGACGGTGCCGGCGGGGAAGTCGGGATCGTGCTCGAAGATGCAGACGGTGCCCGTGCCTGCGACTTCCTGAAGCAGCTTCTGGCGCTCGTTCACGCAGGTGACGACATCCAGGTCATAGCCCATGACCCAGGCGGGCTGGATGTGACGGGCGGTGGGGATGAGGTCGGCCAGGTAGACCAGCCGCTGGCCACCGCCCTCGATCACCACATTCTGCAGGCCTTCGATGTGGCCGGGGGCGGGGCGCACGGAGATGCCGGGGAGGATCTCGGCGGCGCCGTCCACGGTGTCGAGAAGGTCCGCAGCCTCCAGGGGTTCCCAGTTCTGGGGCAGGTAGCTGGCCTTCACCCGCAGGTGGGGGTGTTTCGCATCGGCGAGATCCTTCGCCTGCACCACATGGCGGGCGTTGGGAAAACTGGGGACGAGTCCGCCGGCCGCATCGAAGCGCGTGCTGCCGCCTGCGTGGTCGAAGTGAAGGTGGGTCAGGATGCAGAGGGTGATGTCCGCGGGCTTCACGCCATGTTTCGCGAGGTTCGCATCCAGCACGCCCCGGCCCTCGAACTTGAAGCGGGCCATGAAGTCGTCGGTCTCCTTGTCGCCGTTGCCGTTGTCCACGAGGATGATGTGCTTCCTCCCGTCCACCTCGCCGCGGATCAGCAGGCAGTTGGTGGCCATGAGGATCTGGTTCTCCTCGTCGGCCGGGTAGAGCTTGTTCCAGACGACCTTCGGCACCGTGCCGAACATGGCACCGCCATCCAGCCGGAAGGTGCCGCCGCTGACGATCTGGACATCCCAGGGACCGAACTGCATGGAGACTCCTAGAACGAAAGGACCTTGCGGGCCGCCGCCAGCACCTTGTCGGCATTGGGCAGGACGGCGCGCTCGAGGATCCGGTTGAAGCCCACGGGGGTGAACTCCGAACCCACGCGCTCGACCGGGGCATCCAGCCAGGGGAAGCACTCGGAGGCGCAGATGGCCGCCAGCTCGCCGCCGAAACCGCCGAAGACCTTGTCCTCGTGGGCGATGAGCACGCGGTGCGTCTTCTTGACCGACTTGATGATGGCCGGCGTGTCCAGGGGGCTGAGGCTGCGGAGGTCGATCACTTCCGCGGACCTGCCCTCCTTCTCCAGCTTGGCGGCGGCCTCCAGGGCGAAGTGGACGGGTGTGCCGTAGGCGAGGATGGTGAGATCGGCGCCTTCGCGGCGGACGCGGGCCTTGCCGAAGGGCACGGCGAAGTCCGGCGGCACCACGGCATGGGCCATCTTGGCGTTGTAGAGGAATTTCGGTTCGAGGTAGAGCGTCGTCCCCCGGCTGCGCATGGCGGTGCGGAGCAGGCCCGCAGCATCGTCGGCGAAGGCGGGCACCACCACGCGGATGCCGGGCAGGGTGGTGAGCCAGCCCTCGACATTCTGTGAGTGGTAGAGGCCGCCGCCGATGTAGCCGCCGGAAGCCAGGCGGATGGTGATGTTGGGCGCGAACTGGCCATTGCTGCGCCAATAGTCGTGGCTGCATTCCACGATCTGCTCTGCCCCGGGCCAGATGTAGTCGGCGAACTCGGCGCCCTCGACCACCACGCGGATCTTGTCGTCGAGGCGCGAGAAGCCGTTGGCCGTGCCGATGATGAAGTCCTCGGCGATGGGGGCGTTGAACACGCGCTTCTCGCCGAATTCGGGCTGCATGCCCTTCGACACATTGAAGATGCCGCCCTTGTCCTTGTTGGCCATGTCCTGGCCCCAGATGAAGGTGTCCGGGTTGTGGCGGAACTCCTCCTTCAGGGTCTGGTTCAGGGCCGCGATCACGCTGAGGGTGTCGCCGGTGGCCTGGTGGGTGCCGTCGGGGTACTGGGCGGAAACCCAGCCTTCGGGAATCACGAAATCGTAGATGCTGGCGGGATCCGGGCTGGGCGCGGCCATGGCCTTGTCGTGGGCGGCCAGGTAGCGGGCCTGGTTCTCGGTCTCGATGGCGACGAGTTCAGCTTCGCTGAGGCCCTTGTCCAGGCAATAGGCGCGGAAGCGGGGCAGGGGATCCTTCGCCTTGGCCTCCGCCAGTTCGGCCTCGTCGCGGTAGAGTTCGTGGCGATCCGAGTTGGAGTGGCTGCCGATGCGGACGCACATGGCGTAGACCATTGCGGGGCCGTGGCCGGCGCGGACATGGGCCAGGGCCTCGCCCATGGCGCGCGTGGAGTCGAGGAAGTCGAGCCCATCGCACTTGATGATCTTCAGGTTCGGGAAGCCGCTGAAGTTGTCGCAGATGTACTCGTTGGCGCTCTGGTCGCGCTTGGGCACGGAGATGCCGTAGCCGTTGTCCTGGATCACGAAGATCACGGGCAGCTTCTCGCGGTCCGCCCCGTTGATGCTCTCGGAACAGTAGCCCTCGGACAGGGAGGACTCGCCCTGGCTGCAGAACACCACGCTGTCGCGGCCGTAGGTCTTCACGGCGCGGGCCAGGCCCACGGCATGCTGGGTGTGGTTGCCGGTGAGGCTGGACACATTCTGGATGCCGATGGAGGGCTTCGCGAAGTGGTTGCTCATGTGGCGGCCGCCGCTGGCCGGATCGGTGGCCTTGGAGATGCCGTTGAGGATGATCTCTTCGGGCGTGAGGCCCGCGGCGAGGCAGGTCATCAGGTCGCGATAGTAGGGGAAGAGGAAGTCGCGGCCCGGCCGGAAGGCCAGGCCCGCGGCCAGCTGGATGCCGTCGTGGCCCGCGCAGGGCGCGTGGTACGACCAGCCGATGGCCTGCTTCAGATAGTTGGGCGCCTTGCCGTCCAGCAGGCGCCCGAGGTGCATCAGTTCGTACCAGTGGCAGAGATCCTCGCGGCTGGGGGCCGTCTGCCCGTCCATCGCGTTCAGGGCCGCTTTCACCAGGGTCGGGGTTTCCAACATCCACCTCCATGGGGCCGGGTTTCACCGGCCGTACCAGAGCCTTTCATCTTCCCATGGACCCGCGGAACGGGCCAGCGAGCAGGTTGCGGGTCATCCCTTGGGACGAATCCAGACCAGCGGTGAACCCTCGCGGCAGGCGTCCGTAAAGGCTTTACCCACGCGCGTCAAAGCGGACTTCAAGGTCATGTCCTTCCCGTCGGGAAGCCAGAGCGTGGCGCCGGTGGGGTGGCGGCCGAGCGTCTCGTGAAGCCGCTCCAACAGCACCTCTGCGCCGGCTTCGGTGGTGTGCGGCATGAGCAGGAGATACTGGTCGGCGGACAGCTCGATGATGAGATCTTCGCCCCGCAGATGGGCTACGGCCGCGCCCAGACGGCCCTTGGTGCCCGCGACCATGGGTTGGGACCAGAGGGCGAGGGCCATGGGTTCCTGACGACGCCGGGCCATGAAGAGCGAGGCCCGTCGCCAGATGTCGAGGTAGTGGCGATTCGGAAGGCCGGACCGCGGGCTCTGGAGTGCGCTGTCCTCCACGATGGCGCTGCTCAACTCCAGGGCTTCGAGGGCGGACCGGAGCTCCTGCTTCAGGTTCTCCGATTCCAGCGTACGGGCCATGAGATCGCCCATGGCGCGAATCAAGGCGACCTCGCCGTGGTCAAAGGCCCGGGTCGCGTGATGCTGCACGCACAGGGTTCCCACGGCCTGATCGCCGATCTTCAGGGCCACGCCGGCGTAGGCCCGGATGCCGAGGGCGGTCCAGGCGGGGCTCTTGCGCCATCGGACCTCGGAGGCCGCATCGCGGATGGTGAGGGGCCGGTCCGGATGGGCCATGACCCAAGGGCAGAACCCCTGTTCGGGTGCCTCGAATACGCCGGCCATGGTGGCCCCGTTCCCCATGGCCCACCAGAACACCTCGTAGCCCAGGGCGGTGACGCGCGTGAGCATGGCCCGGTCCACGCCAAGGCGATCCACCAGGAGGGCCAAGCCGTGCTCGAAGAGGTGGACTGGGTCGGCCCGGCTGGCATTCAGGAGATCCGCCAGCGCGGCGAGGTGATCTGCCTTGGCGCTGCGTCGCTTGGCCACCTTCGCTGGGCTCACGCTCATCTCCAGTCGTCCCCCCTAGGGTGGCGGGCTTTTCGCGGGGTGCAAGGGCAGGGGGGAACTTACCAGCTGACGACGCGGAGGCTGGGACTGATCTCCTCCTGGAGCAGTCCCTCGATGTAGCGCAGGGTGCCGCTGGTGGAAGACGGGCAGGAGCCGCAGGCCCCGTGGTAGCTGATCTGGAGGGTCTGGCCGTCGAAGGAGATCACCTCCAGGCCGCCGCCATCCCCCGCGAGCCCGGGGCGGATGCGGGTGTCCAGCAGCTGGTTGATGCGCTCCAGGGTCGCGTCGGCATCGCCTCCGGGCTGGGCGGCCACATCGCCGGTGGCGTCCTCCGGCAGCTTGAGATCCTCGATGGCCTCGCAGATGGGATCGATAAGGTCGCTCCACTCCGCCGAGGCCTCCTTGTTCACGGTGACGAAGCGGTCCATGTAGAAGACAGAGGTCACCTTGCCCAGCCCGAAGAGGCTGGAGCCCAGCGGGTCACCCACGGCGGCGCCGAAATCCTTGAAGGACCGGGATCCTGCCTTGAGGATGGCCGGATGCACCAGGAATTTCAGGGCGTCGGGATTGGGGGTGGGTTCGATGTTGATGACTTTGGGCATGGAGGGCTCCCTATAAAGTTTACCAAATCCGTCAGGAATTTCGAGAGACATACTGGGATCGGAGATCCCATGACACGGACGACGCGGACCAAGGCCCTCTTGAGCTGGTCCAGCGGCAAGGATGCCGCCTGGGCCCTGCATGTCCTCCGGCAATCGAGCGAGGTGGAGGTGGTGGGGCTGCTCACCACCACCAATGAGGCGTTCGACCGCGTGGCCATGCATGGGGTCCGGGAGGCCCTGCTGGAGGCCCAGGCGGAGGCCGCAGGTCTGCCCTTGTGGAAGGTGCCGCTCCCCTGGCCCTGCTCCAACGAGGCCTATGAGGCCCGCATGGCCCAGGTCTGTGCCCGGGCGGTGGAGACCGGGGTCGAGGCCATGGCCTTCGGGGACCTGTTCCTGGAGGATGTCCGCGACTATCGCATCCAGAAGCTGGCGGGGACGGGGCTCAGCCCCCTCTTTCCCATCTGGAATCCCGACACGACCGGCGTCGCCGCCGACATGGTGGCTGCCGGGTTGAAGGCCACCCTGGTCTGCGTGGATCCCCGCGCGCTGGCCGCGTCTTTCGCGGGCCGGGCCTTTGATGCTTCATTGCTGGCGGACCTCCCCCCGACGGTGGACCCCTGCGGCGAGCGGGGGGAGTTCCACACCTTCGCCTGGGATGGGCCGATGTTCCGCCACCCGGTGGCCGTCCGGGGGGGTGAAGTGGTGGTGCGCGACGGCTTTGTCTTCGCGGATCTGGTGCCCGCATGACTTCGCCGCGGCCCGAAGGCGCCAATCGGATGGACCCGGGGAAGCCGCTCATCCTGGTGACCGGCGCCACGGGCTACATCGGGGGCCGCCTGGTGCCCCGGCTCCTGGCGGCGGGCCGCCGGATCCGGTGCCTCGCCCGCAATCCCGAGCGGCTGGCGGGCCGCCCCTGGCCGGGCGTGGAACTGGTCAAGGGCGATGTGTCCGACCCGGCATCCCTCGAGGCTGCGCTGCAGGGAGTGTCCCAGGTCTACTACCTGGTCCACGCCATGGCCGAAGACAGCCCCGATTTCCGGGGGAGGGATCTGCGGCAGGCCCTCACTTTCGCCGCCGCCTGCGCGAAGGCCGGGGTGCGCCGGATCATCTACCTTGGGGGCCTGGGGGATCCCACCCGCCACCGCAGCGATCACCTGGCCAGCCGCCAGGAGGTGGGGGCCGCCCTGGGTTCCTCGGGCGTGCCGGTGCTGGAATTCCGGGCCGCGGTGATCGTGGGCAGCGGCAGCGTCAGCTTCGAGATGATCCGCCACCTGACGGAGCGGCTGCCCATCATGATCACCCCGCGCTGGGTGAACACCCGCTGCCAACCCATCGGCGTGCGCGATGTGCTGGGCTACCTTACGGAAGCGCTCGAACACCCCGAGGTGGAGGGCGTCTTCGAGATCGGTGGCCAGGATGTCCTCGACTACCGGCGGATGATGCTGGGCTATGCCGAGATCCGCGGCCTGCGCCGGCTCATCCTTCCCATGCGCGTGCCGCTGCCGATCCTGTCCGCCCTGTGGGTGGACATGGTCACGCCCATCCCCCTGGAGCTGGTCAAACCCCTGATCGAAGGGATGACCACCGAGGTGGTGGTCCGCGATCCCCGGGCCCTGGAGGTCTTCCGGGTGCGGCCCATGGCCTACCGCGAGGCCTTGGCCCTGGCCCTGCAGCGTCTGGATGAGGATGCGGTGGAGACCACCTGGGCCACGAGCCTCTCCCGCGAGCAGGAGGAGCAGGTCCTCGGCTCTCACGAGGGCATGTTCCTCGAGCGCCACCACCGCCATGTCAAGGCCCCTCCCCGGGCCGTGTTCCAGGCTTTCTGCGCGCTGGGGGGCGAGAACGGCTGGCCCGCAGGGAACTGGCTCTGGCAGATCCGAGGATTCCTGGATCGCGCGGTGGGCGGCCTGGGGATGCGCCGGGGACGGCGCCACCCGCGGGACCTCCGCGTCGGTGATCCCGTGGACTTCTGGCGCGTGGAAGCGCTGGAGCCGGAGCGCCTGCTGCGCCTCCGGTCCGAAATGAGGCTGGATGGGCGTGCCTGGCTGCAGTTCACCGTGCGGGCCGAAGGGAGCGGCTCCCGGCTGGAGCAGACCGCATTCTTCGAGCCCCACGGCCTCCTGGGCCTCCTCTACTGGTATTCCGTCCTGCCCTTCCACCTGTTCGTGTTCCCGGGGATGATCCGGGCCCTGAAGCGCCGCGCCGAAGCCGCCATGACACAATCAGGCCCGGGGGCCTGATCATGCATGAAGCGCAACGGGATGCCTGCGTGGCCGCGGCCCAGGCCGGCGGTAAGATCCTGCTCGGTTTCTTTCGTCGGCTCGATCCCGCCACCATCACCGAGAAGACCAAGAACGATGTGGTGAGCGCCGCGGACCGCGATGCCGAGGCCGCCATCCGTGCCGAGTTGTACACCCGCTTCCCGGGGTACGGGTTTCTTGGCGAGGAGGGCGGGTTCACCCCGCCCGAGGTGCGCGGAGGCGAAGGGCCGAGCGGTCCCCTCGTGGAGCCTCGCTGGATTGTCGATCCCCTGGACGGCACCCTGAACTTCGTCCAGGGTTTCCCCCACTGGTGCGTCTCCGTGGCCCTGTGGGATGCCGAGGGCCCCGTGGTGGGCTGCGTGCTGGACCCCCTGCGCGAGGACTGCTTCCTGGCCGTGCGGGGCCAGGGTGCCACCTGGAACGGGAAGCCCATGCGCGTCTCGCAACAGGCGGGTCTGGACGGGGCCTTCCTGGCCACCGGCTTCGCCTTCCAGCTGGGCGACCGCTGGCCGAGGTTCAACGCGGCGCTGGGCCGCGTGTTTCCGCGGGCCAAGGGCATCCGCCGGGCCGGCAGCGCCGCCCTGGACTTGGCCCATGTGGCCTGCGGCATCTTCGACGGCTACTTCGAGCTGGGCCTCAAGCCCTGGGACCTCGCCGCGGGCGCGCTGCTGGTGCAGGAGGCCGGCGGTGTCATCACCGACTGGGATGGCGGGCAGGGGTGGTTCGAGACCGGGAACATGGTCGTGGGGACGCGGGGCGTGGCGCCGGAACTGCTTGAGAGCCTCCGAGCCTAGCGAAAGATCCACCCCGAAGACACGAGAACAGGAAGAAAGCCGGAGTCGCTTTGGCTTCGTGCGTTGGTGTCTTTGGGGTGGATCAGTAAAGCAATGCTTACGCCTCGCCCTTGGCCCGCCGGCTGTAGACGACGACATAGAGGCAGAGGGCCACCAGGGCGGTGAGGCCGAGCCATTCGCCGAGGGCGCCTTCGGCCTGGTGGGCGGTGAGGAGGGGGAAGCCCTCGGTCCACTTGAGCTTGATGAAGCTGGCCACCACGCCCATGATGGCGCCGCCGGCCATGAGGCCGCTGGCGATGAGCACGCCGCGGTTCTCGCGGGCTTTGGCGTCGGCCTCGCTGGTGCCGGCCCCATCTTTAGAAGACATCGGCCGGTTCACCCAGTGGGCCAGCAGGCCGCCCAGGAAGAGGGGCGTGTTCAGCTCGATGGGCAGGTACATGCCCAGCGCGAAGCCCAGGGCGGGCAGCTCCACCATGCGCAGCACGATGGAGAGCATGACGCCGAGGCCGAAGGCGTACCAGCGCAGGGGCATGGACACGGTGCCGAAGATGCCTTCGAGGATGGCCTTCATGGCGCTGGCCTGGGGCGCGGGGATGGAGGTGCCCAGCGCCATGGTGCCGTCCAGGTTCACCTGCTTGGCCATGAGCCACATGGCGATGCCGGTGAAGAGCGCTGCCACGAAGGTGCCCACGAACTTCCAGGCGATCTGGCGGGCGGGCGTGGCGCCGATCCAGTGGCCGATCTTCAGGTCGGTGCTGAAGGCGCCTGAGGCCGCCAGGGCCGTGCAGACGATGCCGCCCACCATCATGGTGAGGAACATCCCGTAGCCGCCGGTGAAGTTCAGCTTCAGCATCAGCACGCCGGTGATGACGAGGGTGAGCATGGTCATGCCGCTGATGGGGTTGGTGCCGATGGTGGCGATGGCGCGGGCGGCCACCGGAGCGAAGAAGAAGGAGATGACCATCACCACGAGGGTGGCCGTGAGGGCGGGCATCAGGGCCTGCTTGATGCCTAGGCCGAAGCTGAGGAAAGCCATGGTGCCCACCATGGCGGTGACGAGGCCCACGGCGACCATGGAGCCCGCGATGCTGCGTTCCGTGCGGACGGCCGTCTTGGGGGACTCCGCCGCGGCGTCGCGGTTCATGAGGGCTTTCATGTTGCTGATGATGCTGCGGATCATGTTGGGCATGGAGGCCAGTACACCCATGACCCCCGCGCCCGCGATGGCGCCCACGCCCACGATGCGGATGTAGGAGAAGAAGACCTGTTCCGGGGTCATGTCGGCGATGAGCTTGGTACCGGGTGCCACGACCAGGGGCACATACTGGCCGATGGCGTGGAAGAGGGGCACCAGCACGAACATGCTGAAGAACGAGCCGGCTGCGATCACGGCGGAATACTTCAGGCCGATGATGTAGCCGATGCCGAGCGTCGCCGCGCTGTTCAGGAAGTTGAAGGACATGAACCTGTCCCGGAGCGCCCGACCCACCCAGACATGCTCCAGGCGCAGGTACTCACCCATGCCGCGGAAGATCGAGGTGATGCCGTCATAGGCGGCGCCGATGCCCGCGGCCACGGCCAGTTCCTTGGCCTGGTTGCCGGCCTTCTCGCCCGTCACCAGGATCTCGGCGGTGGCGGTGGCTTCGGGCCAGGGGAAGATGCCGTGGTTCTCGACCATGAAGTGGTGGCGCAGGGGCACGAGGAACAGGATGCCGATGCAGCCGCCCAGGAAGCTCACCAGCACCACCTGCCACAGCGTGGGCGTGGGCACGCCGCTGCCGGGCGTCTGGGCCAGGATGTAGAGGGCGGGGATGGTGAAAGCCGCGCCGCTCACCACATGGCTGCTGTTGGCGCCGATGCTCTGGACGATGACATTCTCGAGGATCGTGTTCTTGCGCGGGAAGAAGCGGCTCAGGCCCACGGCCAGGATGGCGATGGGGATGGCGGCCTCGATGCCCTGGCCCAGCTTCAGGGCCAGGTAGGCCGCCGCCATGCTGAAGATCGCGCAGAAGATGAGGCCCATGGTGATGGCGCGAGGTGTGGTCTCGGGCATGCCGTCCTGGGGCACCAGGGGGATGTAGCTCTCGCCGGGCTCCAGCGCCCGCCGCGCATTCGCGGGCAGGCCCTTGATCTCCTGGGATTCGGATCCGTGGGACATGAAGGCTCCTGGGCGCTAGGCGGGATAGGCTTCGAGGACGGATGCCACCACGCGGCGCGACAGGCCGTGGTAGCCGGGACTGGCGGCAGCGAAGATCTCGCGGGCCAGGGTGCGGGTGCGCGGATGCTGGCCCAGGGCGCCATAGAGCGGCCGGAGGTACTTCATGCGTCCCACCCGCATCAGTACTTCGCGGATGCGTGCGAAGGCCGGTTCGTAGTCAGCGGCAGCGGCCAGCGTCAGCCACTCCACCAGGATCTCGTGGTTGCCCCGGCCCATGAGCTTGAAGTGCTCGTCCAGCCAGGCGCAATCCGCCTGGGTGAGCTGGCGCGGCAGCTTCTGGAGGTAGACCTGCAACTCCGCGGGCTTCCACGAGGCGATCTGGTGAGCGCTGGGGCGACCCCCCTCGATCCAGCTCTCGGCCAGCACCGTGAGGGTATCCAGCTGTACGCTGCGGAACTCGGGGGCGGTGGCAGGCAAACCAGGCTGATCCAGGTAGGCACGGGCATCCACGGCGGCAAGGGCCCCCGGGAGTTTCGCCTCCACGAAGGCGCAGAACTGCTCCGTGGTGATGGAGGTGAAGCGGAACGAGTCCATGTAGTCGCGGATGAAGTGCAGGAACCGCTCTTCGCCAACCTCCCGCTCCAGGGCCGCCACCAGGCGCGCCCCCTTCTCGTAGGGGATGCTGGAGAAGGCGTCATCGGGATCGATGCCTTCCAGGTGCATGCGCAACACGGTGAGCTGGGGCTCGTTCTTGAAGCGGTCGAGGCTGTCCTCCAGGGCCTTCTGCCCCATGGCCCAGCCCAGGGCGGCGGCGTCGTCGCCGTGGAGAATGCGGAGGATGCGGCGCTCCGCCCACACGGTGAAGCCCTCGTTCAGCCAGAAGTGCTCCATGCTGGCGTTGGTGACGAGGTTGCCGGTCCAGCTGTGGGCCAGTTCGTGGGCCACCACATCCACCAGGCTGCGGTCGCCCGCCAGCAGGGTGGGCGTGAGGAAGGTCATGCGCGGGTTCTCCATGCCGCCGTAGGGGAAGGAGGGGGGCAGGACGAGCATGTCGTAGCGATCCCACGGGTAGGGACCGAAGAGGCCTTCCGCTTTCACGATCATGTCTTCCACACCGGCGAATTCCCAGGCTGCGGCGGCCACCGTCTCGGGTTCGGCCCACACCCGGGCGCGGGGGCTGAGATCCCGCGATTCCAGGCGTCCCACGGCCAGGGCCAGCAGGTACGAGGGGATGGGCTGGGGCATGGTGAAGCGGTAGACATGACGGCCATCGCCGAGCGCCTCATCCCCGGCGGGGCCTGCCGACATCACGGCAGTGAGCCCCTCGGGCACGGTCACTTCCGCGAGATAGGCCACGCGGGCGATGGGCGTGTCCTGGCAGGGAACCATGGTGCGGGCGTGGATCTGCTGGCACTGGCTGAAGAGGTAGGGTGCGACCTTCCCTTCGGTCTGCTCGGGGTCCAGCCACTGGAGGGCCATGGCCTCGGCGCCCGTCCGGTAGCTGATGGCGACCTCCAGTGTGGCTGCCGGCACCTCCAGGCGCAGCCGCTGGCCCAGGATGGCGTCCGCCTCGCCCAGCTCCCAGGGGATGGGGCCGTGACCCGGCACCTGCACGGAACGGATCTCCAGGCCCTTGGTGTCGAGGTCGAGGGTGCCCGAGACCGGGCTGCCGAACTCCAGCACCACTTCACCATCGATGCGCTTGGCGGCAAAGTCCACACCCAGCTTCAGGCGCAGGCGCCGGGCCCTGGGCTGGGCGGAATCGTAGTACGAATGCGGATCCGGATGACGCATGGAAGACCTCGGGGAACCGCACATCATCCCATGGGGTCAGGAACGGCGGGCGTCACAAGTAGGAAGGCCCCGCAGCGCGGGGCCTTCCTACCGAAAAGGGCAGGGTTCCAACCCTGGGTTACTCCTCGTCGAGTGCCAGGCCCTCGACCTTCTTCACCTTGATGACCTCGCCGTGGTCCTTGACGATGCAGCGCAGCCAATCCTCAGGGGCCTTGGGGTGGGTGACCTCGCCCTTCTCGTTGCGGACATTCCCGTCCATGTACTTCCAGATGAGGAATTCGCCCAGCTTCTTCCAACGGGCCATGAGCTGCTCGGTCTCCTTGGCGGCGTACTGGGTGAGGTATTCGCGGGCGGCCCCGGGGTTCTGCTTGTAGAGCTCCAGGGCGGTGCGGTCCACCTCGGCCTGGTCGGCCAGGTAGCGGCCCTCGAACTCGCGCTGCACCTTCTGGACATCCACGATCATGTCGCTCCAGCGGGTGTAGGTGTAGTTGGAGACGAAGTTGAAAGTCCAGTAGGCGCTGTCCCAGTTGAAGGCATCGAAGTTGCCGGTGCCGATGGCGAAGGCCTTGGGTGTTTCCTTGATGCCGCAGGAGATGGGCACATAGACCGTGGTGTAGGTGTCGTCGACGCCGAACCAGAGGACGCCACCCACGGGATCAGGCATCCAGGAGCGGGCCTGGCTCACGAAGGAGAAGCCGGTCTGCTGAGTGCTGATGGCCCGCTCGTGGACATAGTCCTGGCCGTCGATCTTGAAGCCCATGGGCCGCCAGCGGTAGGGCAGCTTGTAGGGGCCGGCGCCGAAGTCCTTGGTCATGTCGAAGTCGGTGCCTTCGTAGTGGTCGCGCATGAGCTCCATGGCATCGCGCACATCGAGCTTCTGGTCGGGCTTGATGTAGAGCGGCATGGGCTTGGCGCCCTTTTCAGCCTTCACGAAGTCCATGGGGATCTTCTGGCTCTTGGCGGCCCGGTTGAAGATGCTCCAGACCCGGGCCTCGCAGCCGCGGAGGGCGCCGAAGGTCAGGGGCGCGTAGGTGTCGGCGAAGCTGAAGCTCTTGTCTTCGCCCTTGAACCAGCCCTTCTCGCGGGCGAAGGGGATCAGATCCTTGCTGTAGATCGCGGTCTTCGGGTCGTTCTGGGGGAACTGGCGGATGCGGGCCTGGTTGGCGTGGGCGCTGATGGTGCCGTCGGGCAGCTTGTAGGCGACCCACAGCGAGCCCTTCTGGCCCTTCCCCTTGCCGATCATCTCGAGGATCCACACCTCGTTGGGGTCGGCGATGGAGAAGCTCTCGCCGGTGCTGGCGTAGCCGAACTCCTCCGTCAGCTTCGTCATGACCTCGATGGCTTCGCGGGCGGTCTTGGCGCGTTCCAGGGCGATGTAGATGAGGCTGCCGTAATCGATGATGCCGCTGGGGCCCGCGAGGTCCTTCCGGCCCCCGAAGGTGGTCTCGGCGATGGTGAGCTGGTGCTCGTTCATGTTCCCGACGCGGGTGTAGGTCACGGGCGCTTCGGGGATCTGGCCCAGCAGCTTGCCCGTGTCGAAGGTGTAGCCGCTGTCCCACTCGCGGATGTCCCGCTTCTCGCCGGGCAGGTGCCGGCCGCCGCGCTTGAAGTAGAGCTCGCCGTAGAGCGTGTGGCTGTCGGCGGCGTAGGTGATCATGGTCGAGCCATCCTTGCTCGCGCCCTTGGTCACGAGCAGGTTGGTGCAGGCCTCCAGGGCCGCACCGGCGGCCAGGAGGGTGGCGAGGAGGACCAAGGGACGGATGCGCATGGGGATCCTTGTGGAAGAGGGGTTCAGAAGCGGAGGCTGGTGCCGAAGGCCAGGTAGGAGCGGGTCGAGCCGTAGCGGTGGTGGCCGTTGAAGGAGAGATCGGTGTTCACGAACCGGGCCTCCAGGGCGGCATGGGAATTGAATCTCCAGCCCGCGCCGGCGCTGAGGGTGAAGCCCAGATCGGAGTCGGTGTAGGTGCCGGGGTAGGTGGTGATGTTCCGCCGGGTTTCATTCCACAGCGTACCGCCCATGCCGAAGATGCCATACAGGCCGCTGCGGCTGTGGCCTTCCAGGTGGGGCATCCACTCGTAGGCCACGGAATAGCCCTCCATCCGGCTGTCAGCCAGTTGGGGGGTGGGGACATAGGCGGTGCCGTTCCAGATTCCCCAGACCCCGACCTGGACGGGATGGCTCGTGTCGGACTGCAGGTAGTCGATGCGGAGGCGGCCCAGGTGCCGGCTCTCCCGGTTGAAGTGGATCTGGAGCCCGGCCTGGAAGCCGATGGCGAAGGAGGAGCCCCAGGTTCCGACCGGCGCCACCGCGGCCAGGCCGATGCCCATGCGGTTGCCGTCAGGATTGTCCTGGGCGGCGAGACCGGGGCTGGCCAGGATCGCGAGGCCGACGAGGAGGGGTTTCATCCCCGCCTCACCAGATGGCCGTGGCGGCCTGGCCGGCGGGGGCGGCCCCGCACTGGAAGGCCTGGCGGAACTCGGGGAAATCCGCCACGGGTCCCAGTACGCGCCACTTCACGGGCGAATGCACATCCGTGGTCACCTGCAGCTTGAGCTGCTCGGTGCGCTGGTTGGTGCGCCAGCCCTGGGCGAAGGCGATGAAGAACCGCTGGTCCGGCGTGAAGCCGTCCACCGACTTCAGAGCCTTGCCCTTGGTGGCCAGCTTGAAGGCCTCGTAGGACACGCGCAGCCCGCCGATGTCGGCGATGTTCTCCCCGAGGGTGAGCTTGCCGTTGATGTGCAGGCCCGGCAGCACCTCGAAGGCATCGTACTGCTTCACGATGTGGTTGGCGCGGACCTCGAAGCGCTTGGCGTCTTCGGCGGTCCACCAGTCCTTCAGGTTGCCTTGCCAGTCGTACTGCCGGCCCTGATCGTCGAAGCCGTGGGTCAGCTCGTGGCCGATGGTGGAGGCCAGGGCGCCGTAGTTGGAGGCGTCATCGGCCTTCTCGTCGAAGAAGGGAGGCTGGAGGATGCCGGCCGGGAAGCACATCTCGTTCTGGCTGGGGTCGTAGTAGGCGTTGTTGGTCTGCGGCGTCATGTGCCACTCGTTCCGGTCCACCGGCTTGCCGAGCTTGGCCATGCGGCGCTGGAAATCAAAGACGGCCGCGGTCTGGACATTCAGGACATAGGGCCGGCGCGAGACCTGGAGGCTGCCGTAGTCGCGCCAGCGGTCGGGATAGCCGACCTTGCTGCGCATGGTGTCGAGCTTCTTGAGGGCCTCGGCCTTGGTGGCTTCGACCATCCAGTCGGCGGCCAGGATGCGGGCCCGCATGGCCTCTTTGTGGAAGTGGACCATCTGGAGCGCGCGGTCCTTGGCGGCCGGGCTGAAGGCGGTCTTCACGAAGAGCTGGCCGAGGTCTTCGCCCAGGGCGCGATCGGCGGCGGCGAGGACGCGCTTCCAGCGGGGGCGCAGCTCGGTGGTGCCCGAGAGGGTCTTCCCATAGAAGGCGAAGTTCTCCGTGACGAAGGCGGAGCCCAGGAAGGGCGAGGCGCTCCGCAGGACATGCCAGCGGAGGTAGACCTGCCAGGTCCCCATCGGCTCGGAACCGAGGAGGCCGCCCAGGGCCTTGAAGAACTCGGGCTGGCCCACCAGCACATGGGTCTCCCCGGCGGGAAGGGCCACGGTGGCGAAATAGGCGTTCCAGTCCAGGGGGGCCGTGGCAGCGAGGTCCTTGCGGGCCAGCTTGTGGTAGTTGGCCTGAGGATCCCGCAGCGCGACGAGGGTGCGGGAGGCCTGGGCCAGCTTCGTCTCCAGGGCCATGACCGTGCGGGCCGCGGCGCGGGCGGCCTCGGCGCTGTCCCCGGCCAGCGTGAAGATCCGGGCCACATGGCCTTCATAGGCCTGGCGGATGGCCTCGGCCTCCTTCCCCGGGCGCAGGTAGTAGTCGCGCTCGGGCAACCCGAGACCGCCCTGCCAGAAGCTGGCGATCATGGCGCTGCTGTCCTTGTCGTCGACCTGGACGCCGAAACTGAACCCGGCGTGGATGCCGAGGGCGTGGAGCCGGCCCATTTCAGCCACGAGGTCCTGGGGCGTCTTCACGGCCTGGATCGCGGTGAACAGGGGTGCCAGGGGGGCGAGGCCCGCCTTCTCGATGAGGGCCTCGTCCATGCCCGAGGCGTAGAAGTCGCCCACGCGCTGGGGAATGCTGCCCTTGGGACCGCCGGTCCGGGCGGAGGCTTCGAGGATGCCCTTCAGGATCGCGAAGTTCCGTTCATCGATCTCCTGGTTCACGCCGTAGGAGGCGTACTCGCCGGGGATCGCCACCTTGTCGAAGGCGCCGTTGGCATAGGCGTAGAAGTCCTTGCAGGGGGAGGCAGCCGCGTGGATGTGAGCGGGATCCACGCCGAGGATGGGCCGGGCCTCCGGGCGGGCAGGCGTTTCCGCCATGAGCGACGCCATCAGCGCCGAGACGAGCCATGCAGATCGAAGGTTCAATGCAGTTCCTTTCATCTAGCTCCGGGAGGCACCGCCTCCCGGAGTCACGGAGCGGACTACCAGATGGCCGGACGCACCTTCGCGTCCCGCTTCATGGCCTGGCCATCGGCGCAGCCGAACGCCTCGTAGAACTCGGGCAGGTTGGAGAGGGGGCCGTTGACCCGCTCGCGGCCGGGGCTGTGGGGATCGGTCTTGAGGCGCACGGAGAGGGCGGCCTCGCGGATGTGGTTGCGCCACACGGTGGCGGCGCCGAGGAAGAAGCGCTGGGGGCCGGTGAAACCGTCGATGGGGGCGGGGACGGCCTTGCCCTTCAGGCTGTTCTGGTAGGCGGCGAAGGCGATCTTCAAGCCGCCGATGTCGGCGATGTTCTCGCCCAGCGTGAGCTTGCCGTTCACATGCTCGCCCTTGATGGGTTCATAGGCGTCGTACTGCTTGACCACCAGGTCGGTGCGGGAGGCATAGGCCTTCTTGTCCGCGTCGGTCCACCAGTTCTTGAGGTTGCCTTCGGCGTCGAACTGGCTGCCGCTGTCGTCGAAGCCGTGGGTCATCTCGTGGCCGATGACGAAGCCCAGGGCGCCGTAGTTCACGGCGTCATCGGCCTTGGGATCGAAGAAGGGCGGCTGGAGGATGCCGGCCGGGAAGACGATCTCGTTCATCGTGGGGCTGTAGTAGGCGTTCACGGTGGGCGGCGTCATGCCCCACTCCGTCCTGTCGATGGGATGACCAAGCTTCTTCAGGTTTTCCTGGATGCGGAAGGCCGCCGCCCGGCGCACATTGCCGAAGTAGTCGTCGCGCCTCACCTCGAAGGCGTAGGTCTTCCACTTGTCGGGATAGCCGATCTTCACACCGAAGGCGTTGAGCTTCTTGAGGGCCTGCTGCTTGGTGTCGGCGCCCATCCAGTCCAGGTTGGCGATGCGTTCGCGCAGGGCCACCCGGAGGTTCTCCACCATGTCGAGCACCCGCTTCTTCGATTCGGGCGGGAAGGCGGTCTTCACATACAGCTGGCCCAGGGCCTCGCCCAGCATGCCGTCCGTGGTGGCCTCGATGCGCTTCGCGCGGGGTTCGCGCTCGGGGGTGCCGTTCAGGATCTTGCCGTGGAAGGCGAAGGACTCTTCGCCGAAGGCCTTGGGCAGCAGGTTGGCGGTGGCGCTGAGGGCCTGCCAGCGGAGGTAGGTGCGCCACTGGGGAGCGGGCACCTCGGCGGCGAGCTTGCCGAAGGCGTGGAAGAAGGACGGCTGGGTAAGGTTCAGGTCCGCCTGCTTCACGCCCCGGGCCTGGAAGTAGCTTTTCCAGTCGAAACCGGGCACTTCGGAGACCAGCTTGTCCAGGGTCCGCTTGTTGTAGGTCCTCTGCGGATCCCGCATCTCCACGCGGGTCCACTGGGCCTGGGCCATGCGGGTCTCGAGATCCAGGACCACCTTGGCGCGGGCCTGGGCGAGGCTGGGGGCATCGCCCGCCAGCTCCAGCATCTTGGCGATGTGAGCCTCGTATTTGGCGCGGATGTCCCGGCTGCGGGCGTCATCCTTCAGGTAGTAGTCGCGGTCGGGGAGTCCCGTGCCCCCCTGGTTGAGATAGCCCAGGTAGCGGGTGGATTCCTTGGCATCCTGGCGGACGAAGAAGCCGAAGCCGCCGGGCAGGCCCTGGTTGTGCAGCTTCGCCAGGAGGAGGGGGAGCTGCTTCGCGTCTTTCAGTCCCTCGATGGTGGCCAGCACCGGCTTCAGCGGTGTCAGGCCCCGCTTCTCGATGGCGGCTTCGTTCATGCCGGAGGCGTAGAAGTCGCCCAGTTTCTGCTGGACGCTGCCCTTGGTCCAGGCGGTCTTGGCGCTGGTCTCCTCAAGGATCTGCTTGAGGATGGCGCGGTTGCGCTCGCTCAGTTCCTCCATGGTGCCGTACCGGGATTTGTCCGCCGGAAGGCTGTGGGATTTCAGCCAGCCGCCGTTGGCGTAGGCGTAGAAGTCGTCGCAGGGCTTCACGGTGGTGTCGAGGTTCGCGGGATCGACCCCCGGTTTGGGCTGGGCCACCAGGGAGAAGGCCGCCAGGCCCAGGCAGAGGCAGAGGGATGCGCGCAGGGGGGTTGCCATGAATGACCTCGTATGATGAGGGTAAAAGCCTATCAGGAAGGAATTCGAAGGGATATGTGAACCACTTTCTGAATTTCCGCATGGATGACGCCATCGGCGTCCCGCAGGTCCACCGCGTAGGTGCGGTCGACCTTGGGTTGCTCCCGGAGCAGCCGGCGGATCTCCGCCACCTCGGCTTCGTCCACCCGGAAGGTGGCGCTCAGCGTGCTGCGCCCGGGCTTCCGGAACCGGATGGAGGCGGCCTTGTCCCACACGACGAACTCGGGGCCCAGGCGGTGGATCAACATGAGCATGTAGAAGGGATCCACCCCGGCGTACAGGCTGCCGCCGAAGATGGTACCCACATAGTTGCGGGTCCGCCAGGAAAGAGGGAGGCGGACCCGGATCTCGGACCAGTCGGCGGCGATGTAGGCCACCCGCGCGCCCGTGCCGCGGAAGCAGGGCCACAGGTTGAAGGCCCAGCGGAAGAGGCGGGTGCGGAGGGATTCACGCAAGGCCAGGGCCTAGAAGCGCACCGTCACGGTTTCGCCGTCCTTGATGTGAACGGTGTCGATGAAGCGCACCTGGCGGCTGCCGTAGGTGAGGATGAGGCTGGAGGTGCGGGAGCCGTGGCCGAAGTGGCGCACGCCCTGCAGCAGGTTGCCGTGGGTCACGCCGCAGGCGGCGAACACCACCTGCTTGCCGGGACAGAGGTCGTCGGTGCGGTAGATGCGGTTGAAATCCACACCCATGGCTTCGGCCTTTTCGCGGCTGGCGGTGTTGGTATCCACCTTGAGGCGGCCCAGGATCTCGCCATTGAGGCACTTCAGGGCGGCGGCGGACAGCACGCCCTCGGGGGCCCCGCCGGTGCCCATCACCGCATGGATGCCCGTGCCGCTCACGGCGGCGCTGATGGCGGCGCTGAGGTCGCCATCGCCGATGAGCTGGATGCGGGCGCCGGCCTTGCGGATGTCGGCGATGAGCTGGGCGTGGCGGTCGCGGTCGAGGACGCTGACGGTGATCTCGGAGACCTGGCGATCCAGGGACTTGGCGATGATGTCGAGGGTTTCCTGCACCGGGGCATCGAGGCTCACCTTGCCCTTGGCGGCAGGGCCCACCACGAGCTTCTCCATGTAGAGGTCCGGCGCGTGGAGCAGGCCCCCCTTTTCCGTGGCCGCCAGGACGGCGATGGCATTGGAGGCACCCGTGGCGCAGAGGTTCGTCCCTTCCAGCGGATCCACCGCAATGTCCACCGCCGGGTGGTCCCCGTCCAGATCCGCCCCCATGCCCACCTTCTCGCCGATGTAGAGCATGGGCGCCTCGTCCCGCTCGCCTTCGCCGATGACGATGGTCCCATCCATGCGGACGGTCTCCATGGCCTTCCGCATGGCCTCCACGGCGAGCTTGTCGCTGTGCTTGCGGCGGCCATGGCCGATGGAGGTGGCGCAGGCGAGGGCAGCCTCTTCGACCACCCGCAGGAATTCGAGGGACAGGGTATGTTCCATGGGGAGACTCCCGGGTAGACGGCGTGGTGGTCGAGGGCGGGGCCGGGTCAGGCCAGCCGGTTCACGCTCTGGCGGATCCAGTCGAGGAACGGCTCGGAGCCTTCTTCGACGGGGAACATCAGAATTTCGGGGACCTCATAGGTGTGCAGGTCCGTGATCACTTCCGAGACCTGGGGGAAGAGCTCCCGGGTGGTCTTGATGATCAGCATGACCTCTTCATCCAAATGGGTCTCGCCCTTGAAGTAGTAATAGCTCTTGATGCTGGGGACGATGTTCACGCAGGCCGCGTACGCCTGGTCCACCAGGGCCGCCGCAATGGTCAGGGCGGTTTCCTCGCTGCCGCAAGTGGTGAAGATGGTGCAGGCATCGGTCATCGAGTGGGCTCCCCGTCCGGCGGGCGGAACCGATCATTGTAGCCCGGGAGACGGGAAGCCGAGGATCACGAAAGGCGAGAATGGACCTGCGCGTGGTCTGACCACGGGCTTGGAATGGATTGAGCCGTTTCCTCGATTGGATCGCGACCCACCGAGGCGCGGGTTTGGATGCGTCCGGCCATGGCAGGACATCAAGGCACGCCTCGGGCGGTCCCATTCGGAGGTCGGCCGCCTCTCCTTCTGGGGGTTCGACCCATCCGGGTGTGGATTCGAACTGCGTCTGGCTTCGCCAGCCGCCGGTCCCGCTTCGGCGTGCCATCAAGGCACGCCTCGGGTGGTCCCATTCGGAGGTCCGAATCCTCTCGCCTGCTTCCGACCAATGAAAAAGGGTGCCGCAGCACCCTTTTTCATTGGTCGGGGCGAGAGGATTCGAACCTCCGACCTCTCGGTCCCGAACCGAGCGCTCTACCAGGCTGAGCCACGCCCCGACGAAGGTTTGACTCTACTGGAAACGGACGGGGGCGTCCAGCATGCAGCTATTCGGACTCCAGGCCGAGGCGGATCCGCTCTTTGCGGCGGGCTTCGAGCAGGCGCAGGGCGCGGCGAAGGGGATCGGGGTCCTTGGGGGCGGCGGGTGTCTCCACCGGGGGGTCGCAGGGCACGACCTGGAGGCCGGACAGGGTGAGTCCGAGCGCCCGGCGGATGCGGTCGCGGATCTGGGGCCAGACGGCCGCCGCGGCTTCGCGCAGGGGGCCGATGCGGGCGAGCTCCCAGCAGCCCATGACGAGAATGTCGCGCTCCACGCGCAGGGGGCGCGTGCGGTCCGCCAGGGCGGGCCCCACGACGAAGGGCCAGGCCTGGCGCAGCCGGGCTTCCGCCTTCTGGTTGGGCAGGCGGGCCCCGAGAGGGACGAGGCGCGGAGTGCGCTTCATGGCTTCCAGCGGGGCGGGGGAAGGGCGGCGCAGGCCCGCTCGCCATTGAGCAGCACCGGCGCGGCCAGGGTGGGGATCATCGTGTGGGTCTCCGCCTCGAAGAGGGGCTGCAGCAGGTTATGCAGCTCGCCGCCCTTGCGGAAGAGCACCTCGTCCACGCTCCGCACCCGGCTGGCGGGGATGGCGTTGGCTTCGCACATGGCGAGCACGCTTTCCACGGTGCTGGCCAAGGTGCGGGCCTCGATGAGGGCCACGAGCTCCGCCCGGTCCTTCACGCGGCCCCGGTTCTGCTTCCATTCGGGGCGGGCGTCGAGGTCCAGGTCCAGCCACATGGCGAGCACCTCGAACTGGCGGTCGCTGCCCACGCCGATGGCCACATCGCCATCGCTGCACCGGAAAGACTGGTAGGGCACGATCTGGGGATGGGCATTGCCCCAGCGCTGCGGGGGCTTGCCGGTCATGAGGGCGCCGGCCGCGACATTCACCAGGCCCGCCAGGGCGGCTTCCATCAGGGGCACCTCGATGTGGAGGGCCTCGCCGGTGCGCTCGCGGTGGAGCAGGGCGGCCTGGATGCCGTTGGCGCAGTAGAGCCCCGCCAGGACATCCACCAGGGCCACGCCCACCTTCATGGGGCGCCCCTCCTGCTCGCCGGTGATGGCCATCCAGCCGCTCTCCGCCTGGATGATGAAGTCGTAGCCCGCGCGGCGGGAGGCGGTGACATCCGAGGCGAAACCCCGGACGGAGGCCAGGATGAGCTTGGGGAACTTGGCGTGAAGCCGCTTCCAGCCGAGCCCCAGGCGGTCCGCGGAGTCGGCCCGGAAGTTCTCCACCAGCACATCGGCGTCCTTCAGAAGGTCGAAGAGGTCGGCCCTGCCCTCTTCCGTGTGCAGGTCGATGGGGCGGCTGCGCTTGCCCCGGTTGGCGCAGCGAAAATAGGCGCTCTCGCCTGACTCGCCGTGCTCGAAAGGGGGGCCCCAGCCACGGGTGGGGTCGCCTTCCGGAGGCTCCAGCTTCTGCACCTCGGCGCCGAAATCCGCCAGCAGCTGGGTGGAGAACGGACCGGCAAGCACGCAGGACAGATCCACGATCTTGAAGTGGGACAGGGGCTTGGGCATCGGGTTCTCCGACGCCCAGCCTACTTCAAGTCCCGGGGTGGAATCAGCTGGCGGCCACAGTCCGGCGGTAGGCGGAGGTCAGCGTGGCCGCGATCTCCTCGGGACTGTGGCCCAGGAAATCCTGGCGCTGCATGAGGTGGACGAGCTGGCCGTCCTTGAGGATGGCGGCCTGGGGGCTGGTGGGCATGGCGCCCTCGAAGTATTCGCGGGCCTGGGCGGTGGCCTCCTTCTCCATGCCGGCGAAGACAGTCACCAGATGGTCGAAGCGCAGGTCCTGGGTCCGCAGGGCCTCCGTGACGCCGGGCCGGGCCCCGGCCGCCGCGCAGCCGCAGACGCTGTTCACCACCAGCAGCGTGGTGCCCGGGGCCTGCAGCGCCGCGTCCACCTGGGCCGGCGTCAGCAGTTGCCGGAAGCCAACCTGGATCAGTTCCTCGCGCATCGGGGCGACCATGTATTCGGGGTAGTTCGACATGAGGTTCTCCGTTCAGGCAAAAAGTTTACCAATCGAGTCAAGATTGATCTAGATCACACTTGGTCCCATCACAAGGGAGGACCCATGAAGCTGGCACTGGTAGGCGGAAGTCTCCGCGCCGGTTCCCTCAACGCCCGGCTGCTGCGCCACCTCGCCCAGACGCTGGAAGGCCGGGGCCACGAGGTGGCGGCCTTCACCGGGGAGGCGCTGCGCCTGCCGCTCTACGAGGAGGGCGCCGCGCCCTCGGCCGAAGCCCTGACCCTGCATGGCGCCCTCCGGGAAGCCCACGGGCTGGTCATCGTGTCGCCGGAGTACAACTCGGGCATTCCGGGGCACCTGAAGAATGCCGTGGACTGGCTCAGCACCATGAAACCCAGCCCCTGGCCCGACCTGCCGGTGCTGCTCTGCAGTGCGAGCCCCGGAGCCTTCGGCGGCGCCCGCGGCCTGGTGGCCTGGCGGGCCACCCTCGCCAACATGGGCGCGCTGGCCCTGCCGGAAGCCATCACGGTGCCTCATGCGGACCAGCAGCTGGATGCGGAGGGCGCGCCCACCGACTCCCGCACCGCCGCTTCGGTCCCGAGGGCCCTGGAGAAGTTCCTCTCCCTGGCGGCGCGGCTCCATCCATGAGCCTCGGCCGTGGGGCCGTGTTCGTGCGATCCTGAATGACCTTTCCGGAGCCCGTCATGAAGGACTTCTTCAAGAGTTTCTTCGCCGCCCTGCTGGCCCTGATGGTGGCTGGCGGGTTGGCCGTCTTCCTGTTCTTCGGCCTGCTGGCGGCCGTCGGCTCCTCCGGCAAGCCCACGGTCCCGACCAAGGCCGTGCTGATCTTCGACCTGGACACCAGCCTGTCGGATGGTGACCGCGATCCTGAACCCAGCGAGGCCCTCAGCGAGGCCCTGGGTGGCGCCGGGAGCCACAGCCAGGCGCTTCCGGCGGCCATCGAGGCCCTGGACCGGGCCGCCGCCGACAGCCGCATCACGGCCCTGTTCCTCACGGGCAACCTGCAGGGCGCCGGTCCTGCCCAGCTGCGGGAGCTGCGGGAGGCCATCCAGCGGTTCAAGGCGAAGAAGCCCGTGCTGGCCTACAACCTGGGCTGGGCGAAGCGGGACTTCTACCTGGCCGCCGGCGCCACGACCGTGTTCATGAACCCCTTCGGCGAGATGGAACTGAACGGCCTGGCCAGCGAGCCCATGTTC
This sequence comes from Geothrix sp., assembly GCF_020622065.1. NCBI lineage: Bacteria > Pseudomonadati > Acidobacteriota > Holophagae > Holophagales > Holophagaceae > Geothrix > Geothrix sp. The sequence continues at coordinate 82,636 of NZ_JAHRYQ010000002.1, read as the reverse complement.
TTCGGCGAGGCCTTCAAGAAGTACGGCGTGGAGGTTCAGGTAACCCGCGTGGGCAAGTACAAGAGCGCGGTGGAGCCCTTCATCACTGACCGCATGAGTGAACCCAACCGCGAACAGGTGCAGAAGCTGCTCGACGACATCTGGTCCGAGTGGAAGGAGACGGTCGCCAAGGACCGGAAGAAGGCTCCGGCGGAGCTGCAGGCCATCGCGGACGAACGGGGGCTCATCGAAGCGGACGAGGCGAAGAAGCTGAGCCTGATCGACCGCATCGCGCCCTATGACGAAGTGCTCGACGAGCTGAAGAAGCTGGCCGGGAAGCAGTCCAAGGATAAGGATTTCCCCCAGATCACCCTGGCCACCTACGCCGGCATCCCCGGCGAGGCGAAGACCGGCAAGACCCGCATCGCCGTCGTCGTGGCCGAGGGCGAGATCGTGGATGGCGAAGGCAAGTCCACCCAGGTGGGCGGCGAACGCCTCAGCCGGGAGCTGCGCCGCCTGCGCCTCGATGAGCGCGTCAAGGCCGTGGTGCTGCGCGTGAACAGCCCTGGCGGGAGCGCTTCCGCCTCGGAGCTCATCCAGCGGGAAGTCATCCTCACGAAGAAGGTGAAGCCCCTGGTGGTGTCCATGGGGCACCTGGCGGCCTCGGGCGGCTACTGGATCAGCACCTACGGCGACCGCATCTTCGCCGAGCCCAGCACCATCACGGGTTCCATCGGCGTCTTCGGCCTGCTGCCCAATGTGAAGAAGCTGGCCAACGAGCACGGCATCACCTGGGACAGTGTCCAGACCGCGAAGCTGGCCAACCCCATGACCCTGACGCGGCCCAAGAACGACCTGGAGCTGACGCGCATCCAGGGCCTGGTGGACCGCATCTACGACCAGTTCGTGACCAAGGTGGCCGACAGCCGGAAGATGAAGAAGGAAGCCGTCCACGAGATCGCCCAGGGGCGCGTGTGGTCGGGCCAGGAGGCCCTCAAGCTGGGCCTGGTGGACGAGATCGGCGGACTCGGCGCGGCGGTGAAGCACGCGGCGACCCTGGCCAAGGCGGACGGGGACTACTACCTGGTCGGCCCCGAGCGGGAGCAGGACACGCTCAAGGAGCTGCTGAAGAGCCTGGGTGGCAAGCCCCGGAAGCTGGCGAAACCGGGCCCCGTGGATGCGCTGGCGGGAGGCCTTCTGCGGCAGGTGGACCTGCTGACCTCGCTGAACGACCCCAGGGGCGTCTACGCCAGGCTGCCCTTCGAACTCGATCTGAAATAGCTTCATGGATTCGTCTTCCTTCATCTCCGCGGTCGTGCTGCTGGTGCTGGTGACCGATCCCCTGGGCAACATCCCGCTCTTCATCGGGCTGTTGCGGCAGGTGGATCCGGCCCGGCGGCAGCGGATCATCGTCCGCGAGGTGCTGTTCGCCTTCGCCATCCTGCTCTTCTTCGCGTTCTTCGGGCAGAAGGTGCTGCGCCTCATGCACCTCACGGACACCTCGCTCGGGATCGCGGGCGGCGTGATCCTCTTCCTCATCGCGTTGAAGATGGTCTTCCCCCATCCCGAGGGCCGGGGGGCTGACCACCCCATCCACGGGGAGCCCTTCCTCGTGCCCCTGGCCATCCCCTTCATCGCCGGCCCATCAGCCATCGCCACGGTGCTGCTGCTGGTCAGCCGCGAGCCGCACCGGCTCTGGGAATGGCTGGGGGCTCTGTCCGTGGCCATGGCGATCTCGGCCGTGGTGCTGGGCTTCGCGGAGAAGATCGCGGATTTCCTGGGGGAGCAGGTGACCCTGGCCTTCGAGCGGCTCATGGGCCTGGTGCTGACCGCCATCGCCATCGAGATGCTGCTGGCGGGCATCGAGAAATTCGTCCACCAGATCCGCCTCGCGGGAGCCTGACCGGCCCGCTCAAGATGCTCCTGATCCTTCCGATAGGAGGTACAGGAGCAGATGAATGAGGGTTCGTGCGTGCCTGCCAATGGGCCTGATGCTGCTCATGATGGCTTCCATCGGATGCGAGCGGAGCGAGACCCGGCGGGCCCGCCAGGCCATGGACCTGGTCCGGGCGATGGAGACCGAGCTGCAGACCACGGCCAAGCAGGCCGCCGGGGCCTTCTCGAATCGGGCGGATTTCGAAGATTTGCGGATGGCCTTCGGGGACGAGCGCTTCGACGCGGGGACGCCCTTGGGGCCGGACTTTCAGGGAAGCCTCGCGGCGATGCTCCAGGGGCTGCATGCCCAGTTGGAGAGGGAGCCGAAGGATGCGGGGTTTCCGAAGAAGGTGGCCCGCCGGGTCAACCAGTTCGGTCAATGGTGGTCGTTCGTCCGGCACTATCTCGAAACGAGGCGGGACCAGCTGAACCGGGCCGCAGCCAAGGGAGACGAGCCCGTGAACCTGCCCGGAGGACGGACGCTCCGCGGGGAGGTCCTCAAGACCCTGGCGGAGGTCATCAAAGTGGTGGAGGCCTTTGAGACCATCACGAACCGCTGCGCCCGGGGGATCGAGGGCATCGTCGCTCGCTCCTGAAGCCGGCCTCAGCTCCGGCGCTTGAGGCTGAGCTCGAGCACGAAAGTCGCCACGGGCTCGAAGGTCCCATCCGGGGCCTTCACTGCCGCCTGGATGGCCATGGGTTCGGTGATGCGGTCCTCCGAAGCCAGGGCCCGGCGCACCTGGTCGCGGATGGCCTCGCCATCCTCGCAGATGAAGTAGACATCGGATTCGGGACGCTTGAGAAAGGTGGCCTGGAAGGCCTTGAAGACCAGGGACACCGGCTGCCCGGATCGCTTGATCTGGTCCATGGCGAGCAGGCCCCCGGCACAGTCCGCCCCAATGGCCAGGGCGCCAAAGTACATCGAACCCAGGTGATTCCGGGTCCAGCGTCGAAGCGGAACCCGGACCACGCAGCGGGTTTCACTGAGTTCCACGACGCTGGGATGCACGGAAGCCAGGAGGGGGATCTTCAGCCAGCCGAAGAGGCGCATGCCAAAGGTCTGCCTGAACCGCTGCAGGGCCCCGGCCACGGGTCAGTCCCCGGCCTGGTTGACATCCAGCAGGCCCTCGGGCGGATCGAGGTCCAGGCGGCGATTGGGCAGGTCGAGGGTCCACCAGGCCTTGATGTAGGGGATGTCCCGCTGGCCGGTGCGCCCGGGCCGGAGGTCGCGCATCACCACCATGTCGTAGCCCGCAGGACCGGGATCAAGGCGCAGCACCTCGCCGACCTTCCGGCCTGCGATGAAGACCTCGCAACCGATCCACTGGTGCCGGAAGGTCTCGCCCTCGGGAAGTTCGGCGGCGGTCTCGGGCATCCAGAGCGCCCAGCCCTTGAGAGGCTCGGCGGCGGTGCGGTCGGGGATGTCCTTGAAGGCCAGGCAGGGGCGGTCCTGGTGCCAGCGGAAGCTTCGCAGGGCGACGGTGCGGGCGGGCGGGGCCGCCTCGGCGCTTTCCAGGTTCAGGTGGGGCGGGGCCAGCACCAGACCCTGGATGCCCTCAAGGCGTCCGGGTTCGTCCATGACCGAATGAAAGAGGAACTCGCCCTTGAGTCCCTGCACTTTGGCGAGATGGCCCGCGAGGAGCATCTAAGCCTCCCGCTCGTCCTCGTCGTCGAGTTCGAGGCCCACCACGAGGCCTGCCTTCTCGCCGGCGGTCTTGCAGAGGGTCCGCAGGGCGGAAATCATGCGCCCGTGCTTGCCGATGATGCGGCCGCGGTCCTTGGGATCGGCGAAGACGAGGACATCGCGCTTCTTCCCCTCGCCGCTGATCTCAATGCGGAGGGCCTCAGGATGATCCAGGAGGGGCGTCAGGACATCGCGCAGGAAGGCTTCAAGATTCATGGTCGCTCCGCATGGAACAAAGAAAGCCGGACCTCGGCCCGGCTTTCATGGATCTGAATCGGGCTAGATGATCTGGTTCTTCTTGAACAGATCGAGCACGGTCTTGGAGGGCTGGGCGCCCTTCTGCAGCCAGGACTTGGCCTTCTCGGCGTCGATGCGCACCGCCTCGCCGGAACCGGCGATGGGGTTCACGAAGCCCAGCACTTCCACGGCGCGGCCGGTGGGGATGCGGTCGTTCTCGGAGACGACGATGTGGTAGAACGGGCGCTTCTTGGCACCATTGCGAGCAAGACGGATCGAAAGCATGGGCACTCCCTGAGCAGGAAAGTGTATCGCGGAAAGGCGTCCTGCCCAAGCGCAAATTCAGGGGCCGAAGGCCGAGACCGGGAAGGTCCCTTCCAGCACGGCCTGCCGCTCACGGATGTTCCGCCGGAGCATGGGCCAGCGGGGGTGGGCCCGCATGCGTTCCAGGAACGGCGAGTTCTCGAACCAGCGGGCGCAGCTGAATCCCTGGACGAAGGCCCGCGTGGCGCAGTCCATGGCCCGGTCGGCGTCGCCCAGGAGTGCGTAGGCCTCCGCCTGCTTGAAGGTCAGCTCCCCATCGGGGATCCGCACCTTGCCGCGGACCTCGTCGATGAGCCGGAGTTGGGCCAGCCCCTGCTCTGTGCGGCCCTCCAGGAGAGCGCGGTAGACCTCGCAGAGATTCTGGAAGGGACCCGCACCCCCCAGCTCGCTGCCGGCCGTCATGTGGAGGAGGGCACCCTGGCGGTCACCCTTCAGCAGCGCGAGGTAGCCCTGATAGAACAGGATGTCCGGTTCCCTGCGGACCGCGCGGGCCTCCTGCAGTTCCTGTTCGAAGGCGGTCCAGTTCCCAAGATAGAGGTTGGTCGTTCCGACCGTCCAGGCGGAAGCCCCGCCCAAGGGGGACAGCAGGGCCTTCCGTTTCGCCAGCGCTGAGCTTGCCCCGGCCAGGAGGCCCGCCGTGCGGCCGGCATACGCGAAACCCTGGTAGAGGTCCGGGGCGTTCGGCCGGAGCCGCGCGGCCTCCCGCAGGACCCCCAAGGCGAGGCTCTGGTTTCCGGTATCGGTGAGCATGAGGGACCAGAGGAAGGTGGCCCGGGGGTGGCCCGGAACCAGGGCCACGGCCCGTTGGAAGGCCTTGTGGGTAAGGGAATTGAGTCCAATGCCGGCCTGTTCGGGGCTCACCCACAGGCTGCGGTAGAGGTGGTCGCCCAGGGTGACCCAGGCCGTGGCGCACTCCGGTTCGTCCTCCACCAGCCGCCGGGAGGCAGGCAAGTGGTTCGTGGCTTCCAGGTCATTCCGGATGGACATGGCCTGCAGCAGGGTCCAGAAGTGGTCTGGCGACTTGGGCAGGAGGTCCGAGCGGAAGCGTTGGGAGGCTTTCAGGGGCCAGTGCTGGATCCAGGTGTCCAGGGCCTCCCTGGGGTCGAGCGGGGGCAGCGATTCCTGGACCCACGGTTGTCCGGCCATCAGCTGGGCCGAAGTGATCCAGGCCATGGTCAGGGCCAGGCGCTGATTCTCCCGGCGGGCCTGGAAGCGGAACAGCAGCACACCTCCGGGCATCTGCCGGAGGGTGGCGGGATCGGGAATCGCCGCGAGGTGGGTGACCGCGGCTCCCGCCAGCACCTCGAGGTGGTCGGCCATCAGGGTTTCGAGGCCGGGATCCAGGTCCGGCTGGCCGGAGGCGGGAGCGATGATGAGCACCCGCAGGACCTTCCGGCTGCCCGTCTTCGCGCGCCATAGCGCCAGACCCCCCAGCAGCAGGCCCAGCAGCACCACCAGGATCAGCCAGGTCCTGGTCGAGCGGGGCTCCGGCCGAAGGGAGGTCACTAGAAGGGCAGGTTGGGCCCGCCGCCCATCTTGGCCATGCGCTGCATGCGGGCCATGAACTTGGGATCGTTCATCTGCCCCATCATCTTCTTCGTCTCCACGAACTGCTTGATGAGCTGGTTAATCTCGCTCACGGGGCGGCCGCTGCCCGAGGCGATGCGCCGCTTGCGTTTGCCGTCCAGCAGGTTGTGGTTGGCGCGCTCGGCGGGCGTCATGGAGTTGATGATGGCCTCGAGATGCTTGATGCGCTTGTCGGTGGCCACGCTCGCCAGCTGATCCTTCATCTGCCCCAGGCCCGGCAGCATGCCGAGGATCTTGTTCATGGAGCCCAGCTTCTGCACCTGCTGGAACTGCTTGCGCATGTCCTCGAGCGTGAACTGGTTCTTGGCCAGGCGCTTGGCCATGACCTCGGCTTCCTTCTCGTCGAGCTTGTCCTTGGCGTGCTCGATGAGGCTGAGGACATCGCCCATGCCCAGGATGCGCTGGGCCATGCGGTCGGGGTGGAAGCGCTGGAAGTCCTCCAGCTTCTCTCCCTCGCCCACGAACTTCAGGGGCTGGCCCGTGGCCTGCTTGATGCTGAAGGCCGCGCCGCCGCGGGTGTCGCCGTCGGTTTTGGTGAGCACCACGCCCGTGATGCCCAGCTTCTCGTGGAAGGCGGTGGCGCTCCGGACGGCGTCCTGGCCCGTCATGGCATCGGCCACGAAGAAGATCTCGTCCGGCGAGGTGGCGGTCTTGATGCGGGCCAGCTCCTCCATCAGCGTTTCGTCCAGGTGCAGACGGCCGGCGGTGTCGAGGATGACCGTGTCCCAGCCCTTCAGCTTCGCTTCGGCCAGGGCTGCGCCGCAGATGGCGACGGGGTCCTTTTCCTCCGTGTGGAAAGAGGGGACGCCGGCATCTTTGGCCACCACATGCAGTTGCTCGATGGCCGCGGGGCGGTAGACATCCGCGGGCACCAGCAAGGGGGAGCGGCCCAGCTTCTTGAGGAAGACCGCCAGCTTGCCGCAGGTGGTGGTCTTGCCCGCGCCCTGCAGGCCCACCATCATCACCACCGTCGGCGGCTTGGCGGCGAAGGCGATGGGGTGTTCCGGCGCCTGGCCGCCCATGATCTCCACCAGCTCCCGGTGGACGATGTCGATGAAGGCCTGGGTGGGATTGAGGCCCTGCATGACCTCGGCGCCCAGGGCCTTCTCCTTCACCCGCTGGAGGAAGGTGCGGGCCACGCTCACATGCACATCGGCTTCCAGGAGGGCCATGCGCACTTCGCGCAGCACGGCTTCGAGGTTGGCTTCCGTCAGCTTGGACTGGCCCCGGAGGGCCTTCATGGCCTGGCTGAGTTTCTGGGTGAGGCTGTCGAACATGGGACCCCGGCATGGACCAAAACGCTCATTGTACTGGGCGGGATGCACTTTCCCCTGTTGGAAAAGGGATCCTGGGGCATAATCCTGACAAAAGGAGTCGGGATTATGCCCAACCGCCTTTCCGAAAGCCTCAGCCCCTATCTCCTCCAACACGCCCACAACCCGGTGGACTGGTTTCCCTGGGGCGAAGAGGCCCTGGCCCGGGCCCGGGCCGAACAGAAGCCGATCTTCCTGAGCATCGGCTACAGCGCCTGCCACTGGTGCCATGTCATGGAGCGGGAGAGCTTCGAGAATCCGGCGGTGGCCGAACTCCTGAACGCCCATTTCGTGAGCATCAAGGTGGATCGGGAGGAACGGCCGGACCTGGACGACCTCTACATGGACGCCGTGCAAACGCTCACGGGCCGGGGCGGCTGGCCCATGAGTGTCTGGCTCACGCCAGAGCTGGAGCCCTTCTATGGCGGCACCTACTTCCCGCCGGAATCCCGCGGGGGTATGCCGGGCTTCATCCCATTGCTCACCCGCATCGCCGAGGCGTGGCGGGAGGATCGGACCGGGGTGCTCACCCAGGCCCGCAGCCTGGCCGAGGAACTGCAGCGCCAGGCCACCGTCGAGGCCGGGGCGCACCGGCCTGACGGCGAGGTGATCGAGGCGGCCCTCGCCCAGCTCCGGCAAGGCTTCGATGCCCGCTGGGGCGGCTTCGGCCCGGCCCCGAAGTTCCCCCAGCACATGGCCGTGGAGCTGATCCTGGCGCGGGGCACCGCGGCGGATCAGGTCATGGCGCTCCGCACGCTGGACGCCATGTGGGAAGGCGGCATGTATGACCACCTGGGCGGCGGCTTCGCCCGCTACAGCGTGGACGGCCAGTGGCTGGTGCCCCACTTCGAGAAGATGCTCTACGACAACGCCCAGTTGGCCGCCTGCTACCTCACGGCCTTCCAGGCCACGGGTGAGGCCCGCTACGCCCAGGTGGCCCGGGAGACCCTAGACTACTTGCTGCGGGACCTGCGCGATCCCAGCGGGGGCTTCCACTCCAGCGAGGATGCGGACAGCGAGGGCGAGGAGGGGAAGTTCTACGCCTTCACGCCGGCGGAGGTGCGCGAGGCGCTGGGGCCGGAGAATGGCGCGCGGTTCTGCGTGGCCTATGGCATCACGGAGGCCGGGACCTTCGGGCATGGCCAGAGCGTCGTGCATCGCTTCTCCCGGGGCCCGGCGGATGGCCTCTCTGAAGACGAGGACAAGGCCCTGCGGGAACAGCTGCGCCTCTGGCGGGACCGCCGGGTTCGGCCCGGCAAGGACGACAAGATCCTGGCCTCCTGGAATGGCCTCACCCTGTCGGCGTTGGCCCGGGGCTTCCAGGTGCTGGGCGATCCCCGGTACCTGGAGGCGGCCCAGGCCTGCGCAGCCTTCCTGCGCCGGGAGCTTTGGCGGGAGGGTCGCCTGCTGCGGGTGTGGCGCCAGGGCCGGGCGCACACGCCCGGCTTCCTGGAAGATGGTGCCGCCGTGGTGGAAGGCCTGGTGGATCTCTATGAAGCCGGCTTTGATCCGGCCTGGCTGCGCTGGGCGGAGGCCCTGGCGGAAGAACTGCTGGCCCGCTTCCAGGATCCTGCGGAAGGCGGTTTCTTCAGCACTGAAGAAGGCCAGGCCGATCTGATCTTCCGGCAGAAGCCGGGCTTCGACAACGCCGTCCCCAGCGGCAACACCCTGGCCGCCCGGGCCTTCCTGCGGTTGTCGCGGCACCTGCAGCGCGAGGATTTCCGGCTGGCGGCCGAGGGGGTCCTCCGCTGCTTCGGCCCCTGGCTGGCGCGGGCCCCCAGGGCCTTCCTGGGTCTGCTGGGCGCCCTGGACCTGGCCCTGCGGGAAGCCCTGGAGGTGGCCGTGTCCGGAGATCCGGCCAGCGACTCCGTGCAGGCCCTGCTGGCGGAAGTCCACCGCCGGCACCTGCCCGGCCGGGTGATCTCGGCCTCGTCGGACCAATTGCTGCCCCTGCATGAGGACCGGGGCTTCCCGGAAGGAACGGCGCTCGCCTTCGTATGCCGCGGGCAAACCTGCGCAGTGCCTGTCACGACGCCCTTGGAGTTGGCCACGCTGCTGAGGTGAGCGGTTGCAGCGGTTGTGATCCTGACCCCGCGACAGGGCCGCTACACTGGGTCCCTTCGCGCGGAAATCCGCGGAACCCGCGCCTGCCTGGCGCCGGCAAGCGGCGCAGCGATCACGCATAAGGGGCTGCCATGAAGACCTTCGGTTTTAAGATCGACCCGCTGACGGGCGAGGAATACTACGAGGTCTTGGTCCGGGGTCGCCAGGTCCTGAATGACCCCCATCTGAACAAGGCCTCTGCCTTCACCAAGGAGGAGCGCCTGAGCCTGGGGCTTGATGGCATGCTCCGGCCCGGCATTTCGACCCTGGATTCCCAGCTGGACCGCACCTACGAAGCCTTCCAGCGCAAGACTGACGACCTCGAACGCTACATCTACCTCACGGGCCTCCAGGACCGGAACGAGGTGCTCTTCTACCGACTGCTGATGGATCACCTGGACGAGATGGTGCCCATCATCTACACCCCCACCGTGGGCCAGGCCTGCCTTCAGTTGAGCCACATCCAGCGGCGTTACCGGGGCATCTACATCACGCCCGAAAACATCGGGAACATCGACCAGATCTTCCAGGGACTCTCCCAGCCGCAGGTGAACCTCATCGTCGTGACGGATGGCGAGCGCATTCTGGGCCTGGGCGACCTGGGCTCGGATGGCATGGGTATCCCCGTGGGCAAAGTCAGCCTCTATGTGGCCGCGGGTGGCGTGCACCCCGGCGTCTGCCTGCCCGTCACCCTGGATGTGGGCACCAACAACCCCCGCCTGCTGGAGGATCCCCTCTACCTGGGCATCCGCAAGCCCCGCCTCCGGGGGGCGGAGTATGAAGAGCTGGTGGAGAAGTTCGTTCTCGGCGTGAAGCGCAACTTCCCCGGCGCCCTGCTGCAATGGGAGGACTTCGCCAAGCAGACGGCCTTCAAGAACCTCGATCGCTACCGCGAGCGCATCCTCTCCTTCAACGACGACATCCAGGGCACCGGCTCCACCGCCCTCGCGGCGCTGATGACGGCCATGCGGATCAAGAAGAGCCGCTTCCAGGACGAGCGCTATGTGATCGTGGGCATGGGCCAGGCCGGAACCGGCATCGCCATGAACATCCGCGCGGCCCTCAAGGAGGAGGGGCTCTCCGACGCGGAGGCCCGCCAGCGGATCTTCGCGGTGGACATGCAGGGCCTGCTCATCGAAGGCGACCCGCTGCTGGAAGGGCCGCAGATGCCGCTGGCCCAGTGCCGCTCGGCGGTGGAAGGCTGGCAGCTGGACGATCCCTCCCGCATCGGTCTCCAGGATGTGGTGCGCAACGCCCATCCCTCCGTGCTCATCGGCGTCACGGCCCAGCCGAACCTCTTCAGCGAGGCCATCCTGGCGGAGACCGCCAAGCACTCGGAACGCCCCATCGTCCTGGCCCTGTCGAACCCCACCCACAAGTGCGAGTGCTCGCCCGAGGCCGTGTGGAAGGCCACGAACGGCAAGGGCCTCGTGGCCACGGGCAGCCCCTTCGCGCCGGTGGACTGGAACGGGCGGATGCTCCAGACCTCCCAGTGCAACAACATGTACATTTTCCCCGGCGTGGGCCTGGGGGCCTTGGTATGCAAGGCCTCGCGGATCACCGACGGCATGTTCCTGGCGGCCAGCAAGGCCATCAGTGCCTTCGTGACCCCCGACCAGGAGACCACGGGCCTGCTCCTGCCGGAGATGAAGGACATCCGGAAGGTGTCGCTTGCCGTGGCCAAGGCCGTGAGCATCGAGGCCCGCAATGTGGGCCTGGGGCGCCTGCTGGACGACGATCAGCTCGAAGCCATCCTCGCCAAGGCCCAGTGGGAGCCGCACTACACCGCCTACCGGCCCGGGACCATCGCGCGGAACTAGATCGGCCTCTTTTCCCCTTGTGAGGTTGGAACTGCGGCCTAGCCTGGGGGGCGGGAAGAGACTCTCTTTCCTCCCTCGGGGCGACCGTTTTCGCCAGCCCCTTCCGGCCAACGACCCATTCGGCCGAGACTCCTGGGCACCCCTCCTCGGGGTGCCCTTTTCATTCTTCGGGGCCCCGCACCCTGGTGTGGCAAAGCCGGCCGGAGCTTGCTCGGCATTCCTGGTCCTGTCCGGCTTGTTTCCGGATTGACAGCGGGAAGAATATACACAAAATTGTCTACACCATCTTGTGTAAGAGGTCCCATGAAGCGTCCCGTCAAGCCGACAGAAGTGGAGCTCAAGCTCCTGCGCATCCTGTGGGAGCTGGGCCCGGCCACGGTCAAGGAGGTCCATGCCTACCTGAGCCGCCGAGAGGACTATGCGTACACCGGCGTGCTGCGGATGTTCCAGGTGATGCTGGAGAAGGGCCTGGTGACCCGGGATGAGAGCCAACGCAGTCATGTCTACGCGCCTGCCCAGAGCCGGGCAACCACGGAGGGCGGCCTGGTGACGGACCTGACCGAGCGGTTGTTCGGGGGTTCGGCCGCGGCGCTGGTGCTTGCGGCCCTCCGCTCCGGAACCGTCAGCCCCGACGAGAAGAACCGCATTCGGGAGATGTTGGGCGGGGAGGAGCAATGACCGCCTTCATCCAGATCCTGGGCTGGTCCCTCATTCATTCGCTCTGGCAGGGCTGTCTCCTGGTGCTGCTGGCGGCGGGGGGTGGCCTCTTCCTGCGGGACCGCTCGCGCCACGCCTTGAATGGTCTGATCCTGTTCCTATGCCTGGTGGTGCCGGCGGGCACGGCCTGGCGGTTCCACCGCCCCGTGTCGGCGGGGCCGGGGCAGGTCGGCATGGACCTCCAGATCCTCGCGTCGCCCACCGTCCACCGCGCTTCGACGCTGACCATCGCCCCCCCGTTGCTGACCCGCCTGGAAGCGGCGCTTCAGCCCCGCCTGCCGGTGCTGGTGGCGCTGTGGGCGCTGGGGGCCGGCCTCATGGCCGTGCGCCTGGGCGGGGGCTTCGCGCTCAGCCTGCGCTGGAGACGGGAGGGGACCCCGGCCCCTCGCGAATGGGAGGCTGTGGTCAAGGCGCTGGCGGAGCGGATGGGCCTGCGGTGCTCCGTCCGTCTGCTCCTGACGAGGCGGGGCGACACGCCCATGGCCCTCGGCCTGTGGAGGCCCGTGGTGCTGGTTCCGGTCGCCCTGCTCACCAGCCTGCCTCAGGCCTATCTGGAGGCGCTCCTGGCCCATGAGCTGGCCCATGTGCACCGCCTGGACTACCTTGGCAACCTGCTTCAGGGCCTCGCCGAGACGCTGCTCTTCTTCCATCCCGCCGTCTGGTGGCTTTCGGCCCGGATCCGGGCCGAGCGCGAGGAACTCGCCGATGATCTGGCGGCCCGGAGCCTCGGCGATCCGCGGCGCCTGGCCCTGGCCCTCAATGCGCTGGATGACCTCCAGCCCGCCCTTCCGTTCCCGCTGTTTCCGGCCCTCGCGGCCCGAGGAGGACATTTGCTCGCGCGCATCGAACGGCTGCTCACGCCCAGGCCCGTCACGGGCTTCCATGGGGGGCTTCTCACCCTCCTCCTGATCCCCTGCGCGGTGGTGGCCTTGCGGGCGGCCACTCCGGCGAACCCTCCCATCGGAGCCCCGGCCGCGGTGGTGGCCCAGCTCGATGCCCTGGCGATCCGCGAAGGTGTGGATCCCCAGCTGCTCCGCAGCATGGCCTGGGTGGAGAGCGGCTTCAACTCAGCGGCCAGAAGCCCGCTGGGGGCTCTGGGCCTGCTCCAGGTCATGCCCGACACCGCCCGGACCTACGGCGCGAAGGACCTGAACGATCCCGCCCAGGTCATGGCGGCGGGGGCGAAGTACCTGCGCTTTCTCCTGGACCGCTATCAGGGGGATGTGGCGAAAGCCGTGGCGGCCTACAACTGCGGGGAGAGGGCCCTGGAGGAAGGGCGCATCACCGAGGAGGCGACCCGCTACCGTGCCTTGGTGATGGATGTGCTGGCCGCCAAGGCCGTGCAACCCGAGGCGCCGCTGGCGGACGGTGAGGTGCGAGGGGTGATCCGGGGCTCTGGGGGGCAGAAGACTCTTTATCTGCGCATCAGTGGCCGGGGGAACTTGGTTCTGAACATCCTGCCGTCGGAAGGCACCAAGGCGCTGGCGAGCATTCACATCGGGACGAGGCCCTCAGAGGAGCCGACGGCTGCCACTCCATGGGCCGAATCCAGGCCCAATGTTGTGTTCGATGCCTCCCAGGCCGGCGGCAGTCTTCTGATCCGCAGTGAGAACCCGGATTTCAGCTGGCGCGGCGAAACCCGCGTCCTGCTGGATGCCCCCTGGAAGACCTTCAGCTTCCGGATGGAACCGCCGAAGCCGTGATCTCGGCCGGTACGCAGAAGGGCCCGGCATCGCCGGGCCCTTCTGCGTCAGGAGGAAACGATCAGGCTGCGGCGATGCGGCGGCTGCGGTGCATCACTTCGGCTTCGAGTTCGGCTTCGAGGGCCTGGACCTGGCGGAGCACGGCCAGACCGCGCGGCGAGCTGCTCATCTGGTGCTCAAGCTGGTTGAAGACTTCGTGCAACCGCTCAGCGGTGGTCCAGAAGGCTGGGTTGTGCTGTCGGGCGGCGGTGTCCATGTGCATGGCGGCTCCGTGTGCTTCCTGGACATCATGATCGTCATTGCGGATGACTTAGGCTAGTGATAGACATCACAAGAAATGTCATGAGTTACGAAGTTTTTTGTCATGAAGTGCATGACAATTTCCGAAGGCCTTGAAAAACATGACATTCGGGTCGTTATAGGCCCGGTCAGGCCCGTCCCGGAGCCGCCGGCAGACCCCGGGTCGCCAGGAGATGACCGATGGCCACGGCCGCCGCATCCGCCGCATCGGCGGCCAGGGGCTCCTTCAAGTTCAGCAGGGTCATCACCATCTTTCCCACCTGGCTCTTGTCCGCCCACCCGTAGCCGCTGACGGCCTTCTTCACCTGCATGGGGTTGTAGTCGCCCACGGGCAGCCCGTGCAGGGCCGCCGTGAGCAGGATGCCTCCGCGGATCTGGCCCAGTTTCAAGGCGGTGGCGGCGTTCTTCTCCACGAAAGGGGATTCCACGGCCATGAAGCCGGGATGGTGGGCGGCGATGGCCTCCGCCAGCCGTTCATGGATATGCAGGGCCCGCTGGTCGAAATCCGCCCCCCGGGGGTTGCGGATGACGCCGGCCTCCACCAGGGTCATCCGCGATCCGAAGCGCTCGACCACGGCCCATCCACAGGCCAGGGAGCCCGGATCCACCCCCAGACAGCGCACAGGCGACGGGGCGACGATCATCGGCCCTTCCGCTTGGCCCCGCCCCGTGCGCTCCCCCGGACGCTTCCTTTAGGCGCCTTGGGCTTGGCTTCCCGGCCTTTGCCGCTGGCCACGCGGGCCTTCTTGGGTGGGCGCCCCTTGGGGGCGGTCTCGCGCTGCGGGTGTGTCTCCCGCGTCCGGGAAGCGCCCTTCCGGCGGGGCTGCTCCAGATCCCCTTCGCGCAGCACGGCCGGCGCGGCCAGCGTGGGGACGAAGACGCAACCCTTCCCGTGCGCATCCTGGGCCTTCGCTTCCGTGAGCCAGGCGCTGATGCGGCGGAGATCCTCGTCCACGGTGGTGATCTCGACTTCCACTGCATCGCCGATGGAGAGCACCACGGTGCCGCGCAGGCCCGTGGCCTTCATCCGATGTTCGTCCACCCAGAAGTTCCCGCCCAGGGCCGCCAGGGGCACACCGGCCTCCACGAAGGGCGATTCCAGCGTGATGAACACCACCTTGGCCGAGAAGCCCTGGATGCGGCCCCGGAAGCGCTGGCCGATGCGGGACTTCATGAGCAGGCAGGCCTTCCACTTGTCGTTCTCGCGCTCGGCCTCGGTCGCCTTCTGTTCCGCATCGCTGGCCCCCTTGGCCAGCACGGCCAGGTGGCTGTGGAGGCTCTCGGGCAGCTGCTCGCCCCGCAGGATCTTCTTCAGCAGGCGATGCACGATGAGGTCGGGATAGCGCCGGATCGGGCTGGTGAAGTGCAGGTAGTCCTGGAGCGCCAGGCCCGAATGGCCGATGTTGTCGACGCTGTACTCGGCCTTCTTGAGGCTGCGGAGCAGCAGGTTGTTGATCATGGCCTCCAGCGGCCCGCCCCGGATCTTGTCGAGCATGGCGTTGAGGTGCTCCGGCGTGGGCACCTCCTTGGGCTTGAGGAGCCCGAAGGCGCGGGCCACTTCGGCGAAGATCTCCAGCTTCAGCGGATCGGGTTCGTCGTGGATGCGGTAGATGGAGGGGATCTTCTTGCGGGTGAAGAAGCGCGCCACCGTTTCGTTCGCCAGCAGCATGAACTCCTCGATCATGCGGTGGGCGTCATGGCGGGGATAGCGCCGGGCGTCCACGGGACGGCCCTCCTCGTCGAAGATGAACTCCGCCTCCTCCGAGTCCAGGTTCATGGCTCCGCGTTCCAGGCGCACCTGGGTCAGGCGCCGGGAGAGCACCAGGGCTTCGTCCAGGTGGGCGCAGAGGGCTTCGCCCAGCTCGGCCCGCTTGCGGGTCGACAGGTCGATGCAGGCCTCCTTCACCTCGTCGTAGGTGAGGCGCTTCGCGCTGCGGATGACGCTTTCCGAAAGCCGCGTCTCCACGACCTCGAGTTCGGGCGAGATCGTCATCCAGGCCGTCATGGTGAGCCGGTCCACGCCTTCGCGCAGGCTGCAGAGGTCGCCGCTGAGGCGGTCCGGGATCATGGGAATAGCTTCATCCGGGAAATAGACCGAGGTGCCGCGCAGGCGGGCCTCCTCGTCCAGCGGGCCGCCCTCCGCGACATAGTGGCTCACATCGGCGATGTGCACGCCCAGCAGCCAGCCGCCGCCCTCGGACTTGGGCAGGGCCTCCAGGCTGATGGCGTCGTCGAAATCCTTCGCGGTGGGCGGATCCACGGTGCAGGTCAGCACTTCGCGGAGATCCTCTCTACCGCGGAGCCACTCGGCCGCAATGCGGGTGGGGAAGGGGGCCAATTCCTTCATGACGGCATCGGGGAAGGTCGTGCGGAGGTTGAACAGGGCTGCCGTGAGGCGGTTCTCGATCTTCAGGTCGGTCTTCTTCCCGAGCCGCGCCACCACGGTGCCGCGCAGCTGCTTGGCCTCGGGATCGGCGTCGAGCTTCACGCTGACGAGCTCGCCATCCTCGGCCAGATCCGTCGGTGGGACGGCGATGATCTGGGAGATCCGCGGTTCGAGGGGCACCACCCGCCAGCCCCAGGGCTGCTTCTGGAGGGTTCCGGGCAGGGGGACTTCGCCCCGGCCTTTGATCTCCAGGATCCGGGCCTTGAGGCGTCCATCCCAGCCTTCGCCGCTCACTTCGGCCACCACGCGGTCCCCGTGGATGGCGCCATGGGCGTCCCGCCAATCCACCAGAAGGTCCGCACCTGGGCCCTTGGGCATGCCGGGGATCCTCAGGAATCCGCCGGTGCCCTCGGGATGGCCGATGAAGGCCGCTTCAAAGCTTTCATACGGCCGGAGCGCCGGGCCCTGGGGCCGTGAAACCTGGGGCCTGGGCGTTCCAGGGGACTCCCGTCGGTCAGGGGTGCGCGACGGGGCGCGGACGGGGATGCGGGAGGAAGAACGACGGGCCATGCCTCAGGGTACAGCCCCGGAAGGGATCAGCCCTTCTTTCCCTTCTTGGTGGCCTTGGGTGCGGGGGCCGCAGCCTTGCCATTCAGGATGTCCAACTGGTGCTGGACCTTCTTGCTCTCGGGATCCAGGGTCGCGAGACGATACAGGAAGCGTGCCTTGCCGGCCTTGTCGCCCTGGGCCTCGAGGTAGGCGGGGCTGGACACGACGGCCTCGACCCACTTCGTCTTGTCGCCCTTGCCGCCCTTGTATTCGTTGATCTGGTCCTGCTCGCCCTGGAGCTTCTTCTCCATGATGGTGACCAGGGGATCGAAGGCTTCGGACTCGCGCTTGGTGACATCCAGGTAGGTCTGGAAGAACTTCACCCACTTGGCGCTGTCACCGACTTCCTTCTCCACGCCGAGGGCCAGGTCCAGTTCCTGGCGCTGGCCCGGATCGAGGGTGGTCATGGCCTTCAGTTCCTTGATGCGATCGGCGTTCTCTTCGAGCACCTGCTTGGCCCGGACACCGGAGGCGGTGTAGTAGGTCACGGTCTGGGTGAAAGGTTCCTTCACGGCCGCGTAGCTCTCGAGGCTCAGGGCCTTGGCCGTCTTCGCGTACTCGAGGGCCTTCTCCCAGGCGCCGGCCGCGTCCGCCGTCTCCAGCGCCATGCGGTAGGCCTGGCCCAGATCCATGTAGGTGGCGCAGCTCTGCACCATGGTCTGGTTGTTGGTCTTGTCGAAGGCGGGCTTCACGGTAGGAAGCAGGGCCTCGGCCCGCTTCTGGGCCTCGGGGAACTTCAGCTCGGCCAGGAGCTTGTCCACGGCGGGCCGCTCGGCCTTCACGCGGTCTCCCAGAGAAGGGGCCGGAGCCTGGGCCACCAGGGCCGCAGGAACGAGAAGGGTGGGGATGAGAGCGAATCTGCGCATCAGCTGAACCTGAGGTGAGAAGGGGGGTGGCCCCGGGGGGAAACCGCCATTGTCCCGGGATCGCCGTGCGTTGCCTAGTCCCGCGTTCCATCCCTGCCAAGGCTCACGATAACCGTTGTCACCCCAGAGTTTCAGACATGCCTCGGATCTCGGACTTGATGCGGTCCATCTCCTCGCGGTCGATCCTTCGCGCGGGGACGCCGCCCC